>WLDE01000193.1 GCA_009704985.1 Actinomycetota bacterium | reverse complement strand
GCGCTCGGGGACCTGACCGCCCGCAGGTCCCCGGACGCGACGATGGGCCGGCCCTCACGGGCCGGCCCATCGTCGTCAGGTCTCGTCAGGTCTCGTCAGGTCTCGTCAGGTCTCGTCAGGTCTCGTCAGGTCTCGTCAGGTCTCGTCAGGTCTCGGTCACTCGCCCGCGACCGGCGTCGGCGTGGCCACGTCGGGCAGGGGCGGCTCGCCGAGCTTGCGCTCGCCGGCCTCGATCGCCTCGAGGAGGTGGATGGCGATGTCGGCGACCTTGACCTGGTCGTCGTCGGCGCCGGCTGCCTTCACGCCGTCGTCGAGCATGATGTAGCAGAACGGGCAGGCGGTCGCGACTCGGGTGGCGCCGGTGGAGAGTGCTTCGGCGGCACGTTCGTCGTTGACCTTCGTGCCGATGGACTCCTCCATCCACATGCGGGCGCCGCCGGCGCCGCAGCACATGCCCTTGGTGCCGTTGCGCTGCATCTCGACGATCTCGATGCCCTTGATCGACCCGACCACCTTGCGCGGGGCGAGGTAGACGTCGTTGTGGCGACCGAGGTAGCAGCTGTCGTGGTAGGTGATGCGCTCCTCGAGCGTGGCCTGGCTCACGTCGAGCGTGCCGGAGTCGATGAGCTGTTCGAGCAGCTGGGTGTGGTGGATCACCTCGTAGTTGCCGCCGAGCTGCGGGTACTCGTTGCGCAGCGTGTTGAAGCAGTGCGGGCACTGGGTGATGATCTTCTTGACGCCCATGCCGTCGAGCATCTCGATGTTCGGCATCGCGAGCATCTGGAACAGGTACTCGTTGCCCGACCGGCGGGCCGAGTCACCGGTGCACATCTCCGACGGGCCCAGGATCGCGACGTCGATCCCGGCACGGCCGAGGAGCTTGGCCATGGCCTGGGTGACCTTCTTGTTCTTGTCGTCGAACGACCCGGCGCAGCCCACCCAGTACAGGTACTCGGCGGTGATCGGCTCGCCCGGATCGAGGATCGTGACCTCGTCGAGCCCCTTGGCCCAATCGGCACGCTCACCCTGGTTCATGCCCCACGGGTTGCCCTGGTTCTCCATCGCCCGGTACGCGTTGCCGAGCTCCGCGGGGAAGTTCGACTCCATCAGCGACAGGTACCGCCGCATGTCCAGGATCTTGTCGAGGATCTCGATGTTCACCGGGCAGATCTCGTCACAGGCCTTGCAGCTCGTGCAGCTCCACACCTCCTCGGCGGTGATCCGCTCGAACAACGAGTTCGACGAGATCGTGATCTCCGGCACCACGCCCAACGGCGGGGACACCTTGGCATGCGTCGCCGACGCGGCCATCACCTCGCCGGTCTTCAACACGATCTCGCGCGGATCCAGCGGCTTGCCGGTCGCGTGCGCCGGGCACACGCTCGTGCACCGACCGCACATCGTGCAGGCATCCGTGTCGAGCAACTGCTTCCAGGTGAAGTCCTCCACCACCGACGCACCGAAGGTCTCCAGCGAGGTCTCCGTGAGGTTCGGCATCGCACGCATCGCACCCTTGGGGCGCTCACGATCCTTCAGGTACATGTTGAGCGGCGACGTGAACATGTGCCGCAGCATCGTGACCGGCAGGATCGCCAGGAACGCCAGGAAGCTCACCCAGTGCGCCACCCACCAGATCTGGTGCCACAGCTCGAGGGTCCCCTGATCCAACCCGTCGAACAGCGTCGCAATCGGGTACCCCACGAAGCTGAACTTCTCGTAGTCCGGCATGCCCTCCTCGGCGATCCGGAAGCCCTCCGCGCCGAACCCGGTCAGACCCAGCAGGAAGAACACCCCCAGGATCAGCGCGTGTTCCGGCTTCGACTTGATCCGGATGCGGTACGGACGCTGCACGTATCGACGCACGATCGCCCAGATGACCCCCGTCATGAACACCACACCGAACAGGTCACCCATGAATGCGTACGCGCGGTACACGTCGCCGTGGAGGAACTTCAGGCTCTCCGGCAGCTGGTGGTCCACCTCGAGCGTGGTGGTGATGCCGAGCAGCCCGAGGAAGCCGAAGTAGATGAGCGAGTGCATCAGGCCCGCCGCCGAATCGCGCAGCAGGGTCTGCATGTACACACCGGCGCGGAAGTCGCCCAGCCGGCGCTTCACGTTCTTCGGCGTCGTGCGACGCCGGTCCGACACACCGCGCTCCCAGTTCTTCACCCGATCGGCGAAGACGAACGCGCCCCACACGATCATCGCCGGCATCACGGTGTAGAACGCGATCTTCAGCGGCCCCGGGATGTTCCCGAACACCTCGCGGTGCACGGCGTTGTCGTTGTACCAACCCGTGACGAGCGGCAGCACACCGGAGGCGAGGATGAACACGCCCATGCCGATGCCGATCCCGATGACCAGCTGATGCGGCTTGAGGCGCTTGGGTCCCTGGTCGGTGGCGACCGGGGCGGATGACGAGTGCGTACTCATGGCGTCGCGAACTGTAGTTCGCCGCGGCGGCGGGCTCCTCCTCCGCTGGCGACCTGTGACGACGGTCCGAGCACCACCGCCCGACCCACGGGGAGCCGGAGATCAGCCGGAGATCAGCCGGTCGCGGTGGGTCTCGCTCGCAGGCTCGCTCAGCCGGTCGCGGTGGGCCTCGCTCGCAGGCTCGCTCAGCCGGTCGCGGTGGGCCTCGCTCGCAGGCTCGCTCAGCCGGTCGCGGTGGGCCTCGCTCGCAGGCTCGCTCAGCCGAAGTACTGGCGGTCGAGGTCGCGGATGCGCGTGGCCAGCGAGGCGAGCAGCTTGTGCGCGAGCGCTGGAACGTCGTCGACCACCCCGAGGAACGTGCGCTGGCTGAGCAGCAGGAACGTGCAGTCGGTCTCGCACACCACCGTGGCGGTGCGGGGCCCGTGATCCAGCAGCGACAGCTCGCCCACGATCGTGCCCGGGCCGAGCGTGGCGACCTTCTTGCCGTTGCGCTTCACCAGCACCGTGCCGGACAGCACGACGAAGGCTTCACGGCCGGTCTGGCCCTGGTCGACGATGAGGGATCCCGCCGGCATGGTGACCTCGTCACCGGCCTTGGCGATCTTCTCGAGGTCCTTCTGCGAGCAGCTCGCGAACAGCGGGATGTTGCGCAGGTGGTCGATGTACGCCTTCTTGCTTGCCATGGTGCGGGAGCATAGACCGCTCGTGAACAGCTGCGTGACGACGTGGACACGCGTGGTGGCGGGGGTGTCCGATCCACCCGCAGGCGCCGGAGACCGGACCGGGACCCGCTCGTAGACTGGACACGTGACCGTTCCCCCGGCAGGCGCCTCCGCCCCCGCCCCTGCGCTCGGACTCGAGCCGAACCCGGCCTTCGGCGGCCGTCCCGGACCGCTGCTGCTCGTCATCGCCGACGGCGTCGGCATCGCGCCCCCCGGGCCGTCCAACGCCGTCACCGAGGCGAGCACCCCCACGCTCGACGCCCTCCTCGCGTCACCGCTGTCCACGTCGCTGCTCGCGCACGGCCCTGCGGTGGGGTTGCCGTCCGACGACGACATGGGCAACAGCGAAGTGGGCCACAACGCCCTCGGCGCCGGTCGTGTGTTCGCCCAGGGCGCGAAGCTCGTCAACCGCGCGCTCGCCTCCGGCGCGCTGTACGCCACCGAGGTGTGGCGCACCGCGATCGAACACGGCCGCGAGCACACGCTGCACTTCCTGGGGTTGCACTCCGACGGCAACGTGCACTCGCACAACGACCACCTGTACCAGATGCTCGAACGGGCGGCCGAGGACGGCGTCACCCGCGCCCGCGTGCACGTGCTGCTCGACGGTCGCGACGTGCCGGCGCGGTCCGCGCTCGACTACCTCGCCCAGACGGAGCAGGTGCTGCAGAAGATCAACGAGCACGGCGCGGCGCGCAGCGTGGACTTCCGCATCGCGAGCGGGGGTGGCCGGATGACGATCACCATGGATCGCTACGGCGCCGACTGGCCGATGGTGCAGCGGGGCTACGAGTGCCACACCCACGGCGTGGGGCGCCCGTTCACCTCGGCCGCCGAGGCGGTCGAGACGATGTACGCCGAGAGCGACCTCGGCGACCAGTACCTGGCGTCGTTCGTGATCGTCGACGACGCCGGCGTGCCGGTGGGCACGATGCACGACGGCGACGCGGTGGTGCTCTACAACTTCCGCGGCGACCGGGCGATCGAGATCTCGCAGGCGTACGAGGACCCCGACTTCTCGAGGTTCGACCGCGACGCCGTCGCGCCGCACCCGCAGGTGTTCTTCTGCGGGATGCTGCAGTACGACGGCGACGCCCTCGTGCCGAAGCACTACCTGGTGAACCCACCGGTCATCGAGCGCACGATCAGCGAGTACCTGTGCGCCGAGGGCGTGCGCAGCTTCGCGATCAGCGAGACCCAGAAGTACGGCCACGTCACCTACTTCTGGAACGGCAACCGCTCGGGCTACATCGACCCGTCGCTCGAGACCTACGTCGAGATCCCGAGCGACAACGTCCCGTTCGACACCACCCCGGCGATGAAGGTGCGCGAGATCACCGACCGCACGATCGAGCTGCTGCGCTCGGGCGAGTTCCGCTTCGGCCGGCTCAACTTCCCCTCGGGCGACATGGTGGGCCACACCGGCCACCTGCACGCCACGATCGAGGCGATGGAGGTGATCGACGAGTGCATGGCTCGGCTGATCGCCGTGGTCGACGAGCTCGGCGGGATCCTCGTGTACACCGCCGACCACGGCAACGCCGACATCATGTTCACCGAGACCGACGGCGTCCGCGTGCCGAAGACGTCGCACACGCTCAACCCCGTGCCGTTCGTGGTGCACGACGCCGCCTGGCACGGCGAGTACCGCATCGCCCGACCCGACGGCGCCGGTCTCGCGAACGTGGCGGCCACACTGCTCGAGCTGCTCGGCTTCCGGCCGCCGGCCGACTACGAGCCCGCGGTCATCGCGTTCTGACCTGGTGTCGCGAGCCGTCGGTGTCTCGACGACGACCTGCGACCCGGCGCTGCGGCGCTCGGTAGCGTCGGATCCATGACCTACGGCTTCGACCGGTACCTCCGCCACGACGAGCTCACCCGCTGGCTCCACGACACCGCTGCCGCGCATCCGGCGCTGATGACCGTCGAGTCGTACGGTCGCTCGCACGAGGGCCGCGAGCTCTGGATCGCCACGCTCACCGATGCGTCCACCGGTGCGCACGACACCAAGCCGGCGCACTGGGTGGACGCGAACATCCACTCCGTCGAGGTGACCGCCGGCGTCGCGGCGCTGTGGCTGATCCAGCACCTCGTGTCGGGCTTCGGCACGGACGACACCGTCTCCCGAGCGCTGCGCACCCGCACCTTCTACGTGGTGCCGCGCGTGAACCCCGACGGGGTGGAGTGGGCGCTGGCCGACTCGCCCCGCTACCGCCGCAGCAGCGTGCGCGCGTGGCCGTGGCGCGACGCCCACCGGGCGCCCGGCCTCCACCAGCGCGACATCGACGGCGACGGACGCGTGCTGTCGATGCGCATCGCGGACCCCAACGGCGCCTGGATGGTGAGCGACGCCGACCCGCGCCTGATGGTGCCCGTGCCGGTGGAGGGCACGGCGCCCGGTGTGGCGCGCTACCGGCTCCTCGCCGAGGGCGAGCTGGTGGACCACGACGGCTTCACGGTTCCCACCCCGGCACCGCCCGAAGGGCTGGACATGAACCGCAACTTCCCGGCGGGTTGGGGCACCTCGGTGCGCGGCAGCGGCGACCACCCGCTGAGCGAGCCCGAGATCGACGCGCTGGTGCGGGCGATGGTGGCCCGCCCCAACATCTGCGGCTACAACGCGTTCCACACCAGCGGTGGCGTGCTGCTGCGGCCGTCGAGCGTGGCGAGCGACAGCACGTTGCCGCCGATGGACCTGTGGACCTGGACCCAGCTCGGCGAGCGTGGCGCGGCGCTCACCGGCTACCCGGTGCACTCGGTGTTCGAGGACTTCACCTGGGACAAGAAGGTCACGATGAGCGGTGCCGCCGACGACTGGGTGTACGAACACCTCGGCATCTACGGCTGGACCACCGAGTTCTGGGACGTGATCCACGCCGCGACCGGCACCAAGCAGTCGACGCACTTCTGGTACGTCGGCCCCACGCCCGACGAGGAGCTCGCCGTGCTGCGCTGGTCCGACGAGCACCACCCCGAGATGCACGTCGACTGGTACCCGTACGACCACCCGCAGCTCGGCCCGGTGGAGCTCGGCGGGTGGGACGAGATGTGCACCTGGACCAACCCGCCGCTCGCGCGGCTGGCGCAGGAGGTGCGCCCGCACGCCGAGTTCGCCGTGTTCCAGGCGCTCGCCGCGCCCGAGCTCGAGGTGATCCACACCCGCTGCGTCGCCCTCGGCGGCGACACCTGGCGGATCGAGGTCGGCGTCGCCAACACCGGCTGGCTGCCGACCGACGTCAGCGCCAAGGCGCGGGCCGAGCACCTCGTGCTGCCGGTGGTGGGCACGCTGGAGGGCGCCGAGGTGGTGGGCGGCCCGGCCCGCCTGGAGCTGGGGCAGCTGGAGGGACGCTCGGGCGCCCGGTTCCGGGACCGCGTGGACGGCACCCCCGATCGTGCGCTCGCGACCTGGGTCGTGCGCGCCGCTCCGGGCACCGAGGTGCGCGTGCGTGTCACGCACCAGCGCGCCGGGGCGTCCGACGCCGTGGTGGTGGTCGGCGCCTGACGGGCGCGGGTGGTCAGCGAGGTGCGGGCTGCACGCCGCGCACGAGCGCACCCGGCAGCGCGCCGGTGTGCTCGCCGTCGACGAAGGTCTCCACACCCGACTTGAACGTGTGGCGGTAGCCCGACGCGGTCTGCATCAGCCGGCGCCCGCCCGCGGGCAGGTCGCGCACGATGTGCGGCGGGTGTGCACCGAGGGTCGCCATGTCGATCACGTTGAGGTCGGCGAGGTGACCCGGGGCGACCACCCCGCGGTCGAACCAGCCGACGTGCTGCGCGCCGCGCTGGGTGAGGTGGTGCACCATCAGCTCGACGGGCAGCGGGTCGCGGCGACGGTCGCGGGTCCACAGCGCGAGCGCCGTGGTGGTCATGCTGGCGTCGCTGATCGCTCCGCAGTGCGCCCCGGCGTCGCTGAGCCCGAGCAGCGAGTTCGGCGCGAGCAGCATCTCGCGCACGTCGTCGAGATTGCCCTTCGCAAAGTTGAACAGCGGCATGTAGAGCAGCTGGTTGCCGTCGCGCTCGACGAGCAGGTCGAGCACGACCTCCACCGGGTTGCGGCCGGTGGCGGCGGCGATGCCGGCGATCGACGTCTCCGGTGCCGGCTCGTAGTCGACCGGGTCGCCCATCGGGAACAGCTTGTGGAAGCCGTGGGTGATCTCGAACAGCATCCCGTCGATCTGGCGGGCGGCATGCTCGGCCACGATGCGGGCCCGACGCTCGGGGTCGCGCAGCGCGACCACCTGCTCGGCGAGCGGCAGGCGGGCGATCTCCTGGAAGCTCGCGCACAGCACGAGCGGGTTGAGTGACGCGGTGAGACCCTGCAGCACGCCGATCGGGCGAGCCGACACCTGGGTCTTCATCGGCAGGCCGGCGGCCACGCACTCGTCCACCCACGAGGCCATCTCGCGCCAGCGATCGGGCAGTGGCTCGGGCTGCTGCACGGTCATGCTGAGCGGGCGACCGGTCGCCTCGACGAGGGCCCGCATCGTGGCCATCTCGGCCTTGGTGAAGTCCACGTCGGGCGACTGGTACGCGTCGCTGATGAGCTGCACCACGCCACGACCGGTCTCGGCCATCGCCGTCACCAGCGCGGTGAGCTCGTCGATCGAGCTGTAGCGGGTGCCGAGCGGTGCACCGTCGCGCGTGCGGTGGATGTAGGTGCGGCTCGTGGTGAACCCGAGGGCTCCCGCCTCGATGCCGGCGCGCACCTGGACGGCCATCTCCGCGAGTTCCTCGGCCGTGGGAACCTCGAGCGGGTCGGCCCCGCGCTCGCCCATCGCGTAGGCCCGCAGCGGTGCGTGCGCGACCTGGGTGGCGACGTCGATCGCGTAGCGGCGACGGCCCAGCGCGTCGAGGTAGTCGGTGAAGCTCTCCCAGTCCCACGTGAGCCCCTCGGCGAGGGCGGTGCCGGGGATGTCCTCGACGCCCTCCAGCATGCCGATCAGCCAGTCGTGGTGCTCGGGGGTGGGCCGCGCCGGTGCGAACCCGACGCCGCAGTTGCCCATCACGATCGACGTGACACCGTGGATGCTGCTCGGGGCGAGCACCGGATCCCAGGTGGCCTGGCCGTCGAAGTGGGTGTGGACGTCGATGAACCCCGGCGTCACGGTCAGCCCGTCCGCGTCGATCTCGCGGTGGCCGCGGCCGTCGACCACCCCCACCTCGGTGATGCGGTCGCCCGAGACGGCGACGTCGGCCACGCGGGCCGGCGCCCCCGTGCCGTCGACCACCGTGGCGTTGCGGATGACCAGGTCGTGCGTGCTCATGCGCCCATTCTGGCCCAGCGGCCACGCTGCGGGAAGAGCCGTGGCTCCCGTCCACCGGTTGAGGACCGATTGCTCAGGTGCGATCTCGCCGGCCGAGGGACGCTGTGGTCATGAACCTCAGCGACCCGACCCCGACGGAACTCCTCGACCTCAGCACGCTGCTCGACCACCACCACGCAGCGTCAGGCGACATCGACGCACCCCGCTGGTGCGGCCTCGTGCACGAGGAGGTGGCCCGGCGGTTCGCCGCCCTCGAGGAGGGCGGTCGCCTCCAGGACGAGGCTCGCGCCGCGCGAGGCGGGTGACCGCGAGCGGTCCGGCGGCCGGTTCTTCGGTTGTCAAAGGGCCTGCGGTGCGCAGCCACGCTGTGGTGGTGAAGCCCCGGCCGTCGTGGTCGACGGGGTGCGCGCCTGGGTTCGGGCCCGTGCCGGTGATCGGCCGGCTGCGGGCGGGGACGGACGGTGGACTGGCGGGCGGGTCAGGCCCACTGGGTGGTGGGGGGTCCGGTGGTCATGATCACCTCCCCACCGCGTCGGATGATCAGTGACCGGTCGGGTGCCATCTCGACGTCCCACTGCTCCGCGTGGAGGCGGTCGTGGTGGTGTTTGCACAACGGCAACAGGTTGGACAGGTCGGTGCCGCCACCGTGTTCCCAGAACCGGAGGTGGTGGGGTTCGGTGAGCGACACATGCCGATCACACCCCGGGATCGCACACCTGCGGTACATCGCCCGGAGCGCACGACGCTGCGCGCGAGAGGCGTGACGACGAGTCCGGCCGTGATCCAGTTCGACCGGTGTCGACAGCGAGCGGGCGAGCTGGTCGTAGCT
>WLDE01000192.1 GCA_009704985.1 Actinomycetota bacterium | reverse complement strand
TCTGATCGAACGGCGTGTACTGCGCCAACCCACGATCCGCCAGCGTCTTGGAGATCGCTGCCGTGAGGGTGGTCTTGCCATGGTCGATATGACCCATCGTGCCGATGTTGACGTGCGGCTTCGTACGCTCGAACTTCGCCTTGCTCATGAGAAATCTCCGTTGCTCGGGATCCAGTGGGTTGTCAAAGAACGTCGGGAGTGTAGCCACTCCCCCGGGGAAAACCCCCGTGCGGTCACCTCGTGTCTCGACAGGCCGGTCGCCCGGAGGGCAGCATGGCGCGCATGGGGGCAGCGGCACGACTGACCGAGCTGGGGATCGAGCTGCCGGCGGCGGGGCCGCCGGCCGGGATGTACGCACCGGCGGTGACCTCCGGATCGCTCGTGTACCTCTCCGGGTGCGGCCCGGCGCGCCCCGACGGCACGTACGTGACCGGCAAGGTGGGCACCGAGCAGGGCGGCACCGTGTCGATCGAGGACGCCCGCGCAGCGGCACGACTGACGGGTCTGCAGCTGCTCGCCCGGCTCCGCGACGAGGTCGGGTCGCTCGACCGGGTGGTGCGCGTGGTGAAGCTGCTGGGCATGGTGAACGCCGCACCGGGCTTCCACCGGATGCCCACCGTGGTCGACGGCTGCTCCGAGCTGTTCGTCGAGGTGTTCGGCGAGGCCGGTCGCGCCGCCCGCTCCGCCGTGGGGGTGGCCGAGCTGCCCTTCGACATCTGCGTGGAGATCGAGGCCGTCGTCGAGGTGGATGCGTCCGTCGAGGTCGGCCCGTGACCGGTGCGGTCGTTCCCGCCGTCACCGCCCGGGTCGTGGTGACGGGCCGGATCCCGCAGGCGGGTGTCGACCTGCTGGTCGGGGCCGGCCACCACGTCGACGTCTGGACGGACGACACGCCGATCCCGCGCGACGAGCTGCTCCGGCGCGTGGCCGGGGCACACGCCGTGGTGTCGCTGCTGACGGCCCGCATCGACGACGAGCTGCTCGACGCCGCCGGACCGCAGCTCCGCGCCGTGGCCAACGTCGCGGTGGGGTACGACAACATCGACGTCGCGGCCTGCCACCGCCGCGGTGTGGTCGCGACCAACACCCCGGGCGTGCTCACCGACGCGACGGCCGACCTCGCGATGGCGCTGGTGCTGATGACGACCCGGCGGCTCGCCGAGGGGGAACGCCTGATCCGGTCGGGCGAGCCGTGGCGCTGGGGCATGTTCATGATGCTCGGCACCGGCCTGCAGGGCGCGCGCCTCGGGGTCGTCGGCATGGGGCAGATCGGCACGGCGCTCGCCCGCCGGGCGCGGGCGTTCGGGATGACGGTCGCCTACGCGAACCGGCGTCCGGTCGACCCGGCCGTCGCGTCCGAGCTGGGCGCCGTGCGCCTCCCGCTCGACGAGCTCCTCGCCACGAGCGACGTGGTGTCGCTCCACTGCCCGGCCACTCCCGAGACGCACCACCTGATCGGCGCCGCGCAGCTGGCGTCGATGCGGCCGACGGCGTTCCTGGTGAACACGGCGCGGGGCACGGTGGTGGACGAAGCGGCGCTCGTCGACGCCCTGGAGCGGGGCGAGATCGCAGGAGCCGGGCTCGACGTGTTCGAGCACGAGCCGGCCGTGCACCCGGGTCTGCTCGGCCGCGACGACGTGGTGCTGCTGCCCCACCTCGGGTCGGCCACCGTGGAGACGCGCACGGCGATGGCCACGCTCGCCGCTCGCAACGCGCTGGCGGTGCTCGCCGGCGCGGATCCGCTGACGCCGATCGGCGTCGTCAGACCGACCGGCTGAGGCGCAGTCGCACCGCCGTGCCGTCCGCGGACGGGACCTCCTCGACCGCGTGGCACGCCACGGGCATCGTGGCGGGCGGACCCTGCTGCGCACCGGTGCGGACGTCGAACTGCGCGCCGTGCAGCGGGCAGGTGATGAGCGCCCCACGCAACCGGCCCTGCGACAGCGGGGTGTCGCGGTGCGAGCAGTTGTCGTCGATCGCGTGGAGCACGCCCGCCACGCGGCACACCATCACGCCGTGCGTGCCGAGCTCGGGGAAGACGCGGAACTGGCCGTCGCGCAGGTCGGACAGATCACCGAGTTCCACGACGTCGTCGGACATGCGGCCGGATCGTACGAGGGGGCGTCCAGGTCCCACGAATCGCCCGGCCTGTCTCGCCCGGCCTGTCTCGCCCGGCCCGAATCCCCCGTGGGCGACTGGGTACGGTGGCGCCCCATGAGCACCAACGTCGACACGACCGAGCTCGGCGCACGCGCCGCGATCGAGGACGCGCTCCTCCGCTACTGCCGCGGCATCGACCGCCTGCACGTGCCGTCGCTGGAGTCGGCGTTCCATCCGGGGGCGATCCTCGAGGGCTACGGCAGCGCGGAGGCGACGACCATCGAGGTGTTCGTGCCGCGCGTGCTGGAGTCGCTGCGCACCCGGTTCGTCGCCACCCAGCACCGCATGAGCAACACGACCATCGAGGTCGACGGCGACCGTGCGCTCGCGGAGACCTACGTGCTCGCCTACCACGTGATGGAGCACGAGGGCGGCCGCACGCTCGTGACGTTCAACGGTCGCTACGTCGACACCTTCGAGTGTCGCGACGGCGACTGGCGCATCGCCCGTCGCCAGCTGCGCGTCGACTGGACCGACATCTCCCCGATGGGCGACCCGATGCAGGGGGCGTACGTGCCGAGCGGCCGCGACGGCACCCCCGACCCGGTGTTCGACTGACCCCACGTCGCGATGAGAGGTGAGCGGCCCTGGCGACCGCGTCGCTCGTCGCCGGGTCAGGTGGGCGCGCTGCCCCCGCCGGCCTCCACGTACTCGCGCACCCGCTTCTGCAGGTGGCGGGCGCGCACCTCCTGGTAGTTGCCGAGCGTCTGGCCCCGCTTGCGGCTGGAGCGGAACCCACGGGTCTGCGCCGCCATGTTCGAGGTGTCCTCGTCGTACACCTTGCCGAGCCCGCCGAACGCGGCGACCAGGGTGTAGCTGTCATCGACGTCGAGCTCGACCGGCGTGGGCGGCGGGGGCGCGTCGCCCTCCAGCGGCCGGGGCCGCAGCATCAGCAGGTCGAAGGAGCAGTGGTCGATCGAGGTGGGGTCGGGGCGGAACCGGTACACCATCCCGAGCTGCAGCCCCGGGAAGAAGAACGCGTTCGGGAACACGAAGTACTCGATCGAGTCGAGCGTCATCGACTGGCTGAGGTGCGAGAAGTCGCGGCCGTACGCCTGGCCGAGCTGCTCCTGGACGTACCGCGCGTAGAAGTCGCGGGCGCGCATGCCCTCGGGCAGCTGCAGCGGCTCCATCCCGCGGCGCAGGTTGCGGGTGAGGTGGGCGAGGATCTGCTCCTCCGTCCGGGGCACCGGGCGCTGCGGGCTGTCGAGCCCGGTGGTGTGGATGAACCGGCTGACGTTCGGCTCGAACACGTCGTACTGCGTGGTGACCTCGTCGCCGAGCTGGCCGGTCGCGTGGGTCTCGCGCACGTGGTACGCCTCGAGGAACGCCTCGGCCGCCGCCTTCCAGTTGGCGGGCAGGCGCTTGCGGAGGTGGGCCTCGATGTACCGATCCTCGATGTCGAACTCGGCGAAGTGCGCGGGCAGCACACCGAGGTAGTCGCGCAGCGGTTCGGCGGCCGGGTCGAAGTTCACCCACACGAAGCCGGCGAAGGTGTCGACGGCGAGCTCGGGCAGCCGGTGCGTGTCGTCGCCCACGTGCGGGAAGTCCCAGCGGTCGGGAAGGTCCACCAGCTCGCCGTCGAGCGACCACGTCCATCCGTGGAACGGGCAGCGGAACTGGGTGGCGAACCCGCACGTCCCGGCACCGCGCAGCTGCGTGCCGCGGTGCATGCAGGCGTTGTAGTACGCCTTGATCGAGCCGTCCGTGGTGCGCACGACGATCGCCGAGTGCGGGCCGACGTCGTAGACGTGGTAGTCGCCGGGCTCGGGGATGTGGTCGACGTGGCAGGCCCACTGCCACGTCCGCGACCACATGTGGTCGTACTCGGCCTGGGCGTAGGCCTCCGACGTGTAGACGGTGTACGGGATGTCGGCGTCGCCGTAGAACACCGGCGCCTGCTCGAGCAGCGGCCACGGTGGCGGCGTCGGATCGGCCAGCAGCTGCTCGTGCAGCGTGGGGCCCGGGGCGCGCGCCGAGCCCGGTCGTGGGACGGGGACGTCACGGAGATCCGTCATGGTCTCCACGTTAGAACTCCCACCGCCGACGGTCCGACCCGGGTGCACGCCCTGCGGTGCACCACACTGGCGCGATGACCCGCTCGGCTCGCGACCTCGGCCCGGACGACCTCGTGTGGGACCACTTCAGCCGTCCACGTGCGGACGATCCGGTGGCCAAGGTGCACGCCGCGGCCGCCGCCGGGTACGCCGCGATCGGCATGTTCCTCGGCCAGTGGGCCTCGCTCGCGAACGACCCGGCGGCGCTCGAGGCGGTCGACGCCGCCCTCGACGAGACCGGGCTCGTGGTGGCGAACATCGAGACCCTGCGCGGCTGGGCCGTGCCGGGCGCGATCACCGACGCGTACCGGCAGCAGGAGGCGCTCGCCTTCTCGATGGCCGACCACTGGGGCTGCCGGTACGTGCAGGTGATCGGGGACGCGTCCGGCCCGCTCGACGACGCGGCGACGGGCTTCGCCGCGCTGTGCGACCGCGCCGCGGATCACGGACTGCTCGTCGGTCTGGAGTGGGTGCCGAGCATGACCAACATCTGCGATGCGCCGACGGCCCTGCGGATCGTGCTGGACGCCGATCGGCCCAACGGTGGGCTGTGCGTCGACTCGTGGCACTTCACCCGGTCGACGAACGACCTCGACCACCTGCGGGCGATCCCGGGCGACAGGGTGGTGTCGACCCAGTTCAACGACGGCACGATCGCCCCGCAGGAGCCCGACTACTACACCGACTGCCTCGCGAACCGCGTGCCGCCCGGCGAGGGCGAGTTCGACCTCGCCGACATGATCCGGATCCTCGATGCCGCCGGGTCGCGGGCGCCGATCGGGGTGGAGCTGTGCTCGGCCGAGCTGTGGGCCGGCCCGGTCGACGCGGCCGCCCGCATCGGCGCGGACGCGATGCGGCACGTGCTCGCCACCGCCCGCGGCTGAGCGACGCGCGCCCGGCACACGGGACGCTTCTCGACGACGGCCCGGACGCGGCACCGGCCGCCACCCGACCCGGGGGTCGAGCGGCGGCCGGTCTCCGAGGGAGGAGCTGCCGGGATCGCGATCGTCAGGGCACCTCGAGCACGGTGACCGTGCCGGTGGACCCGTCGATCGAGATGAGTGCACCCTCGGGGATACGGGCCGTGGCCTGCACCACCGACACGGCGCAGGGCACACCGAGCTCGCGGCTCACGATGGCCGCGTGGCTGCCCACCGCGCCGACGTTCACCACGATGCCGCCGACCGACAGGAACAGCGGCGCCCAGGCGGGATCGGTGGTGGGCGCGACCATGATGTCGGTGAGCTCCATGTCGGGCGCCTCCATCGGGTCGAGCACGATCCGGGCGCGACCGGTGATCACACCCGGCGCGCCGGGGCCACCCTGCAGCACGTCGCCGGCCTTGGCCTTCGGCACGTCCGACGCGTTGCGCTTCGGCCAGGTGCTGATCGGCTCGTCGCCGCGGCCGTTGCCGACGATGTACGGCGGCTCGAGCTCGTAGAGCGCCCGGAACCCGGCCTCGCGCTCGGCGATCGTGCCGGCGTACGTCGTCGGGTCGGCGAGGAAGTCGTCGAGCTCCTCGTCGAGCAGGTTGAAGATCTGGCGCTGGTCGGTGATCACGCCGGCGTCGACCATGCGGCGGCCGAGCTCGTACATCGACAGCTTCACCTCGTGGATGAGGCGGATGCAGGCGTACTTGCCCTGCTCGCGCCAGGCGAACCAGTTGGCGGCGGCCGACAGCGCGACGGTGAGCGTGCCGTGCGTCTCGGCGTCGCCCTCCACCGCGGCGAGCAGGTCGGCGGCGAGCCGCTCGCGCTCGGCGGCCGCGTTCGACTTGGCGAGGTGCGGCGAGCGCTCGTCGGTCTGGTGGCGCAGGCGGTCGATCATGCCGAGCGGGATGCTCGGGCGCGTGGTCCACGAGTCGGGGCGGATGTCCCACTCGTTGGGGGCGCGGTGGCCGTGCTCGGCGAGCAGCGTGGTCCAGTGTCCGAGGAACTCCTGACCCGAGGGACCGGCGGCGGCGATGCGGTCGAGGACGCCGTCGACACCGGCGTCGAAGGCGGCGGTGAGCTCGGGCGAGTTCTTCACCAGGCGGCTCAGGTCCCACATGAGGAACGACGCCTCGGCGGACTCGACGTTGCCGACCGCGGCGAGCACCTTCACGGCGTCCTCGCTGCGACCGATCGCCGCGCAGATCGCCTGCACCGCACCGGGCGGCAGCGATGCGCCGAGGCACACCATGCAGTACGGGATCCAGACCTCCTCCACCTTGGCGGTGACGGCGCGGGCGAACGCGACGAGCTCCTCGTTCGACAGCGTCGTGAAGTCGGGTCGGTTGCGAACCTGCTCGCGGGCGAGGTCGGATGCGGCGTGCTGGCGCGGGAAGGTGGGCGTGGTCATCACCCAGCCCATCGTCTCCGCGAGCTTGGCGGACTGCGCCTCGTTGACGTCGTCGGGGTGCGGCTCGTGCGGCGGCACGCCGGGGTGGTCGCCGAAGTACGCCTGGTCGATCGCCTCGGGCGTGGCACCGGGCATGCGCTCGCCCATGAGGCGGCTGAGCGACAGCGGGTTGTAGAAGTACCCGCCGCGGTTGCCGAACACCTGCAGGGGCGTGAGGTCGTACTCGCTGATGTCGACGACGCCGAACTCTGCGAAACCCTTGGCGACGCCGGGGTTGCACCCGTGCATCCACACCATGCTCCACCCCAGCGGGCTGAACGGGTCGGGCCCCACCTCGTCCGCGTTGGCGCGGGTGTAGTACGGGAAGCGCTGGCTGTTCTGTGTGTCGGTGATCCACCGTTCCACGGTCGGGTCCCCCTGAGGCGTCGACTCTCGGGCCACCCCCTGCGGCACCGATGAGGCCGACTCCCCCGAGCCGGTCGAGGCGGAATCTTACCGATCGGTTAGTAATGGCGCCACGCCGGGTGGCGGGTGGCGGGTGGCGCGATCCGGAGCGGCGGCGCCTCAGCGGCGCGGGGTCCAGCGCAGCACGAGGTGGTCGAAGCCGCGCAGGAGGAACGGCGACGTCGGCACCGGCGTCTCGACCACCTCGATCGACCCGAAGCCGGCGACGATGCGCTGCAGCACCATCCGCGCCTCCATCCGGGCGAGCGACGCACCGATGCAGTGGTGCACACCCCATCCGAACGCCAGGTGCGACCGCAGCCGGCTCGGGTCGCGGTCGAAGCGGATGGTGTCCGGGTCGTCCCACACGGCCGGGTCGCGGTTCGCCGAGGCGTACAGCAGTTGCACCTTGGCGCCCTCGGGCACCTCGACGCCGCCGAGGCTGCACGGGGCGGCCGCCGCCCGGAACAGGCCCTGCACCGGCGAGTCGAACCGCAGGAACTCCTCGACCGCGAGGTCGACCAGCTCGGGACGTGCCTGGAGCTCGGCCAGCAGCTCGGGCCGCTGGGCCAGCCGGTACAGCATGAGCGAGATCAGGCTCGTGGTGGTCTCGTGTCCGGCGACCAGGAGTTGGTGGCCGAGCCGGCGCACCTCGGTGTGCGACAGGCGGCCGTCGCGCTTCGCGATCGTCATCGTGGTGATCACGTCGTCGGGCGGCTCGCGACCCTCGTCGAGTGCGGCCTCGCGCTCGGCGACGAGCCCGTCGATGGTGAGCCAGATGTTCGCGGTGGCGTCCTCGTAGGCGGCGAGGTCGCCGCCGCCGAGCGCGGCGACCACGGCCTCCGCCCACTGCTTGAACCGGTCGCGGTCCTCCGCGTGCACGCCGAGCAGCTCGGCGATCACCAGTGCCGGGAGCGGGAACGACAGCAGCGGCACGACGTCGCCCTCACCGGGCTCGCGGAACGGCGCCCACAGCTCGTCGATCACCTGCAGCACGAACGGCTCGAGCTGGGCGAGCCGGGCCGGCCGGAACTCGTCCTGGAGCACGCTGCGCTGGCGTCGGTGGTCGGGATCGTCGGCCGATCCGAGCACGCCCCCGCGCTGCACGAACACCCCGGGCCCGTCGCCGTTGCGCCACTGCTGGGGAGCGCGCAGCGCCTCGAACACGTCGGCGTGCCGGCTGAGCGCGAAGAACGGCGGGTCGTGGTCGTCGACCCGGTGCACCGGACAGCCGGACGCGCGGAGTTCGGCGTGGAGCTCGGACGGCTCGACACCGTTGGCCCGATCGACGTAGGCGCTCATGACGTGCTCACTTCCGGGTGCTCGTGGGCTCGTGCCGGCGGGCGCGTCAGACGTCGCTCGGCACCCCGCGCTCGACGAGCGCGTCGTGGTGGTTGGTGAACTCGGCGCTCAGGTCCGGCGGGCCGCCGTAGTGGCTCTGCAGGAACCGGCGCGAGAACAGCCATTCGCCGTCCACCTTGACGTACTCGTCGTCGTAGTGCGCGAGGAGCATCGCGTTCGCGCCGTCGGCACGACGGAACCACTCGTTGATGTACCACCGGCCGGTCGCCGTGTCGGTCGTGTCGCCGTAGCGCACCTCGCCGCTGTGCACCACCTGCACCACGGCGTGCATGCCCTGCATCGCCCGGTACCAGAGGGCGACGATCTCCTCCTTGCCGTGGACGAGCCGGCCGCGGCCGAGGTCCCAGGTGGCGTCGTCGGCCCACGTCGTGGCCCACTGCACGCCGTTGCGGTGGATCACCGCGTCGACGTAGCGGTGCAGGAGTCGCTCGATGGCGAGGAAGTCGTCGGTGCTGACGTGCGGGTTCGCGTCGCTCATGCGTGCAGTCTGTCCACCTCGGGGCCCGTGGCCGTTACCGAGCAACCGGCCCGGGCGCGGGCGTGGCATGCGCGAAGGTGGGGTCATGCGCCACGCGATCAGCACGTCACCGCAACGGACCACCTGGAACTGGCTGCTGGAGGTGTGGCAGCGCGCCGACGCGCACGAGGTGTTCGAGTCGGGCTGGACCTTCGACCACCTCTACCCACTGTTCGGCGACTCCACCGAGGACTGCCTCGAGGGCTGGATCACCCTCACCGCGCTCCTGCACGAGACCGAGCGGCTGCGCGGCGGTGTGCTCGTGACCGGCATGGTGTACCGGCACCCCGGCGTGCTGGCGAACATGGCGAGCACCCTCGACATCACCAGCGGTGGCCGGCTCGAGTTGGGCATCGGTGCGGGCTGGAACGAGG
>WLDE01000191.1 GCA_009704985.1 Actinomycetota bacterium | reverse complement strand
GCCATCCGCAGAACGTGTCGCCGGCGCCGGTGGTGTCGACCGGGTCGACGGGGAACGGCGGGATCGGCGTCGCGCCGTCCGCCGTGTGCAGCACCGCCCCGGCCGACCCGAGCGTCACCACCACGGCCCGCACGCCGAGGCCGAGCAGCGCCGGCACACCGCCGAGCAGTTCCACCTCGTGCTCGTTGGGCACCACCACGTCGCACAGCCCGAGCAGCGACGGCGGCAGCGTCCGCGCCGGTGCCGGGTTCAGCACGGTGGTCGCACCGGCGGCGCGGGCGAGCACGAAGGCCGCCTCCACGGTGTGCAGCGGCACCTCGAGCTGGGCGAGCACCACGCGGCACGGTGGGAGCGAGTCGATCGCGACCGACGCGTTCGCGCCGGGGACCACGATGATCGAGTTCTCGCCCGCGTCGCTCACGCCGATGAGCGCTCGCCCCGTGGGGGTGCCGGCGACGACGCGCACGCCGGTGGTGTCGACGCCGTCGGCGGCCATCACCCCCAGCAGCCGGCGACCGGCGTCGTCGTCGCCGACGGCCGACACGAACGCCACCCGCGCACCCGCCCGGGCCGAGGCGACCGCCTGGTTCAGCCCCTTGCCGCCGGGGTGCTCGGCGTAGTCGCGGCCGAGCACCGTCTCGCCGGGACCCGGGAGGCGCTCGGTGGTGGCGACGAGGTCGAGGTTGGTGCTGCCGACGACGCAGACGTCGACGGCGGCGCCGGCGGGGGGTTCGTGGTCCGGCTCGGTCATCGCCTGCATCGTGGCACGGGGCGTCGGTGGGTGTGCGAGCATCACGGGATCGATGCGCAGGTCACGCAGACGAGGTGGTCGACGGTCGCCGAGACCGGTGTCCGCCGCGGTTCGGTGGTGCTCGCCGCGCTGTGGTGGCTGCTCGTCGCCCGTCTGGTGTGGGCGCTGCTGCGCACCGACCTGGGGTTCGCGGTGGTCGCCGAGCACACGCTGGTCGGCGAGGCCTGGTGGTTCCGTGTGACGGCGCTGTGGGGCGGGATGGAGGGGTCGCTGCTGCTGTTCACCGCGATGCTCACCACCGCAGCGGCGATCGCCGTCCGTCAACTGCGTGGAGCGGAGGCGGTGGGTCCGGTGCCGATCGCGACGGTGGCGGTGGCGAGTGCCGTTGGCGTGGTGGGGCTCGCGCTGGCGTGGCCGTTCACCCGCCTCGACGTGCCGGCCGTGCAGGGCTTCGGGCTCACTCCGATCCTGCGGCACTGGGCGATGGTGGTGCACCCGCCGCTGCTCTACCTGGGCGTGGTGTGCACGGTGCCGGCGTTCGTGAGCGGCCGACACGCCCACCGCTGGCTGCTCGCCACCGTCGCCCTGCTCACGGCGGCGATGGCGCTCGGCGGCTTCTGGAGCTATCTGGAGCAGGGATGGGGCGGCTACTGGGCGTGGGACCCTGTCGAGAACACCTCGCTCGCCGTGTGGCTCGCCGCGATCGTCGGGGTGCACGGCGCGGTGGGCGACGGTCGTCGTGCCCGCGTGATGCGACGCCTCCCGTTCGTGGTCGCGCTCGCGGGCGCAGCGGTGGCCCGCTCGGGCGTCGTCGCCTCGGTGCACTCCTTCGCCGAGTCGGCCGCGATCGGTGCGTGGCTCGGTGCGGTCGCGCTCGCCGCGCTCGTCGTCGCCGTGACGGACGAGTTGCTCCTCGCCCGTCGCAGTCCGCGTTCACCGTCTCGGCCGCTCGACGCGTGGCGCATCACGCCGGTGCTGCTCGTCGGCGCGAGCCTCGCCGTCGTGGTGGTCTTCACGGCCGCGCCGATCGTCGCGTCGGGCAACGGCGACGGCGCCCGGCTGGAGGGCCGCTACTTCGCCCGCGTGCTCGGGACCTTCGCCGCGGTCGCCGCCGTGGCCCTGGTGGTGCTCGCCGTGCGCGCCCGGCGGCGGGTGCGGCGTGGCGGTTGGCTGGCGCACGCGGGGATGCTGGTGCTGCTGATCGGTGCCGCCGGCTCGTCGTTCGACCGCTGGGAGGACCGCTGGATCGCGACCGGCGAGACGCTCGCGGTCGCCGGCACGACGGTGACGAACCACGGCGTCGAGCTCGCCGACGGGTCGATGCCCGGGAGCACGGCGGTGATCGTGCGGCTCACCGTGGCAGGCGAGTCGCGGGGTCCTGCGCTGGTCACCCACCCCGAACGTGGCGGGGTGCTGGCCGAGACCGTGCTCGTGAGCCGGCCGTGGCGTGACGTGCAGGTGGCGCTGCTCACGGCCCGCGACGACGGGCGCGCACTGCTGGAGGTGCGCACCAAGCCGCTCGTGCCGCTGGTGTGGCTCGGCGCGGTGTCGACGACCGCGGGAGCGGCGCTCGCGTGGCTCGACCGCAGCGCGCGGGTCAGGCGACGCCACCACCGTCCGGCGGTGGCGGTGCCGGCTCCGACGACATCCCCCGGCGACGCTTCCGTTCCAGCAGTTCGCTGACCGACGACCCGGTGGTGGTCGACGGCGGTGCCCCGGCCGGGGGTGCCGCGTTGGCGGGTGCCGCGGGCGGGCGGCCGGGGGTCGGCGGGGGGTCGGCCGGTCGAGTCGAGCTGGGCGGCGTCGAGGTGGGCGGCGTCGAGGTGGGTCGCGTCGAGGCGGGCCGCGGTTCGGCCGGTGCGGGTGCGGCAGCGCTCGACTCGCCCGGGTCGGGTGGGAGGAGCTTGGGTAGCGACGCACGCAGCCGGCGCCCGCTGCGACGAGCGCCCTCCACGGCGCCCGTGGCCCCGCCGGCGATCGCCCGGCGCAGCGCGAGCCGCGACAGCAGCACCGCCAGCGGGAACAGCAGTGCGGCCAGCAGCAGGAACGGGCCGCGCAGGTCGATGGAACGTGTGCCGCGCCGCAGCGTCTCGCGGTCGAAGGCCTGCACGGGTTCGATCTCACCGCGGCCTCCGGTGATCGTGGACAGCCGCGCGAGGAATGCCGGGTCGGCCGGGCCGGGACGGAACTCGGCCGGGTAGCTCTCGTTGGCGAGCGCCGCCGACGACAGCACCACCGACCCGCCCGCGCGCACGGTGACGCCCACGGCGTACGAACCCGAGCGGGGGGCGGGGATCTCTGCCCCGAAACGATCGCCGCCGAGGCGGTCGAGCGGCACCTCGAGGCGCTGGCCGTCCGGACCCGACACGATCGCCGTCGCGGTGGCGCCGTCCGGGAAGGTGTCGTCGTCGGCCACCTCGATCGTGAGCCGTCCGTCGCCGAGCGATGCGGTGACGGCCCCGGTCTGGTCGCCCGCCGGGAAGGTGTCCTTCACGACCGACGACCAGAACGCCACGTACCCGTCCCAGGTGGCCCACGACGACGACCACGCGGCAGAGGCGTCGCTGGTCCAGCTCGACACCCGCCCGAGTCCCGCCTGCCAGCTCGCGAGGAGCGGGTCGCCGTCGGGTCCGATCCGAAGCGACGTGTTCGCGGTGCCCTTGGCCGTCGTGGCGACGTAGCCGAGCAGCGGCGGCGCCGAGGTGAGCGGCTCGGTCACCGGTGTCGCCGCGGTGATCACCGGCAGGAAGCTGCCCTCGGTGATGAAGTCACGGCTCGCGATGACCGCCTCCTCGGCGATCACCTGCGGCACCTGCTGCAGATCGCGGCCCGGGTAGTACCGCCCGTGTCCCTGCACCGCGATGTCCTCGAGCGACGGTGCGGCCCCCTCGCCGGTCGCGACGACCGACACGGTGATGCCCTCCTCCTCGTACAGCTCACCGGCCTGGTCGGCCACCTGCTCGATCAGCTCGAGCGCGGTGAACCCGTCGGAGAACAGGATGATGTGCTTCAGCCCCGCACGGCTCTCGCGCAGCGCCTGCGCGGCCTCGTCGAGCGAGACGCCGAGGTTCGTGTTGCCGGCCGGCTTCAGCTGGCGGAGTCCCTCCTCGACCACCTCGACGGCCGGCAGCTGCTGGAGGTCGACGATCCACTTCGTCGACTGGTTCCAGGCCAGGATGCCGATCTCGTCGGAGGCGGACAGCGCCTCGATCGTGCGCGCCGCCGCGGCGCGGGAGATGTCGGTCTTGTTCACCCCGCCTCCCGCCCGCCCGGCGGGCAGCTCGCCCTCGTCGCAGTGGCAGTTCGCCATCGAACCGCTGACGTCGATGGACAGGACCTGCGCCACGGTCTTGCGCCGCTTCGGGTCACTGATCTCGCTGACGACGGGCAGCAGCTCCTCGAGCGGCGACCCCCGATATCCGCCGACGCCGTAGCTTCGCTCGCCGCCGATCGTCACCAGCCCGCGGCCGAGGTCGCGCACAGCCGTCGCGAGCGTCTCGAACTGCGGTCCGGTGAACGAGCGGGCGTCGACGTTCACGAGCACGATGCCGGCGTAGGTGACGAGCTGCTGCACGTCCGGCAGCGCTCCGACGTCGACCACGTCGGTGCGCACCCCGCCCGCCTCCAGCGCGCGGCCCACGGTTCGCGCCTCGCCCGGTGACCCCTCCACCACCAGCACGCGTGCCGGACCCTCGACGGGCACCGCAGCCACGCCGACGTCGTTCTCGGGCCGGGCGTCCCCGGCGGAGTCGACCACGACCTGGTAGCGCAGCACGTCGCCGGGGGCCGCGTCGGGGACGTCCGTGAACGACACCTCGTTGGTGCCGGTGACGAGCTCGACCCGCTGGTCGGCGACGTCGACGCCGTCACGTCGGAGTACCACGACTGCAGGACCGTCCTCGGTGGCCTGCACCGTCGCCGTGACGGTCACCGAATCGCCGGCTCGGGAGAGCGACGGGACGTCGACCTCGGCGACAGCGGCGTCGACGTCGGTCGCGCGTTCCACCGTGTGGACGTCGATGCGGGTGTCGGTCTCTGCCATGGCCTCGGCCTCGGCCACCGCGTCGCCGGTGGTCGTCCGGCCATCCGAGATCACGACCACGCGACGACCGGCGTCATCGACGAGCACGGCGTCGGCGAGCCGGAGCGCGCCCTGGAGATCGGTGGCGGTCTCGTCGACCACCACCTGGGCGCCGGTGAACGACGACGAGGGCTCGAGCACGCGGTCGAGACGAGCCTCTGCGCCGAAGCCCACCACGGCGGCGAGGTCGTCGTCGGGGCGAGACTCGAGCGCGTCGCGCACCCACTGCTCGGCTGCGCGGCGACCCTCCGAACCCATCGACTGCGACAGGTCGACGACGAACACCGTCGCCGCCCGATCGGTGGGTCGTCGAACCACCGGTGCGAGCAGTGCACCCACCAGCAGCGCCGCGACCACGGCCCGGGCGACGACCGACAGCCGCCACTGCCCTCGCGACACACCGACCCGCCGGCGGGCCAACAGGAACTCGGCCACGAGCACCACGAGCAACGCCAGGATCACCCAGGCGACCACCGAGTCCTGGCCGCGCGAGGCGCTGCGGGTGCCGTCACGCGGGTCGGCCACCGGCTTCACCAACTCGTCGGCCGTGGCAATCGCTGACTCGGCGGGAGGGACGTTCACGGCGACGAGTCGCTGCTCGCCCCCGGCGGTGGTGATCGCCCAGAAGCCCGCACGCGTGGCCCGGGGTGCAGCGTCGCCTGCCGCGACCTCGACGGTGGTTCCGTCTGGGTGGGTGACGGTGGCGGCCACCCCGGCCGGCACCGGCAGCGTGGCTCCGACCTGGAGGCTCGTGGACGCGACCGAGGCGCCCGCGAGATCGGTGAGGATCCGGTCGCCGAGCAGCGGGAACACGAGCTGCACCGGCAGGTTGGAGTCGGCCAGCGCGAAGGTGAGGTACACGAAGGGCACCGTGCGGCCGGACGTGGTGCTGGACGACCCGGACAGCAGCAGCGGCCCGCCCTCGGCGCCGACGAGCACGTCGGCGAGCGGCGCTGACACCTGCTGTGCCGAGGCGATCGCCACGGTGGTCAGGTCCAGTCCCGCGAGCAGCGCGTCGTCGCTGCGCAGCAGCGTGACCGCGGGCTGCTCGAGCGTCCCGATCACCTCCACGCCCGGTGCACCCGCGGGCGGGGCGATCGCGAGCCAGGGCACGGCCACCGCGTCGGGGACGTCGACCCCGTGGTACACGACGACGTCGTGGCCCGCCCCGTCCGGCGCGGTGCCGTCGGCGCCGCGGTCGGCGAGGGTGACCGTGACTCCGGGGATCGCGGCCAGCAGGTCGCCGACGAACAGCGGATCGCCGACCAGGAGCACGTCGAGGTCGGGTCGGCGACCGCCGACGGCGAACGCCCGGTCGTCGGCGGCCAGCAGGTCGGCGCCCGACAGCACCACCTCGACACGGTCGCCCAACGGCACGTCGGCCGACACGTCGATCGCTGCGCCGGGCTTCATCTCCACGCGCTCGACGGCGGCGGTGACCCCGTCGACGTCGAAGCGCACGTCCACCGTGGCCGTCGGTCCGCCGGTGTTCTCCACCGTCGCGAGCGCGTGCAGTTCGCCGCCGCGAGGCTCGACCGTGAGGGAGCGCACGGCGCGGTTGAGGTCACGCGACCCGATGCGTCGGTACGTGGTGCCGGGCGGCTGCTGGCGCTGCTCCTCCTGCGTGAGGCCACCGTCGCTCAGCAGCACGAAGCCGACGTCGGCCGCCGCGGTCTCGAGGCTCTGGGCGAGCGAGAAGGCGTCGGCGAAGTCGGCCGCGCCCTCGGTGGTGGTGACGGTGGCGAGCGCGTCGGTGAACGCTTGGCGGTCGCTGCTCGCCGTGAGCACCACACGGGGTCGGTCGGAGGCGACGACGATGCTCGCGATCCCGCCCGGGGGCAGGTCGTCGCGGAGCTGCTCGGCGGTGGCCTTTGCCGCGGTGAGCCGGTCGGGATCGCCGTCGGTGGCGGCCATGGAGCCACTCGCGTCCACGATGAACACCGTGTGCTGCGCGAGGACCGCGTCGGTGAGCCGCACCGGCTGTGCGACGGCGACCGCCGCGAGCACGACCGCGAGCAGCTGGGCGGCCAGCAGTGCGCTCCACCGGAGTCGCTGCCACGGCGTGGCGGAGCTGACGGGGCGATCGAGCCCACTCCACAGGAACGTCGAGCTGACCCGGGTGGCCTGCCGATGTGGGCGCAGCACGTGCAGCACCACGATCGGGACGGCGAGCGCGAGCAGCGCGAGCCCCCACGGCTGGGCGAAGCTCATCGCACGAGGCCCTCGCCGCGCCAACCCCGCAGCACGACATCACCCACGGCGTGAGGGTGAGCACCTGGTCCGACGAGGTCGTCGGCGATCACCCGGCTGTAGGCCACCCCGCGCCGCCGGCAGGTGGCGGTGACGGTGTCGAGCCACGACTGCACCGCGCTCCGGTAGCGCTGTCGCGCCTCGGGCGTCATGCTCACCGCGATCCGTTCACCGGTCTCGCTGTCCTCCAGCTCGAGGTCGCCGAGCAGGTCGGGGTCGAGTTCGTCCCGTGACAGCACGTGCACGACGGCCACGTCGGCGCCACGACCGGGGAGCCGCTCGATCGCCGTGGTCCAGGTGGGGCTGAGCAGGTCGGAGAGCAGCACCGTGATGCCGGGCGGCCCGGTCTGGGCGAGCACGTGCGTGGCGGCCACGCCGAGGTCGCTGTCACCGGCGGGGTGCAGTGCGGCGAGCGAGTCGAACAGCGCTGCGGTGGCGTGGCGACCGACGAAACGTCGGTGGCCGGCGGCGCGGCCGGGTTCGGGCGGCACCGTCGACAAGGTCACCACGTCGCGGCGCACGAGGCCGACGAAGGCGAGTGCCGCAGCGAGACGCTCGGCGGCGAGCAGCTTGCCGCCGTGGCCCATCGACCCCGAGCGATCGACCACGAGGCGTAACTCCACGTCGTCCTCGGCGTCGAACAGCCGCACGAACAGCTGGTCGGTCCGGGCGAAGAGCGCGTAGTCGATGCGGCGGAAGTCGTCGCCCGGGTGGTAGTCGCGCACGTCGGCGAAGTCGAGCGAGGTGCCGTGTCGCAGCGAACGGTGCTCGCCGCTGAAGCGACCGGCCAGCTTGCGTCGCGTGCCGAGCTGGAGTCGTTCGAGACGCGCGAGCACCTCGGGTGCGAGCAGCGATGCGCCCGGCGAGGTCGCTGCGGCCGCTCCAGTCACGTCAGGGCGCTCCGCGGACGCCGGCGGACGGCGCGGGGACGGCGGCGAGCACCTCGCCGAGCACGTCGTCGGCGCTCGTGCCCTCCGCGCTCGCCTCGTAGCCGAGCACGAGTCGGTGGCGCAGCGCTGCGGCCGCGCCTGCGCGGACGTCGTCGACCGACACGTTGGGCCGGCCGTCGAGCAGCGCCCGCACCTTGCCCGCGAGCACCAGGGACTGCGCGCCGCGGGGCGAGGCCCCGAAACGGACGTAGCGGACCACGGCGCCGGAGGCGCCTGGCAGCTCGGGGTGGGTGGCCATCACCAGGTCGACCGCGTGGCGGAGCACGTGATCCGGCACCGGCACCTGGCGCGTGAGTTCGATCATCGCCGCGAGGGTCGGACCGTCGGCGACGCTGCGCACCCGGGCCGCGGCCCGGCCGGTGGTGCGTTCGAGCACCGTGACGATCTCGTCGGCGGTGGGGAAGGGCACCTGCACCTTCAGCAGGAACCGGTCGAGCTGGGCCTCGGGCAGGGGATAGGTGCCCTCCATCTCGAGCGGGTTCTGCGTGGCCATCACGAGGAACGGTCGGGGGAGCGGACGAGTGGCGCCGCCGGCGGTGACCGCTCGTTCCTGCATCGCCTCCAGTAGCGCCGACTGGGTCTTGGGTGTCGCCCGGTTCACCTCGTCGGCGAGCACGAACCCGGCGAAGATCGGTCCGGGTCGGAACCGGAACGTGCGTCGACCGGTGTCGTCCTCCTCGAGCACCTGGGTGCCCACGATGTCGGCGGGCATGAGGTCGGGCGTGAACTGGACGCGCGAGAACGGCAGGTCGACCGCGTCGGAGAGCGTCTTGAGCAACTGGGTCTTGCCGAGGCCGGGCACCCCCTCGAGCAGCGCATGGCCCTCGGCGAGCAGACAGGTGAGCACGGCGCGCACCACGTCGCGCTGGCCGACGATCACCTTGCCGATCTCGGACTCGATGGCATCCGCGACCGCTGCGTACTGCTCGGGGGTGATCGCAGGCGACGCGCCGCTCCGCTCGTCCGCGCCGCGATCGTCACGGTGGTCGACCTCGGGGTGCTCGGTTCGCCGGTCGTGGTCGTCGCTGGTCATCGTCGGGTCCTCCCTGCGGTCATCGGTCGGTGGGTGCGACCCGGTTCTGGAGCGAGTCGAAGTAGGCGAGGACGAGCGCTCGGAGCGAGGGCGGGACGGCGGTGGCGTCGAGCGCCTCCGTGGCTCGAGCGGTGTAGCCGGGGAGCTGCTCGGCGAGCGGCACGCGACGAGCGCCGCTGCCGCTCGCCCCGTCGGCGGTGCCGATCGTCTCG
>WLDE01000190.1 GCA_009704985.1 Actinomycetota bacterium | reverse complement strand
GTGCCCGTGTCCTCGATCCGCCCGGTTCCGTCCGCCACCGCTCACTGCGGGGTGAAGGATCCCTCGGTGTCGAGCGTCTCCTGACTGGTGGTATCGGCGCCCGGCAGTCGTGGGTTGAGCGACATCGGGTTGAGCGACACCGGGTTGAGCGACACCGGGTTGAGCGACATCGACGGCACGGCCGGTCGGCTGCCGTCGGTGACCGGGACCGAGCCGGTGGCGGTCGTCCCGACGCCGTGGACGGACCCCGCGGAGGGGGTGCCGAACGAGCCGGTCTCGAAGCTGGCGAGCGTCGGGATCGCGCCCGGGTCGACGGCCGGCGCGGACGGCGCGGCCGACGGGCTCACGCGCACGAACTGGCTGGGGTCGAGCATCCCCATCTGCCGTTCGAGCTCGTCGAGCCGTTCGAGCTGCACCGCCGTGCTGACGTCCATCTGGTCGGACAGCAGGCCTTCGATCTCCGACATGCGGATGACCTGCTTGTCCAGCTTCTCGTCCATGCTCGCGACCGCGCGGTCGAATTCGATCCGCACGAGCATCGCCTCACCGATCGCCTTGGAGGTCTCGGCCTTCACCTCGTCGAGGGCGTTCTGGTCGACCTTCGCGAGGCGCTCGTTCATCTCGGAGATCCGCTCGTCGATCTCGAGGAGGCGGTTCTCCAGCTCGAGCACGCGCTGGGAGACGGCGATCATCGCGTCGTCGAAGCCGCCACCGATGCGACCGATGGTCGCCTCGAGGTTGGCGATCTTCTGGCCCTGCTCCTCCTTGATGCGCGACTCCAGCTCGAGCAGCCGGTCGGTGGCTCGCGTCTCGCTCGACTCGAGCTTCGACAGCAGGGTGCCGGTGTGGTCGTTCACCTGCTCGGCGATGGCCTCGAGCGTCTGCGCGAGTTCGGTACGGAAGCCGTTCATGCGCTCTTCGAGTGCGTGGCCCATGCGCTGGTCGCCCTGGTCCATCCGCATGGTGAGCGCGGTGGTGGTGTCGTTGACGTGCTGGACGATCGCGCTGGCCTGCTCGTCCTGGCGACGGTTGGTGTTGGTGATCTCCTCGAGCCGCGCGTGCAGCGCACCGAGCGCGCACTCCATGTCGTCGCGCACGGTCTGGCGGATCTCCAGGATCGTCTCGGGATCGACACCGGCCGAGGCCGGCGTGGCGCGCAGGCGCTCCTCGAGGTCGTTCATCCGCCAGTGCTGGTGGTTGGCGAACTCCGACAGCCGATCCTCCAGCGCGGTCTGCAGCGCCTGCTGATAGTGCTCGTTCGCCACGCGCTGTGCCTCGAACGCGGCCTCGAGCACCGGGAACTTGCCGAGCACCTCGGATCGCAGCTCGGTGCTGCGCTGCTCGGCGGCCATGCGCGCGGCCTCGGCCTGGTGCGACATCGCCGTGAAGTACTTGGTGAGCTGGCGCTCGACCGCGGTCAGGATCGTGGCCGTGATGCGCTCGACATCCGTCGCGCCCGAGCCCGGACGCGGGGCGCCGGTACCCGGTGAAGTTGGGTTCTGATCCACCGTCACGAGTGATGTATCGGCCGGGGTTGCCGAGATCTTGAGGTGGCGTTGCGACGGTCCGTCGGAGGAGCGATCCGTCACGGAGGTCGGGACACCCGACGGTCGGCGAGCCGGACGCAAGGGCACCGCCGAGCCGCACGCGTGGCCGGATGTGCGAGGCTCGGCACATGCAGGTCCACCTCGTCGACGGCACCTACGAGCTGTTCCGCCAGCACTTCGGGCAGGCGGCCCGCCACGAGTCGCCGGGGCCCTTCGCCGCCGCAGCAGGGGTGGTCGCGAGCACGTTGCAGCTGGTGGCGGAGGGCGCGACGCACGTGGGCGTCGCCTCCGACCACGTGATCGAGAGCTTCCGCAACGACCTCTGGCCGGGCTACAAGACGAGCGAGGGGATGCTGCCGGAGTTGCTCCAGCAGATCCCGGTGGTGGAGGAGGCGCTCGTCGCGGCCGGCTTCACCGTGTGGGCGATGGTGGAGGTGGAGGCCGACGACGCCCTCGGTGCCGCAGCGGCGGTGGCCTCGGCCGATCCCCGCGTCGAGCGCGTGCTGATCCTCACCCCCGACAAGGATCTCGGCCAGTGCGTGGAGGGCACCCGGGTGGTGCAGTTCGACCGGCGCAAGCGCGAGATCGTCGACCGCGACGCGGTCATCGCCAAGTTCGGTGTGCCACCCGAGTCGATCGCCGACTACCTCGGGCTCGTGGGCGATTCGGCCGACGGGTACCCGGGCCTGGCCGGCTGGGGTGCGAAGAGCGCCGCCACGGTGCTCGCGGCGTTCGGCACGATCGAGGCGATCCCCGACCGGGCGGCCGACTGGGGCCTGCCGGGTCTGCGCGGCGCCGAGAAGCTCGCCGCCACCCTGCGCGAGCAGCGCGACCTGGCGCTGCTGTTCAAGCGGATCGCGACCGTGGAGCGCGACGTGGAGGTGGGCACCGTGGACGACTGGCGCTGGTCGGGTCCGACGCCGGCGCTGGAGGCGTGGGCGGCACGGCTGGGTGCTCCGGAGCTGTGGACCCGGGCGACGGCGCTCGCGAGCACTCGCTGAGGGCGGCTCGGGCCGGCCGGTGCGGGGCTGGTTCGGCGCCGCCGGCGGGCTGGCGTCCCGCTGACTGAGGTGACGGCCAGGCGACCTGCGGCACACGGGCCACACCGTTGAAGGCTGCTACCTCCCGGTCCTGACCTGGTTCCCGGCTACCCGTCGCACAGGACCCGACCGTCACCTCACTCAGCGGGCTCACCCGGCTGGATCGCCGAGCAGGCCACCCGAAGCCTATCCGCGTCCGTCGGGCGTCGCGACCGCGGTGCCACCCCGCTAGCCTGCCGGGCACTCCAGGAGGGGTGCGAGAGCGGCCGAATCGGCACGCTTGGAAAGCGTGTGAGGGGCAACCCTCCGTGGGTTCGAATCCCACCCCCTCCGCCATGGCCCATCCCGATGCGCCGGTCGGTGCCTCCCTCGACGACGAGGCGGCGATGCGGCTCGCGCTGGCCGAGGCCCGCGCGGCCGAGGCGCACGGCGACGTCCCGATCGGTGCCGTCGTGGTGCGTGCCGGCCGCGTGATCGCCGCCCGGCACAACGAGCGGGAGCTCACCGGCGATCCCACGGCGCACGCCGAGGTGCTGGCCCTGCGCGACGCCGCCGCTGCCGTCGGTCACTGGCGGCTGCTCGACTGCACGCTGTACGTCACGCTCGAGCCGTGCGCGATGTGCGCCGGCGCGATCGTGAACAGCCGGGTGCCGCGGGTGGTGTACGCGGCGACCGATCCGAAGGCGGGCGCTGTGCGGAGCCTGTTCGAGATCGCCGACGACCCGCGCCTCAACCACCGCGCCGAGGTGGCCGCGGGGGTCCTGGCCGACGACGCGGCGCAGCTGCTCAAGGCCTTCTTCGCCGCTCGCCGCTGAACGTCGCGGGCAGGGCCGGGCGGTGCCGGACCCGGACGGGCAGGGCCGGGCAGGGACGGGCAGGGCCGGGCAGGGACGGGCAGGACGGGCAGGTCAGGCAGGACGGCCAGGTCAGGGCTTGCGCGTGCCCAGCAGGCGACGGAGCCCGCCCGTGGAGGCCGGGGTGCCCGTCGGGCGGCCCTCGGTGCCGGCGCCCGCAGGATCGGCCGCCGCGGTGCCGGTCGCCTCCGACGCGGGCGACGCCGTGGTGCCCGGTCGTGTCGGCAGGATCGGACGGAGCACGACCGGTGCGATCGTGTCGAGCGGGGCGGTCACGTCGCCGCTGACCACGGGATCCGCAGCGGCGACCGCGCGGAGGGGGTCCGCGTGCGGCTCGAGGTCGCCGAGCGCGGCCTGAAGCAGGCTCGACGGCGTCTCGTGGTCACCGCCGGTGCGCGTGGCCGCGGCGATCCCTGCGAGCGCCGCCTGCACGGCGGCCTGGATCTCGTCGTCGGGCGCCACCGCCGCTGCGTCGTCGAGGCCGAAGGCCTGCAGGGGTGCCCGCGAGAGCACCTGCTCGAGGTCGAGCTGCACGACCGGGTCGTCGGCGGTGGTCCCGTGACCCACCGGATCCGGATCTGCCGGGTCGAGGTGCACCGGATCGTGGGCGGGCGGGTCGACCTGCCAGTCGATGCGGTCGTCGATCTGCCAGGCGGGGTCGCTCGCCGGTGCGTCCGGGTGCGCGTCCGGGGCGAGTGCCGTGGCCGACACGACCTCCGGCTCCGTCACGGTGGACGTCGCAGCGTCCATCGCGAGCACCGCCACGAGTGCCGGCTGGAGGACGGGCGCGGACGTCGGCGTGGAGGCAGCGGTGAACGCAGGCGCGGAGATCGAGTCGGAGATCGAGCCGACGCTGCCCGGTTCGGCACCGGGGCCCGTCCCGAGTTCGGTGCCCAGCTCGGCACTCAGCTCGGCCAGGATGTCGGCGACCGACAGCTCGAACGCCGGAGCGGCGAAGACCGGGGTTGCCGTGGCCGCATCCAGGATGTCGAGCGGCGCCGGCTGGTCGGCCGGTGCGGCGAACGCGGCGAACGCCGGTGTCGCAGTGGGTTCGGACACCAGGGTCTCGGCGGGCGCGACGGATGCGGTGGCCGGTTCGATCACGGCGGCATCGATCACGACGGGTTCGGCGACGGGGCGGGCCATGACGGGGCGGGCCATGACGGGTTCGGGAACGGGGGCGACGGCGACCGGTTCGGCCGGGACCCCCAGGACCCCCAGGACCTGTGAAGCCTTCCACGCCGCGACGATCTCCCGGTCGGCCGGGTCCTCGATCTGCTCGACCTGCTCGACCTGCTCGATGGGTTCCGCCGGATCGGCGGGCGCGGCGACGGCGACGGCCGGGCGCTTCTGCCAGCGCACCACGCCGCTCGCGTGGTGCCGGTAGCTCGCGACGGTGATCTCCTCGACGAGGTGGTCCGCGATCTCGCCCACCACCTCACCGGTCAGGATCTCGAGCGCCAGCTCCACCCGGTCGCGGTCGAGGTGCGGCACGCGGTCGAACAGCCGACCGAGGTGCACCACCTCGCCCAGGCGCACCGAGCCCGCCGACAGGTCGTCGTCCGACAGCACGTCCATCGCCCGCAGCCGCTCCGCCACCGACGGGTCGCCGTCACGCTCCGCGTAGTAGAGCTCGCCGCCCTGGAACCAGGCCCGCACCGACGGGTCCACGTGGAGGGTGATCTCGCCGGTGAAGTGTCGTGTGCCCGCGGCGTCGAGCACGGCCCACACCGGTCGGGTGCCGGGCGTGTCGAGGTGCAGCAGCCGGCACGACGAGCCGGGAACCGCGCAGCGGGGAGTGGCGTCGTTCATCGCTCTGATATCGACCACACAGGGGGGTGCCTTGACCCGGAATCCTTGAGCATCCGCTGACGAACCGCGCCGGCCCGCTGGACGTCGGTGGACGTCGGTGGACGTCGGTGGACGTCGGTGGACGTCGGTGGACGTCGCGGACCGCTTGGGAAGAACCCTGTGGCTCAGGGCCCGCCGTCCGCTAGCCTGCCGCCCCGGAAGGGTGCCGGAGTGGACGAACGGGACAGTCTCGAAAACTGTTGAGGTCTTCTGGGCCTCCGTGGGTTCGAATCCCACCCCTTCCGCCAGCGTCACGGCCTCCCCACGGGGAGGCCGTCGTCGTTCCCGGGCGCGAGTCGCGCCCGACCCGGGACCTGGGTGGTGTGGCTCCGCCTGCAGGCGGAACTCGATCGGACGCCGCGGCGACCGACGGGCCCGGCAGCACCTCGGGCGACGGCGCTCAGCCGCCGCAGGTGAGTCCGTCGGCGGGCACGGTGCCCGCCACCAGGTAGGCGTCCACCGCATCGGTCACGCAGGCGTCCGTGCCGTACCCGGTGTGCTGCTCGGCGTCCACCACGATCAGCACCCCTTCCTCGAGCGCCTCGGCCATGCGGCGTGTGCCCTCGAGCGGCGTGGCCGAGTCGCCGGTGGTGCCGATCACCACCACGGGGCCGGCCCCGGCGCCCGTGATCCCGAGCCGGCCCTGCTCGGGAGCCGGGAACGCGTCGCACGACGGCCAGATCACCGTGGCGGGCACGATCCGGGGTGCCGCGGCCCGGATCGCGTCGAGCTGCGCCGTCGCCTCCTCGGGCGTCTCGCGGACGGGGTTGTCCATGCAGCTGATCACCTGGAACGCCTCGAGCGTGTCGGCCCACGTGCCGTCCGCGCTGCGCTCGAAGTAGAGGTCGTGCAGCGCGAGCAGACCGCTGCCGTCGCCCGCGGCCGCGTCGGCCAGCGCCTCGCCCAGCTCGCGCCACAGGTCGTCGGTGTAGAGCGAGGTGACCACGCCGTTCACGAACACGCCGAGGTCGACCGGCGGCCGGCCGGGCTCGGTGGGCACCGGGTTCGCGTCGACGGACGCCATCAGCTCGTCGAACGCACCCTCGGCGTCGCCACCGTTGCGGAACGCGCAGTCCTCGCTGTCGCTGCACCACGCCAGGAACGAGGTGAGCGACTGCTCGAAGCCCTGGCTCTGCTGGATCGAGGCCTCGAGGGCGTCGGCGTCGGGGTCGACCGCACCGTCGAGCACCGCGGCGCGCACCGTGTCGGGGTAGCGGGTGACCCACACACCGCCGAGCTCGCTGCCGTAGCTGAACCCGAAGTAGCTGATCTCGTCCTCACCGAGCGCCTGGCGGAGCAGGTCGATGTCCGCGGCGGAGTCGTTGGTGCCGACGTGGGCGAGGAACTCCCCGGAGCGCTCGACGCACCCCTGCTGGAACTCCTGCGCGAGGCGGATCGCCGCGTCGCGCTCGGCGTCGTCGTCGGGGGTGATGTCGACCCCGGCGTAGTAACGGTCGTAGTCGTCGACGCAGTCGATCGCCGGTTCGGACATCCCCGTGCCACGCGGATCCCAGCCGACGATGTCGAAGTGGGCGACGAGGGTGGGGCTGAAGTACTGGTCGGCCTCGATCGCGAGGTAGCTGCCCCCCACCCCGGGACCGCCGGGGTTCACGAGGAGCGTGCCGACGCGCAGGTCCTCGTCGGCCAGGTGGCGAGCGACGAACAGGTCGAACGTGCCGGCGTTCGGGTCGTCGGGGTCGACCGGCACCTCCAGCGAGCCGGTCTGCACCCGGTCGCCGCCGAACTCGGTCCAGCCGAACGCGGCGTCGCTGTCGGGACGGGTGGCCGGCTCCACGTCGAAGTCGGTGGCGCCGTCGTCGTCGCCGCCGCAGGCGGCGAGCACGGTGGCGAGGGCCACGGCGACACCGGCGACACCGGCGACGGCGCGTGACACGGGACGGCGGGGTGTGCGTGAGGGGCGGGGCACGGCGACGAGCCTACGGGCGCCCGGCCGTGGGCAACCGCCCGTATCGTGACCCGATGCGCATGGGTCCCCACAGCCTGATGCCGGGTGACGCCGATGCCGTGAAGGGCAAGCGGCTGCAGCGCGTCGCGCTCGCCCGCGCCTGGCAGTTCGCCCAGCCCTACCGCGGCACGATCGCACTGTTCCTGTCGGCCATCCTCGCCGCCGCGCTGCTCGCCCTCGTCCCGCCGTTCGCGTTCCGGGCGATCCTCGACGACGCGATCCCCGACGAGGACCGGCGCCTCATCACCGTGCTGGCGATCGTGGTGGTGGTGGCCGCGCTGGCCGACGCCGCGCTCGCGATCCTGCAGCGTTGGTGCAGCGCCCGCATCGGCGAGGGCCTGATCTACGACCTGCGCCTCGCCCTGTTCCGCAAGGTGCAGCGCATGCCGGTCGCGTTCTTCACCCGCACCCAGACCGGTGCGCTGATCAGCCGGTTGAACAACGACGTGGTGGGTGCGCAGACCGCGGTCACCTCCACGCTCGGCAGCGTGGTGAGCAACGTCGTCGTGCTGGTCACCACGCTGGCGGCGATGATCGCGCTCGAGTGGCGACTCACGCTGCTCGCGCTGATCGTGCTGCCGCTGTTCATCATCCCGGCCAAGCGCGTGGGTCGGCGGCTGCAGGCCATCTCGCGCGAGCAGATGGGTGTGAACGCCGAGATGAACAGCCAGATGACCGAGCGGTTCAACGTGTCGGGTGCACAGCTGGTGAAGCTCTTCGGCCGCAGCAACGACGAGGTCGACCTGTTCGACCGCCGCGCCCGCCGGGTGCGCGACATCGGCATCACCTCGGCGATGTACGGCCGCGTGTTCTTCGTGGCGCTCGGCATGGTCGGCGCGATCGGGGCGGCCGCCGTGTACGGCATCGGGGCGTTCTACGTGGTCGACGGCACGATCACCAGCGGCACCCTCGTCGCGCTCGCGGCGCTGGTCACGCGGGTGTACCAACCGCTCACCGGCCTCACCAACGCCCGCGTCGACCTGATGACCGCGATGGTGAGCTTCGAGCGGGTGTTCGAGGTGCTCGACGCACCCGAGGCGATCACCGATCGGCCGGGCGCGGTCGACCTGGTGGCACCGAAGGGTCGCGTGGAGCTCGACCACGTGCGGTTCCGGTATCCGGCGGCGGCCACGGTGACGGTGTCGTCGCTCGAGTCGCCGACCGCGCTCGGCGGTGCCGACCCCGACCGCGACGTACTGGCCGACGTGTCGCTCACGATCCGGCCGGGCGAGACCGTGGCGCTCGTCGGGTCGTCCGGCTCGGGCAAGACCAGCCTGGCGTCGCTCATCCCCCGGCTGTACGACGTCAGCGACGGCGCGGTGCGCATCGACGGGCGCGACGTGCGTGACCTCACCCAGGAGTCGCTGCGGGCGGCGATCGGCGTGGTGAGCCAGGACCCGCACCTGTTCCACGACACGATCGGCGCGAACCTCCGCTACGCGAAGCCCGACGCCACCGTCGCCGAGCTCGACGAGGCGTGCCGTGGCGCCCGCATCCTCGACATGATCCGCGAGCTGCCCGACGGCTACGACACCGTGGTCGGCGAGCGCGGCTACCGCATGAGCGGCGGCGAGAAGCAGCGTCTGGCGATCGCCCGGCTGCTGCTCAAGAACCCGGCGATCATGATCCTCGACGAGGCCACGAGCCACCTCGACAACGAGAACGAGGCACACGTGCAGGCGGCGCTGGAGCACGCCCTGCGCGGTCGCACCGCCCTCGTGATCGCCCACCGCCTCTCCACCATCCGCGATGCAGATCGGATCGTGGTGCTCGACGACGGCCGCATCGCCGAGGAGGGCACCCACGACGAGCTCCTCGCCCGCGGCGGCCTGTACGCGGCGCAGGTGTTCGCCGGCGAGTCCGCCCTCCTCGACTGAGCCCCCTATGGAGGATCGGGTGTCAAGCGGTTCGTTGCTTGACGTTGGTGGTGTGTGGTCGCGACGATGGTTGGTGGGGAAGGTCGCCCCGTTTGTCGGCCCTTCGGGCGTCTGACTTCTCATGTGCCTCGAGCACTTGCTGGGGGGCCTTC
>WLDE01000189.1 GCA_009704985.1 Actinomycetota bacterium | reverse complement strand
GGTCGGTGTCCAGCTGCCGTGGGCGGCGCTGCCGGCGCTGCTGCTGCGCGGCCGCCGTCATCCCCGCCTCGACGCGGCGGTCCGGCAGCTCGCCTGCGGGCGTGCCTCGTGGCTGGCCGAGGTGCTGCCCGAGCTCGGTGTGCGGGTCGTGCAGCAGGCCGTGCCCGACACGGCCCCTCCGTTCGCCCCGCCACCCCGACCCGCCGACAGCGGCGCCGTCGTCACCGGCATCCTGAGCGTGTTCCACGAGCGCCTCGCCACCTGGAACACCGCACGCGAGATGTGCCTGGCCGCGGCCTCGATCGACCCGGTGTGGTTGCCCACGCTGTGCGCCGAGCTGTCGCGCATCGGCTTCGACCCCACGATCGAGCGCACCCGCCGGGAGGTGCTCGGCGCGGCCGAGTTCCGCCACGCGATGCTGCTCGAGTTCTCCGCCGTCGAGCCGCCGTCGACGCCTCACGATCCGCCGTCCGCTCCTCCCACGACCCCTGGTGACCTCGCATGACCGACCTGCCCACCGTCCCCACCTCGGACCCCGCCCCCGATCCCGCACGTCCCGATCCCGCACGTCCCGATCCCGCACGTCCCGATCCCGCAGGTCCCGATCCCGCAGGTCCCGATCGAGCCGACGTCGTGCGTCCGCACGCCGAGCACGCGTACGCGCACGAGCTCGCGGCGCTGGCGGCTGCTGACACGCGTCCGCGTCCGCCGCAGTGGCGGCTCTCGCCGTGGGCGGTCGTCACCTACCTCATGGGCGGGCGGCTCCCGGACGGCACGGTGATCGTGCCGAAGTACATCGGCCCGCGCCGGCTGATGGAGACCGCGGTCGCCACGCTCGCCACGGATCGGGCGTTGCTGCTCATCGGCCTGCCCGGCACGGCGAAGACGTGGGTGAGCGAGCACCTCGCCGCGGCGATCAGCGGCGACTCCACCCTGCTCGTCCAGGGCACGGCCGGCACCGCCGAGGAGAACGTCCGATACGGCTGGAACTACGCCCGCCTGCTGGCCGAGGGGCCGTCGCCGCGTGCACTCGTGCCGTCGCCGGTGTACCGGGCGATGGAGCACGGCTCGATCGTGCGAGTGGAGGAGCTCACGCGCCTACCGAGCGACGTGCAGGACGCGCTCATCACGGTGCTCAGCGAGAAGACGCTGCCGATCCCCGAGCTCGGAGGTGAGGTGCAGGCCCGTCGTGGGTTCAACCTCATCGCCACCGCGAACGACCGCGACCGCGGCGTGAACGAGCTGTCCAGCGCGCTGCGCCGCCGCTTCAACACGGTGAAGCTGCCGACACCGGCGACCGCGGACGAGGAGGTCCGCATCGTCACCCAGCGCGTGGCCGAGCTCGGTGCCGCGCTCGAGCTGCCCGCCGAGGCGGCGCCGGCCGACGAGATCCGCCGCGTCGTCACCGTGTTCCGCGAGCTGCGCCACGGCCAGAGCGAGGACGGCCGCGTGAAGCTCAAGACGCCGTCGGGCACGATGAGCACCGCCGAGGCGATCTCGGTGATCGTGCAGTCGATGTCGATGGCGGTGCACCTCGGCGACGGCCGGGTGCGCTTCGACGACCTGCTCGGCGGCATCGAGGCCAGCGTCGTGCGCGACCCCGTGCACGACACGGTCGTGTGGCGCGAGTACCTCGACACCCTCGCCGCCCGCTGAGCCCACCCGCCGATCCGTCCGCCGCCGCCCTGCCCGCCGATCCGCCCCGACCGACGCCCGTGTCGACCGCCCGCCTCCGCCTCCTCGGGGTCCGTCACCACGGCCCGGGTTCGGCGCGGGCGGTCCGCCGATCGCTCACGCTGGCACCACCCGACATCGTGCTGATCGAGGGGCACGCGGATGCCGATCCGGTGCTGCCGCTGGCGGCCGAACCGGAGATGGAACCGCCGGTGGCGATGCTCGCGTACATGGCCGATCGGCCGGAGCGGGCGGTGTTCTCGCCGTTCGCCAGCTTCAGCCCCGAATGGGTGGCGCTGCGGTGGGCGCTCGACGCCGACGTGGCGGTGCGGTGCATCGACCTCCCGGCCAGGTTCACGCTCGCCGCCGACGAGCCGGCGCAGCTGTCGCTCGCCGTGGACGCGACGGCACGGCCGGTCGACCCGATCGCCGAGCTCGCGTCCGCGGCGGGCTACGACGATCCCGAGCGCTGGTGGGAGGACGTCGTCGAACACCGGCTCCACCCCGACGACGGTGGCGACCCGTCGCACGCGGATGCGAGCTTCGAGGCCATCGGCGACGCGATGGCGGCACTCCGTGCCCGGTTCGAGCCATCGGGTGAACCGTCCGACCCCACCGAGCAGCGGCGCGAGGCCCACATGCGCGCAGCGATCCGAAGGGCGATCGCCGACGGCTTCACCGAGATCGCCGTGGTGTGCGGGGCGTGGCACGTCCCGGCGCTGCGACGCGTGCACGAACCGAAGCTCGCGGCCCGCGACACGGCGACGCTGCGGGGCCTGCCGAAGGTGAAGGCCACCGTGACGTGGGTGCCGTGGACCCACCGCCGCCTCGCCTCGGCCACCGGCTATGGCGCCGGTGTGACGGCGCCCGGCTGGTACGACCACCTGTACACCCACGCCGGGCCCGACGTGGTGGCCCGCTGGTTCGCCGAGGTCGCCCAGGTGCTCCGAGCCGCCGACCACCCGGCCAGCGCCGCCGACGTGGTGGAGGCCACCCGCCTCGCCGACGCCCTCGCCGCGCTGCGAGGGCGGCCGCTCGCCGGGCTCGGCGAGGTGGACGACGCGGCCCGGGCCGTGTTCGGCCACGGCGGCGACACGCCGATGCGGCTGATCAGCAGCGACCTCGTGGTGGGCAACCGGCTGGGCAGCGTGCCGGCGAGCACGCCGATGGTGCCGCTCGCACGCGACCTCGCCGCCGAGCAGAAGCGGTGCCGCCTGAAGCCGGAGGGCGCTCGCAAGACGGTCGAGCTCGACCTGCGTCAGTCGTTGCACCTGCAACGATCACAGCTGCTGCACCGGGTGGGACTGCTCGACGTCCCGTGGGGGATCGAGGCGGAGGGCCGGCGGAGCGCCGGCACCTTCCGCGAGACCTGGGAGCTGCGCTGGGAGCCCGAGTTCGAGCTCCGGATCATCGAGGCATCCGCGCTCGGCACCACGGTGGCCACCGCGTGTGCGGCGGCGGTGATGCAGCGGGCCACCGACACGGCGAGCCTCGGCGACCTCACGGTGCTGCTCGAACGATGCCTGCTGGCCGGCCTCGACGACGTGGTGCCGCGGCTGCTGCGGCTGGTGGACGAACGCTCTGCGGTGTCGGCCGACGTCGCCCGCCTGATGGAGGCCGTGCCCCCGCTCGCCCGCACCGTGCGCTACGGCGACGTGCGCGCCACCGACGCCGAGGCCGTACAGACCGTGATCGGCGGCATCGTTTCCCGGGTCGTCGCCGGTCTGCCGCCTGCGTGCGTGGGGCTCGACGACGACGAGTCGTCGGCGATGGCCACGCTCGTGCGCGACACGCAGTCCGCGCTGTCGCTGCTCGGCGACCACGAGCACCTCGCGGCGCTGCACCGAGCGCTCGCGGAGGTCGGGGAGCGCGAGCGGGTGCACGGTCTGCTGCAGGGCGTCGCCACGCGCATCCTGGCCGACGCCGACGTGCTCGACGCCGTGGCCACCGAGCTGCGCGTGTCGCGGAGCCTCTCGCCCGGGGCCGTGCCGCTCGACGCGGCCGCCTTCGTGGAGGGGTTCCTCGGCGGATCCGGTGCCGTGCTCGTGCACGACCCGGTGCTGCTCGGTGTGATCGACCGGTGGCTCGCGTCGCTGGCGTCCGACGCATTCACCCAGACGCTGCCGTTGCTGCGCCGCACGTTCGGCTCGTTCGAGACCGCCGAGCGGCGCGCGATCGGCGAACGTCTCCGCACCGGGGAGGCGCCGGGCACCCATCGCTCCGAGCACCGCCTGGACGCCGAGCGGGTGGCGGCGGGGCTGGCCACCGTGGCCGCGCTGCTGGGGGTGCGGTCGTGACCGGTCCCGAGCACCTCGACCCCCACGGCGTCCACGACGCCCACGAGTCCCACGAGTCCCACGAGGGCGCCGCCGATCCGACGGCTGCGAGCACGCCGCGCGTCCACGAGGGCGAGCGGCTGCGGCGGTGGCGGCTGGTGCTCGGCGCCGGCGACACGGATCACCCCGACGGCACCGGTGTGCAGCTGCAGGGCGACGACCAGAAGATGGACGCCGCGCTGTCGGCGCTGTACGACGCACCGCCACCGGGTCAGCGCTCCGGCCGACGGCAGCGCCGAGCGGGTGGGCTCGCCGCCTCAGCGCCCAACGTCGCCCGGTGGCTCGGCGACATCCGGCGCTACTTCCCGTCCGGGGTGGTGCAGGTGATGCAGCGCGACGCGATCGAGCGGCTCGACATCCAGCACCTGCTGCTCGAACCCGAGATGCTCGAGGCGCTCGAGCCCGACGTGCACCTCGTGAGCACCCTGCTCGAGCTGCAGCACCTGCTGCCCGACACCACCCGCGCCACGGCCCGGATGGTGGTGGCGAAGGTGGTGCAGCAGCTGGAGGAGCGACTCGGCCGCCCCACCGTGCAGACGGTGACCGGGGCGCTGGCGCGCTCGCAGCGCACCCGACGGCCCCGCCACGGCGACATCGACTGGGGCGGCACCGTGCTCGCCAATCTCAAGCACTACCAACCCGAGCTGCGCACGGTGGTGCCCGAGCGGTTGGTGGGCTGGTCGCGCCTCGGTTCGGCGGTGCGCCGCGAGCTCATCATCGCGATCGACCAGAGCGCGTCGATGGGCGACAGCGTCGTGTACGCCAGCGTGTTCGGCGCTGCGCTCGCGTCGATCCGGTCGCTGCGCACGCGGCTCGTCGCGTTCGACACGTCGGTCGTCGATCTCAGCGATCTGCTCCACGACCCGGTGGAGGTGCTGTTCGGCGTGCAGCTCGGCGGTGGCACCGATCTCGACCGGGCGATGGCGTACTGCCAGACGCTGGTCGAACGCCCCGACGAGACCGTGCTGGTCGTGATCAGCGATCTGTACGAGGGCACGCCGGGTGGCAACTACATCGCCCGACTCGGTGCGCTCACCCGGGCCGGGGTGCGGTGCGTGGCGCTGCTGGCGTTGAGCGACGAGGGTGCGCCGTCGTTCGACCACGGCGCCGCGGAGGCGCTCGCCGCGCTCGGGGTGCCGGCGTTCGCGTGCACCCCGCACGCGTTTCCCGACCTGATCGCCGCGGCGATCGACCGCCGTGACCTCGTCGACTGGGCCGGCGACGCCGGCCTCGTCACCCGCTGACCCTACGCACGCACCTCGATCTCGTCGCCCGAGTCGGCATCGAAGACCGATCGGCTCCCGAGCGGCTCGGCCAGATGCACGGTCTGGGACATCGCACACTCCTCGCCGTTGCCGTCGTCGTCGGCCCGCACCCGGAGCAGGACCGACTGCGGCGTCTCCGCCACCACGCCGATCACCAGGCCCGCCGCTCCGCACAGCCCGACGGCGACGTCGAGACGTGGCGACTCCGGAGCACCGCTGACGAACATGATCCTCGCCCGCTCGTCCGATCCGCATGCGCCGACCAACGTGCCGACCGACGTGGCGGTGACGAGCAGCGCTGCGATCCTCGTTCGCACGACGTGAGCGTCGCAGGCCTCGCCCGATCCCACAAGGGCACCGTGCCGGAGCATGTCGCGCGAGCGCCCCGAGATCCGGCGTCGGTCAGGCGGACCACGCCCGGCTCGGCGCCTCATGCCGCTGCGTTCATCGGTCCAGCCTCGCGGGCTGGTTCCTCACCCGTCGAGCTCTCGTGACCATCGGCGTGCCCATGCGTCGAGGGGCTGCAGCGCGGTCCCGAGCTCGCGGCCGACGTCGGTGAGCTCGTACCGGCCGTCGTCGTCCTGGACGACCAGCGCGGCGTCGACCAGATCGCGCAACCGCTCGTAGAGCACGCTCGAGGACAACCCGTCGCAGCGGGCCAGCAGCGCACGAGCGCCGAGCGGGCCACTGCGGAGTTCCCACAGCAGCCGCAGCGCCCAACGACGGCCGAGCAGGTCCATCGCGGCCATGAGTGGACGGCCGGTGGTGGAGCCGCGCACGGCACGGCCGGGTCGTGGGGCCGATCGGTCGGTCATGGCGGAGCGTTCCTCCGGAGCGAGGTGGTGTTGCTGATTCCGAAACGATACCGTGCGGTCGACGTTTCGGAATCAGAAACACACACACATGGAGGAACCGTGACCCGGATCGCACCGTTGGAGCCGCCGTACGACCCAGATGTCGCCGCACGACTGGAGGCGATGATGCCTCCGGGAGTGCCGCCGATCGGCCTGTTCCGCACCTTCGTGCGCAACCTGCCGATGGCGACCGCCATGGGCGGATGGGGCGGCTACGAGCTGAGCCGCCGGCTCTCGATCGGCATGCGCGATCGCGAGATCGTGATCGACCGCACGTGCGCCCGCTGCGGATGCGAGTACGAGTGGGGCGTGCACATCGCCTTCTTCGCGGCGCGCGTCGGGTTCACGCCGGACCAGGTGCGCTCGCTCACCCGCGGCCAGGCATCGGATGCCTGCTGGACGGACGAGCGCGACCGGGTGCTGATCGAGGTGACCGATGCACTGCACGATCGGGCCGATCTCGACGACGACCTCTGGCAACGTGTGCGTCGGCATCTGTCCGACGAGCAGGCCCTCGACGTGTTCCTGCTCGCAGGCTGGTACCACGCGATCAGCTACGCCGCGAACGGCGCTCGCGTGGCACCGGAGCCCGGCGCTCCGCGGTTCACCGACGTCTGACGGCTCTCGTCCCGTGTGCGTCCCGTGTGCGTCCCGTGTGCGCCGGTTCGTCGTGGTCAGGCGCCCGCGACGAGGGGGTCGACCACCTCGGCGGGGGAGCGGCTCCAGCCCGCTCGACGTCCACCTGCGTCGGCGTCGGCGTCGGCGCTCGGGAGCCGGACGAGCAGGTCGTCACCCAGCCGGAACGAGCGGTTGTCCCAGCCGTGGTCGGCGACGGGCCGGACGTCGAGGTGCGCCCATGACGGGAACTGCTCGGCCACCAGGCACCGCACCACCTCCGTCGTGATCGGCGGGGTCTCCACGCGACCATCGTGCCCCGTCACAGCCGAGGTGCGGGGTGGAATTCGCGCCCGGACGACGAACGGCTCGGCGCAGGGGCCGTCACCGGCGGCGGGGTCGTTCCTGCGCCGCCGGCTCGGCACCTCCTGCGACGACGTGCGTCGCCCCCGGCGGACGGATCCCGGGTCGGCACACGTCGCGCTCGTGATCTCTGACGTCCCACGACGCCGATCGGTTCCCACACGACCCGCGAACGAACCATCGTCTGTCCCGATAGCGTGAGACGAGCTGTTCATAAGGACAGATCACGTGTGGAGCTCCTCGTTCAGGGGATCCGGGCCCGAGCGGTGCCGGATCGACGGCTGCAAACGTGCCGATACCGCCGCACGAACGACGCGGCGAACCCCTCGAGAGAGCAGAACATGACCACCTCCTTCGCCGATCTCGGCGTGCCCGCGCGCATGGCCGAGGCGCTCGCCGCCAACGGCATGACCGACGCCTTCCCCGTGCAGGCCGTCACCCTCCCCGACGCCCTCGCCGGCCGCGACGTCTGCGGCCGCGCCCCCACCGGGTCGGGCAAGACGCTCGGCTTCGGCATCCCGCTCATGGCCCGCGTGAGCCAGGCCGCACCGAAGCGCCCGACCGGCCTCGTGCTCGTGCCCACGCGGGAGCTCGCCGAGCAGGTGCAGCGTGCGTTCGTGCCGCTGGGTCGCGCCCAGTGGCGCTTCGTGCAGGCCGTGTACGGCGGCGCGCCGATGGCGACGCAGATCCACTCGCTCCGCAAGGGCGCGTCGGTCGTCGTCGCCACCCCGGGCCGGCTGCTCGACCTCATCGACCAGGGCCACTGCGACCTCGGCGCGGTCGAGGTGTGCGTGATCGACGAAGCCGACCGCATGGCCGACCTCGGGTTCATGCCCGACGTCCGCCGCATCCTCGACATGACCCCGTCCACCCGTCAGACGATGCTGTGGTCCGCCACCCTCGACGGTGACGTCGACGAGCTCATCTCCGACTACCTGCGCGACCCGGTGCGCCACGACCTCGTCGGCGAGGTCGAGCACGGCACCGTCGAGCACCGCTTCGTGGTGCAGCCGGCGATGCAGCGCCTCGACGCGACCGTCGAGCTGCTCGGCACGCACGGTCCCACCATCGTGTTCGTGAAGACCCGCTTCGGTGTCGACGACGTCGTCGCCGAGCTGATGAACGCCGGCGTGCGCGCCGGCGCGTTGCACGGCGCCCGCACCCAGGTGGCCCGAGCCCGCACGCTCGAGGACTTCAAGCGCGGCAAGGTGCAGGTGCTCGTCGCGACCGACGTCGCCGCTCGCGGCATCCACGTCGACGACGTCGAACTCGTCGTGCACTACGACCTGCCCGACAACGACAAGGACTACCAGCACCGCTCGGGTCGCACCGGTCGCGCCGGACGCGACGGCACCGTCATCGCGTTCGTGCCGCCCAGCCGCCAGCGCGTGGCGCGCCGCCTCGTCGACTCGCTCGAGCACGACGTGGCCTGGGTGGAGGGCGCCCGTCCCGCGGCACGCCCCGATCGCCACCGCGACGAGCGGCACGACGGCGACCGCGACGTGCGGCCGGAGCGCGACGAGCGGTCGCGTCCGTCGAGCGACAGCCGTCGCGAGCGCTCGTTCGAGCCGCGGACCCCGCGGTTCGATCGCGGTGAGCGCACCGACCGCTTCGACCGTGCGGAGCGCGGCGATCGCGGTGCCCGGTTCGACGGTGGTGAGCGTCGCGATCGGTCGGACCGCTCGCCCGCTGCGGCGCGCGGCCCTCGTCCCGACGGCGTCGATCGCACCGACCGCACGGATCGCACCGACCGCACGGGTCGCACCGACCGGCCGCGTCGTGACGACCGCTCGTGGACTCCGCGCGAGCAGCAGCGGCCGTGGGCCGATCGCCCCGCCCGTCGTGACGACCGCCCCCGCGACGACCGCCCCCGCAGCGACCGTCCGTTCGCCGACCGTCCGTTCGCCGACCGTCCCCGTGACGACCGTCCCCGTGACGACCGTCCCCGTGACGACCGCCCGCGCAGCGACCGTCCGTTCGCCGACCGGACCGATCGGGGCCCCCGTCCCTCCGGTCCCTCGCGCACGGATCGCTCGTCGGCGCGTTCGTTCGACCGGCTCGGCGCACGTGGGGCGCGTCCCGACGATCGTGGCTGGTCGCGTGACGACGCGCGCGACGGTCGCTCGGATCGTCCCGATCGCGACGGCCGCCGCGCCGACCGCGACGCTCGCTTCGAGCGCGGTGCCGCACCCCGCGGTGCCTGGCAGG
>WLDE01000018.1 GCA_009704985.1 Actinomycetota bacterium | reverse complement strand
TGAACCACCCGTCGATGCGGTTCCACCGTCGAACGGGCCCACCGCTCCAACACCACCCGCTGCTCATCAGACACGTCCAACGCAGCAGCAGTCATCACCGGCATGACGAAAGACTAGCCCACCTTGCTAAATCAGCGACGAACCACTAGAACGTACCGGGCGCTCATAGACGAGCGAGGCGCAACCCACGTGCTAAGCATATTCAAGGAACTCTTCGCCGACTGCGAGCCGGCCAGCTGGCATGGCCTCATTCCGGATCTCAGTTGGGAAGCGATCTGGTCATTCAACATCGATGACTCAATCGAGACCGCCTACCAGAACAACAAGAGTAGACGGCAGGTACCGCGAACCCTCATCTGGACTGACCAGACTACCCCGTACGGCGGCGATGCTGAGGAGTTTCCGCTTGTCCATCTTCATGGGTATGTTGGATCACTCGGCCGGAATCCTTCACCAAATCTGATATTCGATCAGTCAGAGTACATGGCGGCCCTTCGGACGTCCACGGAGCACAACTGGCATACGATTCTGCGAGCCGACTACGCCCGCAGACCGTTCATCGTTCTCGGCGCTCGGCTTCACGATGAGACGGATCTGATCGAAGTGTTGCACAAGGGAAATCGATCACATGATTTCGGATTCCCTTCACTAATTGTGCTTCCAGGCGTGGACGAATTCACACGACGCGAGTACGAACGCTTCGGATTAGTCGTTGTGAATAGCCCAGCGGGCGAGTTCTTCGACTATTTGCACCGTGCTGTCCATGCAACCGAAACGCAGACCACGTCGAGCTACACATCAATCTACCTAGGGCGCGTACTCGCGCCGCTCATTCCGAACACACCCGCGGGCTCCCCTCGGGGCCACGACTTCTACAATGGTCACGAGCCGATTTGGGCAGACATAGTTGCCGATCTGGATGGGATACCCACGTGGGTAAATCGGTTGAGCGAGGACATCGGTGCACCGAACAATCGGACCACGCAGGCGACTCTGTATCTCATTCACGGCCCTGCTTTCACCGGAAAGACGACCTCATTACTGCGACTGGCACACGAACTTACGACTTCGGGATGGCGACCCTACGTGCTTGAAGGCTACGAGCGAATCAACCCGGAAGAGTTCCTTCGATTCTTTGCCGATCGACCGGATGCAGTGCTCCTCATCGACAATGCGGCGTCTGAGGTGGGGGAAGTGGCACAGCTGCTAAAGCTGGCACGCAACTCCAAGGTTCCACTTCTAATCATAGGCGCCGAGCGCGACGCTCATGTCGACCACATTCGGCGGGCGCTGCCGTCGTGGTCGGTCATCGGCCTGGAGTCGACCGTATTCGTCACCCCGACACCGCAGCTGTGGCGAGAGATCGTGGAAGTACGGGGTCGACATGCTCGGCTGGGACGACTTGAGGGTCTCGATCGGCGTTCCCAGGAGTTGCACTTCGTCACAAACGGACGTGATCTCTTCAGCTCTCTTGCGACCCTCGAGGATGCACACGGCTTCATCGACCGTGGCGCCGCTGCGTATCAGTCTGCGGAGCCGAAGGTAAAGGGGATCTTCACCGCAGTTGCCCTTGTGGCGAAGTACGGACTCTCAGTACCGATCAACATTGTCAGCGAGGTCACGGGCCAAGATGTCAACGAGATCTTCGCTGAGCTGGATCCGGGCGGCCCGCTTAGCGACTGGATCGTGACAGACAAGAACGAAGTTGGTGCCATTCGACTACGGCACCACTTCCTTGCGGACCTGATCACGTCCGATCGTTGCTCAGCCTTCCACATGACGCCTCTAAGCGAGCTCGGGCTCAGAATCGCTAAGTCTTGCGCACCATTCATAAACCCTCGCGCCATGCGCCGAAGGACACACGAATTCAGAATCGTCCGAGAAATGATGAGGGTGGAAGCAGTTCGGGATCTACTCGGACGAGATGACGTCGACGATTGGTACGCTGAACTTGAGGAATACTACAACAAGAATGCCCGGTATTGGGAGCAGCGCGCCTTGGCCTTGACCTCCGATCTGGGACGCGCGTTCTCTTATGCGAAGAAGGCGGTCGCCTGCCACGAGGACGCGTTCACACTAAACACGCTTGGTACGGTGCTGATGCGACGGGCCGGGGAACTCTCCGAACAGATCCAGCCGACTACAAGATTCCACTACTGGGTGGAGGGCTTGGATGCGCTAGCCAAGTCTGCCCGCATCTCGGAAGGCGAGTTCGAGCACCCCTACATGACCTTCTTCACCTATACGCATCGTCTGATGCCTATTCTGCCAAGCCTCGATTCAGCGTCCCGCGCACGCGTTCAGGCGGCGTATGCAGAGTGGCGCCAGGAAGCGATTAGATTGGGGCACTTTGAGTTCCGACACGTACGCCAAGCCGCGGATGTCTTTCCCGACGCCTGGAGAATGAGTAGTGATGCGCCGTAGAGGGCAAACACACGATAATCATCCGTAGGGGCCCAAGAATCTGTCGCCGTTGTAATGGATGAGGTGGGTGGGGTTCTCCGCTACCCAGACGTCGGTTTCCCACGCGATCTCTCGGGAGTATCGCGTGAAAGTCGGCATGTCTGGGAAGGCTGTCACATAGACAAGGCCTAGCTGGCCGTCGAAAAGCGCCGCAAGATCGGCTTTCCGGAGCGGGTTGATGGGTCCGTGCGACGTAACTGCTTCCACAAGGACCAGCCACCCACGATCCGCTAGCAGCACGACTACGTCGGGAACCTTGCCATGATCCGCGATTCGCACCCCGTACTCCTCGAGGACATCGAGGTGGTCGACTGGGTCGCCTTGGCCAGCATCGCCGAGGTACAACACCATGCCTCCCGGCGTGTACCGAGAACAGAACTCCTCGACGATGAGTGCGATGAGGACGTTCTGTCCTCCCGGCGTAAGGCCAATCTCAGCGCCGTCTGGCAAGGTCACGGCAATGAGCGCCATGCTTCGTTCCTCGGCCCAACGTTCTCGAAGCGCCGGCGCCTGCTTCATCCAGGCCGCCAATGCTCGATCCCAGTCCGATGTGCCGAAGGTTCGGAGAACCACAAGGAGTTGGGGTGGTACCTGGTAACAGAAACGAGGGCTGTTCGTCGGCCGCCTTGGCTCGTCCGGGTTCGCGATCGCGATTCCAGCCGCCACGAATTGATGCATCGTGAAGCGCCGAATCGTCTCGCGGGTGTTCGCGGCGTACGGCTGATCGAGGTAGTGCCTCGCCATGAACGTCATTAGGGGCGTGATGCCGATCATGGGATTCTCCGCTTCCGCCCATGAGCCCTCGGGCCGGAGATCGATCAACCCAAGAAGAGTCAGGGCTGCTCGCTCATTCGTCTGCTCCGGGGGCAAGCCGAGTGCACGTAGCACCTGCTGCGCTTGGGCAACATACCTATGCATTGGTCGCTCGGCTCCGGACTCCCGCGACGTGCTCGCTGACAAGTGCATCGACCTTATCTTGCGTGAGATGTGCGAGTCCTGCCGCGTCGCCCAGAGCAACGAGTTCTCCGGCGCTTGGGTAGCGCATGTTCCGCAGGTCGGTGGCATTCACCTGGGTATGCCCAGAGAACTGCCGAAAGGCGAGATCGACCGAAGTGGAGTTGAGCCAAACAACGAGGCCAGCAGCAAGACTCAGCGGTAGTCCTCGGTTCCCTAAGTGGAACACGTTCAGGTGATTCTCGAACGCCCAGACTTCGCCTGGGAGATCACCGTCTCTGACTAAGGATGCCACAACCCGCCTGCGTTCCTCCTTGGCACTGAATCGCTTCACCAGTACGTAGCAACCGGCGGGAAGCATCAGCGATTCAGTCTCCGAACATCGAACGAGGGCGTTCGGCTTCTTCGTCTCCTTCGGCCATTCAACTGATGATTCACGCAAATGCGTTGGATAGACGAGTGGCGCCGTATCAGCGTCAGGGGCTTGACGAAGATGCTCCCTGACCCGGAAGTCGACCACCCGCCCTGTTGAGACCTTCAAGTTGAGAGACGCGACGGTGTCAGGAAGTGCCGCCAGGGCCGAAGCGATGTCAGCGTGTTGCGCATGCGGAGACAGATGGATGAACTGCTCCGGATCATCGGGGCGTACCACCTCTGCATAAGGCACGTCCCGAGCGGTCATCGCTGTAGCGGCGGGCGACACGCTCGACGTGATTCGAACCGGGCCTCGGTGCGAGGTTCGTTCCACCCGAACGATCACATTCTCCTGCAGGACCGCGGCGTCCGCGAACGCCGTGTCGCGGCTGTCGTACACGTGTATGTGGCGGAGACTCACCCATTGGAGTAGGTCCTGGCGGAAGCGCTTGAAGTACGGCCCGTTTGCGAAGGATCTCGGCGTGATGGCGACCATCTGGCCTCCAGGCGCAAGTAGGCGTGCGCCGAGAGCGAGGAAAGCTGCGTAAAGGTTCGGGGCGTCGACACCTGAAGCCCGCAGCAGGCGCCGGTCGTGGGAGTCGGCTGCAAGCTTCCGGTACGGGGGATTCTGGATAACGAAGTCGAAGCCCGGCGGCTCTGTGAGGCGAATCCCCGCCAGGCGGTCGGTGCCCCACTCGATGAAGCTCTCGCCGAGCAGATCTGTCGTGAGCGATGCGTGCAGCTCACACTCGCCGAGCGTCGTCCTCAAGTCACCATGGAGGGAGTCGTCTACCTCACACGCGGTTGCGTGCAGCTGCGAGTCACACTCGTCAGCCCAACGAGCAACGAAGGCCGCCGTTAGCGAACCCACCCCGGCGCCAGGATCTAGGAGGGTCGCGGGGCGGTCACGGAGATCGAACATCGATGCAAGGAACATCGCCACCGGCTCGGGGGTGAAGAACTGACCCATGTCGGCCCGACGGGTCGGGTCGAGGCTCTGGGACGCGAGCTGCCTGCGTGTCTCGACCACCTCAGTCAACGAATCAATCTCGAGCGTCATCGCACTCAGGATCGCACACGGGTGCGACATTGTCCGTGGTTTCGGGGGCAGAACGAGTACTGACCTGCGATCTGGGTAACCACCCAGGGACGCATCGACATGGCTCAGCTCACGGGCCGGCCGTAGGGACAACGGGCATGTTGGCTGGTCAACGTGTGAACATCGCGGTGAACAACTGTGTGAACATCGCCTCGTCGAACCCACCCTCAACACAGGCCGTTTCGAAAGGGTGTGAACTTCACACCCTCGCCTCATCCCTCGAGATACAGCTCCTCGACGTAGCCGCCCTTCAGGTGTTCCGCCATGAGGTCGGCTCGGTGGCGGTCGTACAGGCCGAGGGCGACCAGGATCTCCATCGCGAAGTCGATCGGGTGGTTCGGCAAGGCCGAGATCAGGTTCCCGTCGCGTACCACCCCGACCGTCCGGTCGTCCTCCACGATCGCGCCAGCCCACAGGTGCCCGACGGCTTCGACGAGCTCGGGCGGCGCCCACGGTGATCGGTAGTTGTGCGTGATCCGACGACCCGCGGCAACGCCGGCGGCCGCCACGAGCGCCACACCGGCGCAGATCGCCCCCACCAGCACACCCGCCTCGTTTGCTCGCCGCAGCCAGCCCAGCACGCCCGGATCCTCGATCACCGAGTCCGGGTTGCCGCCCGGCACGATCACCACGCTGAGACCCGCCGGATCGACCTCGCCGATCGACCGATCGGGCAGCAACCGCAACCCCGACTGATCCCGCAGCCCCTCGACGACTCGGGCGACGAACTCGACTCGTACGTCCCAATGGGCGAGCCGCGTTGCGATCTCGGCCACCTCGGTGATCGTGCAGCCGTCGTAGAGCAACACCGCTGCGGTCATCGACTCCCCCTGCATCCGTCCATCCTGACAGCCCCTCACGACGCCATCCTCGAGGCCTTCGAGCTACCTTCGGCCGCTCGACCGCATGTTCACACCCGACGAGCTGCTCCAAGGGTCTGTTTCCCTCACAGAAGATCACCGTGGCGGTGCACGAACCGTGGCGTTCCGTCGCGGGCACCAGAGCAGGGAGTTCGCACCTGCAGCCGGCGAAGGTCCGAGAACTTGGGACCGGTTCACTGAGGCCCGACAGAAGCTCTGACAGACGAGTGCACGGCACCCGAACGCGAGGACTTTTCACCGGAGGCGCCTGCGGCTGTCCAGTTGTACTGGTACCGGCCCATCGACGAGCCCGCCGCAAGGGCACGTCATCATCCACGGAGGAGGATCCATGACCCAGAGCCCGACGTCACGACGTGGCCCGACGGCTCGCACCTACAGCGTGCGCGAAGTCGCCGAGATCCTCGGCGTCTCGAAGAGCACCGCCTACGAGTGCGTGCGCACCGGTCAGCTGCCGGCGGTCAAACTGCGCAGCCGGATCCTCGTGCCGGTCGAAGCCGTCGACGCCTTCCTCGCACAGGCTGGACCGCTCGAGTTCTAGAACGCCAGCGCTTCGATCGCCCTGCGCTTGCCGACGTCGGTGCGGCCGTCGTAGTGCAAGCGCAACGTGTTCTCGCTGTTGCCGAGGATGTCGGCCACCGTGCGATATGACTCGCCGGCGTCGAGCATCGTCGTCGCGACGAAGTGACGCAGCTGCAGCAGCGTCACGGGTGAATCACCCCGGCATGCCAGCCAGCGGTCGGCGAAGGTGTCGGGACGGATCGGCACCGACGGGTCAGGGCTCCCGGGGAACACGTAGTCCGACGGGCCGACCTCGCCCCGCTCCTCGGCACGTGCATGTTGGCGTCGCAGCGCATCCACGGCCTGCGCCGTGAGCGGCACATCACGCCAGTCGCTCCGCTTCGTCTCCTTCCGCACGACCTTCACTCCCGGCCCACCGTCCGAGATCGCGAACGCGAGGTGCACCTCGCGGCGTTCCAGATCCACGGCCCACCACTGCAGACCCAACAGCTCGGCCTTGCGCATCCCCGTGCTCGCCAGCACGGTCACGGCGTCCGCAAGCTCGGGATCCACTGCCCGAGCCCGATCGAGCAACGCCCGCACCTCCGTCAATCCGGGCGACACCGGCTTGGACCGACCGCCCCGAGGGCGGGTGGCATCCTTCGACGGGTTCGAGTCGATCAACCCGCGCTTGCGTGCGAAGTCGAGCGAGCGTGTGAGCACCGTGGCGCACCGCCGCACCCAGTCGACGCCGAGTTCCTCTGCCCGCATCGCTGTATACATCTGCTCGATCTCCTGCCACGTCAGGCGGCTGAGCGCGATCGTGCCGAATGGCCGATCACCGGGCAGCAGCATCCGGCACATCGTGTTCGCCGCCGACCGCGACGTCACGAGCGTCCGAGGGGCCAACACGATCGTCCCGGCTGCAGCAGCCTCGAGATACAGATCGAACGCCGCCCGCACCGACTTCGCGGACGTGCCGCCGCGAGGCAGTCGCTTCTCGACGTCGGCGACACGCAAGCGAGCGAGCGCTGCCTCGGCATCACGTCGCGTTCCCTGCACCGTTCGGCTCACACGCCGGCGGCGGCCAGTCACGGGATCACGGGCGTACTCGATGTCGACCCGCCACACCCCCGGCCGCACGAGCGTGAGGCCACCGCTCCCCTTCTCGCGCCGAGGACCCTGCCGTCCCGCCGGCTGCTTCGGCGCCGCCGCGCCTGGCCGCTTGCCCTGTCGAGCCATGGGCCACCTCCGTTCCACCACGTCGGAGGGTCCGAAAGTCGGACCGATAGTAGAGCGGGATAGTAGACCGGCTGGCCGGAAAAGCAGATCAGCGGCCCTCGAAGGGCCGCTGACCTGGACTTTCCTCAGAGCGGATGACGAGACTCGAACTCGCGACCCTCACCTTGGCAAGGTGATGCTCTACCAACTGAGCCACATCCGCAATGCGACAAGAGATGATAGCGGCTCACCCCCGACAGCGGACAACTCCGAATCGACAGGGCCGCGGCATCCGACGACGCGTTCGCGTCGGCCCAGCTCAGCCTCGCTGATCAGCCGGACGGAGATCGACGCGCAGCACCAGGAACCCGTCCTCGATCGTGCCCACCGCGTCGCCGATGATCGCGAAGTCCATGAAGTCGGTGTTGGCCTGGGCGATGAACGCCTGGCGCTCCTCCCCCGCCACCGGCGGCAGCGGGCGCTTGCGTACCGCAGCGGCGCGCTCGCGGTACCGGGACAGCATCGCTTCGACGTCGAACCCCTGTGCAGACATGGGGCACACGGTACCCGCCACCTCCACGCGGACCCATGATCACCGCTGGCCCGGCGTCCTCCGGGACGAGGTTCAGTCGCGGCCGACCGGATGACCCAGATCGACCGGACGCGGCTGTGCGATCGTCGCATCCGTCGAGCCGTCCGACGCGTGATCGTCCGCGCCCGCCACGTCGTCCGCCGACGTCTCCGCCGCTGCGTCGGCGTCGTTCGCCGCATCGGCCTCGGGAGCCGCTGGATCGGCGACGTTCGGGTCGACCATCGCCACCGTCTCGTCATCGGCCGCGGTCGTGGACGGCGCACCGGACTCGACCGATCCGGACTCGACCGATCCAGGCTCGACGGATCCGGGCTCGACACCGGTCGGCGACGCCCCGGCGGTCGACGCCCCGGCGGTCGACGACGCCAGCTCGAGCGCCTCGAGGTCGGCCACCGCCACCTCCGGCACCGCGGGTCGATCCGACTCCAGCGACACGTCGCGGAGGTCGTCGAAGCTCGGTACGCCACGCACCAGCTCGGACAGGTCGATCGGCTCAGGAGCGACCACCAGATCGCGGCCATCGGCGCCCTCCGGCCGCGTCTCGTCGACCATGCGACGTCGCTCGCTGTCGCCGGCCGTTCGCCACCGCCGATCGCTCATCACCTCGAGCGGGCCGAGCGCCGGAGGCTCGGGACGGGTGCTGCGCCACCACCACACCGTCATGCACGCCAACCCCACGCCCAGCAGCACGAGCCCACCTGCAGCGAGGAACACCCGGACGGCGGCCTCCTCCTCGGTGAGCTCCGCCGCGACCGGCGATCCGAGCAGCGACGCCGACACTGCGACGCCCGGCAGGGTCATCGGTCGGGTCGGGGGTCGCCGGCGAGCATCGCTCCAGTCTCGCGCACCGTGCCGTGCGCGCCGCGGTCACTCCCTCTCGCACCCGTCCTGCACCCGCCCGCACGACCGCCGCACCCGCACCGACCCGTGTCGACACCCCCGACGCGGGTGGTGCCCGGCACCCCGGACCGGCCATGATGCACGTGTGGACTACGTCTGGTTCGCCCTCGCCGTCGGCCTCATGGTCTTCCTCGCCTGGGTCGGCTTCAAGATCGAGCCGCACTGGGTGGCCAAGGACCTCTCGCGCTTCATCGGGTATGGGCAGTTGATGAACGACAAGGGCGATGCGCTCGGCCGGTTCCGCGAGACCCGCCTGCTCATCGAACCCGACGGCGAGATCCTCGTCGACCAACGCCGGTTCATGCGTCGCCGGCACTCCTCGTCGTACCGGCTGGTCGGCGAGTCCGACACACCGCCCCGCCGGCGCGCCGTCTTCCTGCTCCGCGGCCACGACACGTACGGCATGCCGGTGCTGCTCGCAGTGAGGGTGCCGGCCTCCAGCAAGGTCGTGCCGAAGCTGCGCGAGATGATCGAGCGCCGCTCCGGGCGCAGCTGACCCGGGCGCAGCCGATCCGGGCGCAGCCGGCCGCGCCACACCCGGCCGACTCAGCCCTTCGCGACCTCGTCGAGGAAGCGGGCGATCGGAGCACCCACCTGGTCGAGTTCGATCAGGAACGCGTCGTGGCCGTGCGGCGAGTCGATCTCCACGTAGTCGCAGGGGGTGCCGAGGTCGACCAGCAGATCGCGGATCTGGCGTTGCTGGTACGACGGGTACAGCATGTCGCTCCAGATGCCCATCGTGAGCGTGGGCACACGGATGCGCCCCATCGCCGCCTTCAGCCCGCCTCGCCCGCGCCCCACGTCGTGGAGGTCCATCGCCTTGCCGATCGCCAGGTAGCTGTTGGTGTCGAACCGGCGGATCAGTTTCTCGCCGTGATGGTCGAGGTAGCGCTCCACCTCGAAGCGCTGCCACAGGTCGAGACGGCCGTTGAGGTTGCCACCGTCGGCCAGATCGCGGCCGAAGCGGTCGGTGAACACGTTGTCGCTACGGAACGTCACCTGCGCCACCATCCGGGCGACGGCCAACCCCTCGGTCGGCCCCTCCCCCGGCGGCGCGTCGTAGTAGTCACCACCGCGCCAGTTCGGGTCGAGCCGGATCGCCCGCCGGCCGATCGCACCCCACGCGATCTGCTGCGCAGTGGCCTGCGCGCAGGTGGCGATCGGCACGATCGAGCGCACCCGCTGCGGGAACGTGATCGCCCACTCCAGCACCTGCATCCCGCCCATCGACCCACCGATCACGGCGTGCCAGGTGTCGATGCCGAGGTGCGACGCGAGACGCGCCTCGGCCCGCACCATGTCGCGGATCGTGACCACCGGGAACCGACTGCCGTACGGCAGGCCGTCCACCGGGTGCGGCGACGCAGGTCCGGTGGTGCCCTGGCACCCGCCGAGCACGTTGCTGCACACCACGAACCAGCGGTCGGTGTCGATCGCCTTGCCGGGACCGATGACGTCGTCCCACCACCCCGGCGACGGATGGCCGTGCCCGGCGGGTCCGGCCGCGTGGCTGTCGCCGGTCCAGGCGTGACACACGAGGATCGCGTTGCTCGCCGTGGCGTCGAGGCGGCCCCACGTCTCGTAGGCGATGGTGACGTCCTGCAGGGTCGTGCCGGTGTCGAGCGCGAACGGCCGATCGTGCGGGAACGTGACGAACCGGCGTTGACCGGGCTCGTCGCCCGGACGCCAGGCGCCGGTCACCGGCAGCGCTGCGCTCATCCGCCCGTCCTTCCTCGTGTTCGGCACCCCGGGGGTGCGGCCTGGTCCTGTTTCCGACCGGATCACGAGTGGGAAGCGCTGTTGCCCCGCCGTGGCGGGACCACATCCCCGCCGAGGCGGGCAGGCACCGTGGGGCTTCCTCCCCGGTTGCCGGACCCCGACCGATCAGGCGGACCTGACGGACGGGCTCACTCGTGATGCTGTTCGGGCGCCGATGCTAGCGGCGACGGTCCGATGCGGCGCCGCATTTGCCACCAGCAGCGGGCCGCGCCATCACCGAGACGTCCGTCCCACGACAGCCGTCCCACGACAGCCGTCCGCGACACCCGTCCGCGACACCTCACCCGCGGCACCCCGCCGCGGCGTGGGCCAGACTGGCGCGATGCGCACCGACGTGTCCGTCCGTCCCGTCGCGCCGGCCTGCGGCGCCGAGATCCGCGGCGTCGACCTCCGCCGCGCCACGGCCGGCGCACCCGACGCGGGTGACGACGACCTCCGCGTGGTCCGCGACGCGCTGCGCCGTCACGCCGTGGTGTTCGTGCGCGACCAGCCCCTCGACCTCGACGAGCAGGTCGCGCTCACGGCGCGCCTCGGTCGGGTGCTGCGCGTGCCGTACATCCAGCACCTGCCGTCGCACCCCGACGTGATCGCCGTCCTGAAGGAGGCCGACGAGCGGCGCATCTCCACGTTCGGCGGCTCGTGGCACTCCGACTTCTCCTTCCTCGACGAACCCCCGTCGTTCACGTTGCTGCACGCGAAGGAGCTGCCCGAGGTGGGCGGCGACACCCTCTGGGCGAGCCAGGAGGCCGCGTACGACGCCCTCTCCCCCGGCATGCAGCGCCTGCTCGTACCGCTGCGTGCCGTGCAGACCGGTTGGCCGCACGGCACGAACGGCCCCGGCCCGAACGCGGCCGTCAGCCGCTCCGTCGTGATGACCCGCAACGACCCGTCCGCCGACCGCGAGGTGCTGCACCCGGTGGTGCGCGTGCACCCCGACACCGGGCGCCGCAGCCTGTTCGTCAACCCGGTGTACACCCAGCGCTTCGAGGACACGACCGTCGAGGAGTCGCGGCCGTTGCTCCAGTACGTGTTCGACCACGCCGTGCGGGCCGAGTTCACCTGCCGGCTGCGCTGGGAGCCCGACACGCTCGCCATCTGGGACAACCGCTGCCTGCTGCACCTCGCGATCAACGACTACGACGGCAGCCGTCGGCTGCTGCACCGCACGACCGTGGCCGGCGAGCGGCCCGTCGGCGCCGATCAGCGGTAGCGCTGCTCGAGCTCGTAGTGCTCGGGGAGCCCGACGAGCTCGCCGAAGGCGGCGAAGTCGACGAGCCGGTCGAGCTCGCCCCGGAGCGATCCGTGCGTCTGCAACGACCTCAGGCTGTCCTGCACCGCCTTCACCGCGCTGAACAGCAGGCTGAGCGGCGACACGATGAGCCGGAACCCCAGCTCGGCGAGCTCGGCCGGCGTGAGCAGCGGCGTCCTCCCCGTCTCCACCATGTTCGCGACGAGCGTGATGTCGGGCAACGCGGCGGCGATGCGCTCCATCTCCGCGATGGATTCGGGCGCCTCCACGAACAGCGCGTCCACCCCCGTGTCGCGGGCCATCTTCGCCCGCTCGATCGCCTCGTCGAGACCGATCGCCGCACGGGCGTCGGTGCGTGCCGTCACGTGGATCGACTCGCGGTGGTCGCACGCAGCGCGCAGCTTCATCAGCCAGTCGTCGCGGTCGATCACCTGCTTGCCCGCCATGTGCCCGCAGCGCTTCGGCCACACCTGGTCCTCCAGGAACATGCCCGCCGCGCCGGCCTGCTCCCACAGGTCGACCGTGCGGATCGTGTTGAGCGGGTTGCCGTAGCCGGTGTCGGCATCCACCACCACGTCGAGTCCCGGCACGGCTCGGCACACGCGCCGCGCCACCTCGGCCATCTCGGTCTGGGTGAGCAGCCCGAAGTCGGGCACGCCGAGGAGCGTGCCGCTGACCGCGTAGCCCGACAGGAACACCGTCGAGCAGCCGGCCTGCGCGCAGAGCTTGGCCGTGATCGCGTCCCACACGCCGGGCATGAGGACGCTCTCGCCGGCCGCGAGCCGTGCGCGCAGGTCGGCGGCGCTCACTGCCCGATGCCCTGCGTGGCCCCGACCGTGTCGATCGCGTGCGCCTTGAGCCGCTTGTAGTCCACCTTGCCGTTCGGGGCACGACCGATCGTGTCGACCACCACGAGCGAGCGCGGCGCCTTGTACGCGGCGAGGTGCTGCTTCACGTGATCGCTCAGGTCGGCGAGCGACGGGACGTCCGCACCCTCCTCCGGCTCCACCACCGCGCAGATGGTCTCGCCGAAGCGCGGGTCGGGCAGCCCGACGGCCACGGCGTCGCGCACCTGCGGGTGCGTCTTCAGCGCCTCCTCGACCTCCTCGGGGAACACCTTCTCGCCACCGGTGTTGATGCACACCGAGCCGCGACCGAGCAGCTTCAGGCTCCCGTCGGCGTTCACCTCGGCGAAGTCGCCCGGCACGCTCCAGCGACGGCCCTCGTAGGTGCGGAACGTCGCCGCGGTCTTCACCTCGTCCTTGTAGTACCCGAGCGGGATGAACCCGCCGACGGCCACCATGCCCTGCTCGCCCGACCCCGGCTCCACACGGCGGCCGTCGTCGGCGAACACCGCGCAGTTCGCACCCAGCGCGAAGCGGGCGGTCTGCTCGGCCTGACCGGCCACGCTCACCGAGCCGCCCATGCCGACGGCCTCCGACGAACCGAAGCTGTCGAACAGCGCCACCTGCGGGATGTGCCGGAGCAGACCGGCCTTGTTCTCCTTGCTCCACATCACCCCCGACGACACCATCATCACGAGGCTCGACGTGTCGAAGCGGCCCGGGTCCTCCTCGAGCTGGTCGAGCATCGGGCCGGCGAAGGCCTGGCCCACGATGATCAGGTTGTTGACGCGTCGCCGCTCGATGGTCTCGAACAGCTCCACCACGTCGAACTTGCGGTTCACCAGCGTGACCACGCAGCCGCCGCTCGCCAGCGAGTTGAGCGCCGAGAACTGGCCGGTGCCGTGCATCAGCGGTGCCGCGGTGAGCGTGACCAGACCGGCGGGCGCCGCGGTGACGCGTGCGACGATCTCGGGGATGCCGCTCGCGGCCGGGATGCCGAGCACGGCGTTGCCGCCGCCGCCGAGCACGTTGAACAGGTCGTCCTGGCGCCACATCACGCCCTTGGGCATGCCGGTGGTGCCACCGGTGTACAGCAGCAGCAGGTCGTCACCGCTGCGTCCCCACGACGGCGACGGCACCTTGCCGCTCGTCACCACGTCCTCGTAGCGCGCCGCCCAGTCGGGCCCGGCACCGGTGTCGTCGGCCACCACCACCCAGCGCTTCACCTTCGTGAGCGAGGCGCGGATGCCGTCGAGCAGCTCGGTGAAGCACGCGTGGAACACGACGGCCTCGGCGTCGGCGTTGTCGAACAGGTAGGTGATCTCGTCGGGGCCGTACCGGTAGTTGGTGTTCACCGGTGCCATCGCCACCTTGAACGCCGCCGTCATCGTCTCCAGGTACTCGGGTCCGTTGTAGAGGTAGCACGCCACCTTCGCGCCCTGCCCGATGCCGGCGTCGACGAAGTCGGCCGCGAGCGCGTTCGCCCGGCGGTCGAACTCGGCCCAGCTGATCACGCGGTCGCCCTGGATCTGGCAGGGCCGGTCGGGCACCGCGGCGGCGACCGCCTCGTAGATGTCGGCGAGATTCCAGTTGGTGGCCGGAGCGGCGGTGTCGGACATGGTCCCCCCAGGACGGTGTCGGAGTCGGATTCCCCCTGCCGCACGTGGTGCGACACCAGCGAACGTAGCCAACCCCGGCGCACCCGCCTCAGTTCGGGCGGCGCAGGCGGATCGGTCCCTTGGCCGTCGACGGGTCCACCACCCGCCCGCCCTGGGTGATCTCCACCCGGCCGGCGGCGACGAGACGGCGTGCCGCGCGGCGGGCCGGCTCCATCAGCGGCCGCCAGTCCTCGCCGCCCACCGCCCGGGCCGCCTCCGACGGGCAGATCGTGGCCCCACGTGCCCGGGCGTCGAGCAGCGTGTCGATCGCGTGCTCGAGCCGGCGGTCGGTGTCGGTGAGCCGGTGGCGACGGCACCCGTCGCTGCAGTACCGCACGTCGGCCCAGCTCGCGGCCCACGCCGCCCGCCACTCGATCGTGCGGCCGCAGGTCGCGCACGTCTTCGGCGCCCGCTCATCGGGGGCAGGCGTGCGCTGACGACCCATGCGCCGGACGGTACCCGTCGTGCCTCGGAGGGCGCCGTTCGTGCGCCGTGACCTCCGTCGATCCAGCGCGGATCGGAAACCTGTCTGACGCACAAGTCAGTCTGACTCACTCATCGCACAGTTTGACTGACACACCAGTCAGTTCTCTGCTATGCTCTCCTCGCATGAGAGTGCTCATCGTTGGTTCCGGTGGCGTCGGAGCGGCCTTCGCCTCCATCGCCGCCCGTCGTCCCGTGTTCGAAGAGATCGTGGTGGCCGACATCGACGCCGCCCGGGCGGGCCGCGCCGCAGCGATGGCGCGCTCCCCCCGTGTGCGCTCGGCGGCCGTCGACGCGTCCAACCGCGCCGACCTCGTGCAGCTCGCCCGGTCGTGCCGCGCCGACATCGTCGTCAACGCCTGCGACCCGCGCCTCAACCCGCCGATCTTCGACGCGGCGTTCGAGGCCGGCTGCCATTACCTCGACATGGCGATGCACATGTCGAGCCCGCACCCCACCGACCCGTACAACACGCCCGGCGTGATGCTCGGCGACGCCCAGTTCGAGGTGTCGCACGAGTGGGTCGAGCGCGGCCAGCTCGCCCTCGTCGGCATGGGCGTCGAGCCCGGCTTCTCCGACGTCGCCGCCCGCTACGCGGCCGACCACCTGTTCAGCCGCATCGACGAGGTCGGCGTCCGCGACGGCAGCGACCTCGTGATCGACGGCTTCGCCTTCGCCCCCACCTTCTCCATCTGGACCACGATCGAGGAGTGCCTCAACCCGCCGATCGTGTACGAACGCGATCGCGGCTGGTTCACCACCGAGCCCTTCAGCGAGCCCGAGACCTTCGTGTTCCCCGAGGGCATCGGCCCGCTCGGCTGCGTCAACGTCGAGCACGAAGAGGTCATCCTCATGCCGCGCTGGCTCGACGTCGGCCGCGTCACGTTCAAGTACGGCCTCGGCGACGAGTTCCTCGACGTGCTGCGCACGCTGCGCAAGCTCGGCCTCGACAGCACCAAGCCGGTGTCGGTCCGCGGTGTCGAGGTGTCGCCCCGCGACCTCGTGTCGGCCGTGCTGCCCAACCCCGCCGAGCTCGGCGACCGGATGCGTGGCCGCACCTGCGCCGGCTCGCTGGTGCGCGGCCTCGCCAAGGACGGCAGCCCGCGCGAGTCGTACATCTACCAGATCGTCGACAACGAGTGGACGATGCGCGAGTTCGGTCACCAGGCCGTCGTCTGGCAGACCGCCGTCCACCCGGTGGTCGCCGTCGAGCTCCTCGCCCACGGCCTCTGGACCGGTGCCGGCGTGCTCGGCCCCGAGGCGTTCGACGCCGTGCCGTTCCTCGACCTGCTCGCCGAGCACCGCGTGCCGCACGTCGTCGAGGATCGCCGCCACCTCGCCGTCGCCTGATCCGACGCACGTGCCCTCGCTGCGCAAGCGCGACGTCGAGGCACTGCTCGCCTCCTACGACCACGACCCGGTCGCGGCCCTCACCGCCGCGCTCCGGGTCGTGCTCGCACTCCCACACGCCGGGTTCGACGAGCTGCTCGCCGCCGCGCCGATCGACGACGTCCGCCGGGCGATGCTCGCCCGCCACGACCTCGCCGCCCTCGACGACCTCGCGCGCGAGCTGAACGAGACCCGCACCCTCGCACCCGCTCGCTCGTAGGCTGAACCGCCGTGGACCGGCGGACCTTCCTCCGACGAGCAGGCATCGGTGGTGCCGGCATCGCCGCCGTCGCCGCGCCGGTCGGCACGTACGCCCTCGGCCAGCACCTCGGGTCGCGACAGCTGTCCGGCAACTACTCGGCCTCGGTGAAGGCCGGCATGATCCGCGGCGGCGTGAACGTGTGGTGGAGCGTGTCCACCACCGACAAGGTGCTCGCCCTCACCTTCGACGACGGACCCACCGAGCAGTTCACCGACGAGGTGCTCGACGTGCTCGCGCGCTACGAGGTCCCCGCGACCTTCTTCCTGATCGGCGAGCTGGTCGAGCGCCGCCCGGATCACGTGCGTCGCACCGTGGAGGCCGGCCACGAGGTGGCGAACCACACCTTCGACCACTTCAGCGCCGCCATCCAGTCGCCCGACGAGGTGCGCCGCACCATCGAGCGCGGTGCCGACGCGATCGCCGAGGTGGTCGGCGAGCGACCCCGCTGGTTCCGGCCGGTGCGCGGCGAGGTGACCGGCCAGGTGCTGCAGGCCGCCGCCGAGGTCGGCCACGACGTCGCGCTGTGGTCGGTGAGCCGCGACCCCGGCAACGGCACCGCGATCGACGACGTCGACGGCGTGCTGCGCAACTACGTCGACGGGCTCCACGAGGGCGCGCTCGTGATCTTCCACGATGGCATCGGCCGGTCGGCGTTCGAACTCACCGGCCCCGACGAGGAACTCGTGCTCGCCCGGCGCACCGAGATCGACGCCCTCCCCGGCGTGATCGAGCGCTACCTGGCCGAGGGCTACCGGTTCGTCACCACCACCGAGCTGATCGACGAGCACGGCCCCGGCCCGGTCGGGCGCACGGCGTCCGCCGCCGACGAGGGCTGACCCGGCCCCGCCGGGCCCGCCGGGAGCGTCAGCCGTCGCGGCCGAGCGCGCACGCCGGGGTACCACCCGGTAGCCGATGGCGGTTGCGCGCCACCCAGCGGTACACCGCCCCCGCGATCGGCGAGATCCCCGGGGCGCGCAGCGCACGCCCGACGAGCGGCCATCCCCGACCCGCGGCGAGCAGCACCTCGGCCACGGCCAGGTGGCCGCTCGCCACGCGACCGTCGGCACCCACCCACTGCACCGCCTCCGCGCACTGCTCGGCGGTGACACCGAGGCCGTCGAGCTCGGTGAACTGGTAGGGCACCACCGCCGGCAGCCGCCGAACGAGACGACGCAGCACGCCCACGCTCGACGTGCAGAACCCGCAGTCGCCGTCGAACAGCAGCACCGGTGGCACCACCCGCCGATCGGACGCGGACGGATCCTCCGACGGACCGGCGGACGGACCGGCGGACGGCGGCTCGTCACTCGGCACGGCCGGTGTGGAGGTCATCGTCGCCCCGCGTCCACCCGGTGCCTCACCCGACGGCGCCGATCACGGGCTGCGCCGGCCGCACCCGCTGGTCGAACCCGGCCTCGGTGGGCAGGAAGCCGTTGCGATCGGGCCACAGCAGCTGCACCACCTGGTAGTCCGTGGAGCGGTACCAGGCGGTGGCGACCTCGGTGAGCCAGCCGAACTCATCGCCGTCCACCGGCGCGAACACGCAGCGCAGGTCGTTGTCGAACAGGCCGACCAGCTCCACACCGATCGGGATCTCCGTGCCACCCCGCAGCAGGTCGGCCACCAGGCCGACGAGGCCGTTGGTCGCCGCCGGCGTGAGCCCGAACACCAGCACCTCCGGGAACCCGAACGCGGCCGGGAACCCGATCGTGTACGCGTAGCCCGGCACGGGCGGATCGACGTCGACACGGGCGGGCACCGGTTCGAGCGCCCACCCGTTGGTCTCGATCATCCACTCGATCTTCTCCGCGTGCGGGATGTGGAAGTCGGGCAACTCGTGCGCCATGGCTCCGACGCTACCCGTGGCCCGCCGCGCGGGGACACCGGTCGCCCCGGTGATCCGGGTCGCCGGGTCAGATGAGCGAGGCGGCGTCGAGGTCGAGGGCGTGGCGCGTGTGCCGGGTGCCCATCGCCTCGAAGAGCGCCTCGCTGCGATCGGTGGTCGCCACGATCTGCGACGCGACCACCGTCATGATCACGCCGGCGTACGCACCGCGGGCGTAGAGCCGCCAGAGCTCGTCGTCGTCGATCGTGACGTCGTAGGCGCGCAGCGCCTCGGCGTACTCGCGCACCAGGTCGCGTTCCACGGCCCGGCGCTGCTCGGGCAGCAGGCCGGCACCGAGGAAGTAGCTGACGTCGTTGATGCCCGGGCCGTGCCCCGGCGACTGCCAGTCGACGGCGGCCACCGGGTAGCCGCCCGCCGGCGAGGCGAACATCAGGTTGTCGAGGCGGTAGTCGCCGTGGGTGACCGTGAGCGGCCCCGACCCGGCCGTCTCGGCCCACTCGACCACCCGCGAGGCGAACTCGGTCACGAGCCGCTGCTGGTCGTCGTCGAGGTACGTCGAGTAGGTGGCGAGGAAGCCGGGCAGGAACAGCTGGTACATGCCGGCGAGGCGTTCGCTGTCCTCCCGGCTGGTACGGCGTCCGAGCCACTCGATGTCGGCCAGCGTGGGGTCGCCCCAGCGCGGTCCGTGGAGCTTCGCCAGCTCGAGCACCGCGGTGCGGGCCTGCTCGACCGTGCACCCGGTGAGCTGGTTGCCCTGCTCACCCGGCGCGAGGTCCTCCAGCACGAGCACGAAGTCGCCGCTCGCCTCGTCCCAGTCGGCGTGCCAGCAGTGGGCCACGCGGATGTCGAGGGTGCCGGCGAGGTCGCGGTAGAACTTCACCTCGCGCTCGTAGTTCCGCAACGCCACCCCCGTCGCCCGGCTCGTCGGGTCCGGTGACGGCAGCTTGGCCACCACCGTGGCCGGTGCGCCTGCCGTCGCCGCGGCATCGGGGTCGGCGTAGCCGACCCTCAGGCGCAGGTTCATCCCCACCAGTCCGTCGCCGATGCGGCGCACCCCGAGGTCGCGCACCTCGTGGCCGAGCACCTCGCCCAGCCAGGCGGGGGTCAAGAACGCGGGCAGCAGGTCGTGGTCGCTCATCGGCGCCCGACCCTACTCAGCGGCCGCCGCCGGACCCTCGTCCGTCGCCGGGCCGCGTTCTCCGGCGTGGGAGATGTGCTCGAGCGTGCGCCAGATCAGCACGAGCAGCAACCCCGACCCGGCGAAGGCGAACCAGAACGGCGCCGTGACGCCCCAGATGCTCGCGAGCAGGCCGCCGAGCGCGGCTCCGATCACGAGCCCGCCGAACACGCCGAGCAGGTAGGCGGCGTTCACGCGCCCCTGCAGTTCGTCGGGCACGGCACGCTGGCGGATCGTGACGGCCGTGGTGCCCCACGCCGCCTCGTGCACCCCGAACAGGAACAGCACCGGCATCGCCACCAACGGCGACCTGGTGGTGGCGAGCGCGAGGTGCGTGCCGGTCTCGATCACCAGGCCGGCGCGCATCACGTTCGCCAGGCTCACGCGTTCGGTGATCCAGCGATACGCCCCGGCACCCAGCAGTGCGCCCAGCGCGCTCATCGTGGTGAGGATCCCGAAGCCGATCTCGCCCATCCCGAGCCGCTCGGTCGCCACGAGCACCAGCACCGACCACGCGGCACCGAAGGTGACGTTGAAGCACACCACCGTGAGCGTGAGGGTGCGCACCGCACCGTGCCGCCAGAGCCAGCGCAGCCCGTCCGCGATCTCCCGCCGGGCCTGCCGCTCCCCCGGCTCGCGAACCGGCACGGCCAAGCTCACCTTCGCCAGCACCAGTGCGCCGGCGGCGAAGCACACCACCTGCGCGGCGAGCGGCCACGCGATGCCGGCGGCGAACAGGAACGCGCCGACGGGCGGGCCGGCCAACTGGTTCACCACCACGTGGCCCGCCTGCAACCGGGAGTTCGCGAGGCCGAGGTCGGACGACTCCACGATCATCGGCATCAACGTCCCGGCCGTCGTGTCGGCGAACACCTCGGCCAGACCGATGAGGAACACCGACACCAGCACCACCGCGACGCTCAGCACGTCGAGCGCGACGCACCCGACGAGCAACGCCAGCACGGCGGCGCGCGCCAGGTTCGCGACCACCACGATCCGCCGGCGGTCGTGGCGATCGGCCACCACCCCGGCGTAGAGACCGAACAGCAACCACGGCAGGCGCTGCAGCAGCGCCGCCATCGCCACCAGCAACGGTTCGTCGGTCTGCGACGCCACCAGCAACGGACCCGCCGCGAGGGCGATCCCGTCGCCCAGGTTGGTCGTCCACGACGACAGCAGCACCCGCCGGTACACGCCACCGAGGCGCGGCGGGCTGATGGCGTCGACGACCCGGCTCACGGTCGTCCGAGGCTACTGTGCACCCGCGACGCCGGCCCCTGGGTTTCGGCGAGGGTGCGGGTCACGGTCGGTCGGCGAGCGCCTCGACCACGTGGTTGCCGCCGTCCACCACCAGCAGCGACCCGGTGACGTACGACGCGTCGCGGGACGCGAGGAACTCGATCGTGGCCGCCACCTCGTCCGCCGTGCCGCTGCGCCCCACCGGCGACGCCTCACCGGCGCGCCGCTCCCAGTCGGTGGCGGACGGCGTGTCGATCCAGCCGGGCGCGATCGCGTTCACGGTGATGCCGGCCCCGGCCACCTCGAGCGCCAGCGTGCGGGTGAGCCCGAGCATCCCGGCCTTGGCGGCGGCGTAGGCACCCGCCGTCTCGAACGCGGAGACCGCCCCGGTGGTGGAGGCGACGTTCACGATCCGGCCGTACCCCCGGGCGCGCATCACCGGCACCGCGGCGCGGCACACCAGGAACGTGGACGTGAGGTTGCGGGCCAGGGTGTCCTCCCACGCCGACAGCGACAGCGACTCCACCAGCGCCGCCTCGTCGGTGCCGGCACCCTGCGACGCCATCCCCGCGTTGTTCACCACCACGTCGAGCCGCCCCGCCGCCGAGGCGTGCGCCACCAGCTCGGCCACCGCGTCGGCGTCGCGTAGATCGCACACCCATCCCTCGGCCGAACCGCCCGCCGCGACCAGCTCGGAGGCCCGCTCGTGGATCCGGTCGGTCGTTGCCACCAGCATCACGTGGTGCCCGCGGGCGGCCAGCCGGCGGGCCGCGGCGAACCCGATGCCGCCCGGTGAGCCGGCGCCCGTGACGAGCGCCCGGGACGACTGCTGCGGTTCGGGCACGGGGCGACAGTAGCGTCGCCCCCATGGGCTCCACGCTCGCCGACTCCGACGCCGTGACGGTCCCCGATCCGCTCGCGACGTACCGGACCGACCTCGACCGCGACGGCTACGCCATCGTGCGCGACGCCTTCGACGCCGACACCGCCGCCGCCCTCCACGCCGACGTCGAACGACTCGAGCGCGAGCTCGGCATCGGCCCGGGCACCAACGGCTTCGAGGGCCGCTCCACCCACCGCGTGTACAACCTCCTCGCCCACGGCGAGCTGTACCGGCAGATCCCCGTCCACCCGGTGGTGCTCCCGCTGATGCACCACCTGCTCGGCGACGGACCGCTCGTCAGCAGCCTGTCGAGCATCACCATCGGGCCCGGCGAGGTCGCCCAACCGATCCACGCCGACGACCAGGTGCTGCCGATGCCCAAGCCGCACCGGGCCATCACCGCCAACAGCATGTGGGCGATCACCGATTTCACCGAGGCCAACGGCGCCACCCGCATCATCCCCGGCACCCACCTTGCGGACGACTCGCCGGTGTACGGCCAGCACTACGACAGCATCTGCGCCGAGATGCCCGCCGGCAGCATCCTCGTGTGGCACGGCTCGCTGTGGCACGGCGGAGGTGCCAACGGCACCGAGCGGCGCCGCATGGGCATCGCGATGAACTACTGCGCCGGCTGGATCCGCCAGCAGGAGAACCAGCAGTTGGGGTTGCCACTCGAGCTCGTGCGCACCTTCGACCCGACGCTGCAGGAGCTGTGCGGCTTCGGCGTGTACCGCGGGCTCGTCGGGCACATCGACCGCCGCACCCCCGCCGACGTGCTGCTCGGCGACGACCGCGGCCACCGCATGCTCTGGGATCGCAGCTGATGTACCGGTTCCTGCTCCGCCCCAAGTGGCTCGGCTTCCACCTGCTGGTGATCGGGATGATCGTGCTCATGATCAACCTCGGTCTCTGGCAGAAGCACCGTCTCGACGAGCGCCGCGAGTTCAACGCGGAGGTCCGGGCCCGCGCCACCGAACCGATCGTGCCGATCGAGGACGTCGTGATCGACGGCGTCGACCCCGACGACGTGCAGTGGCGCACGGTCACCGCAACGGGCACCTACCTCGCCGACGAGCAGGTGATCGTGGTGAACCGCTCGCAGGACGGCTTCAGCGGCGTCAACGCCGTCACGCCGCTGCAGCTCGCCGACGGCCGCCTGGTGCTCGTGAACCGCGGCTTCGTGCCGTCCACGTTCGACGTGCCCGCCCCCACGACCGGCGAGGTGGTGGTGACGGGTCGCCTTCGCGAGACCCAGGAGCGCTCGATCGGCGGGCTCACCGAGGGCGCCGGCGAGCTCCGCGAGGTGTTCCGCATCGACATCCCGCGTCTGGCCGAGCAGCTGCCCGCCGAGGTGCTGCCGGTCTACGTCGACGTGCTCGGGGCGTCGCCGGCCCAGGGCGACCTGCCGATCCCGCTCCCCGACCCCGACCTCTCCGAGGGACCGCACCTGTCGTACATGGTGCAGTGGTGGATCTTCGCCGGGTTCGTGGCGCTCGGCTGGGTGCTCGCCGTGCGCCGCAGCATCCGCCAGCACCGGCGCGACCGTGCCGCTGCCCAGGCCGCCACGACCGACCCGACCGTCCCCACCGGTGCGACCGGCGAGTCACGCGAGACTGCGGACGGCGACGCCGCCGTGGGCGCCACGTCGCTCAGCGCGGCCGGCGCGGCAGCGGGGGACGGCCGGTCGCCAGCCGGCGACGCAGACCCCACGGTGCACGGCTGAACACCGCCGACATCGCGCGTGCCACCTCGCCGGGTGCGGCGTCCACCCGCAGGTACGGCGACCAGACGTCGTGGGGCAGCGAGAAGAACGTGCCGAAGAACGCGGCCACGTCGTCGGCGCCGAACCCGAGCAACACCTCGAGCCCGTAGTCGTGCAGGGCGCGGGTGCGCCGCTGCGGGCGCGGCCACACCGCATCCCACGCCGCCCGGGCAGCTCGCGCCGGATCGGCCGTGCTCGACCGCGCCGAGGCGATCGCCGCCGCCACCCGGGGAGCAGCCCGGAGCGACGCGGTGACCGAGTAGCCGGTGGCCGGGTGCACGTAGCCCGCCGCGGCACCGAAGCCGACGGTGGGCTGCAGCCGGCCGGGCACACCGGGACGCATGGGGATCGACACCACCTCGACGTGCTCGGCGCGGTCGGTGAGGTCGGCACCCAACCGGGCGGCGAGACGGGCGCGGAGCTCGTCCACCGCCATCGGCCGCCGTCGTGCGAGCGACGTCTCCTCCACCAACCAGCGACCACCACCGAGGGGCAGCACGTAGAGGAACGTCGGTTCCTCCGCTCCCGCGGCGCCTCCGCGGGCGGGTCGCCAGTCCATCAGCACGGCTGCGTCACCACCGACGTCGGGCCGCTCGGACAGCACGAGGCCGTACGCCGTCTGGAACGAGGTGCGCTCCGGGTGCACGTCGCGATCGAGCGCCACCCCACCGGCGCCGGCCGCGTCCACCACCACCGCGGCCGTCAGCGGAGTGCCGCCGGCGGTGCGGACGACGGCTCCCCAGGTGTGGTGCTGCACCGCGACGACCGTGTCGACCACGCGCGGCGCCCGGTCGAGCGACGCCCGCAGACACTGGTTGTGGAACACCGCGTAGGTGCGGCCGAGGCGCCGGCGCTCACCGGCGACCACGTCGATCGCGGTCTCGGCGACGAACGCACCCCGGTGGTCGGGCACCTCGTCCACCCACGCACCGAAGGTGGAGGTCCACGCGTGATCGGGACCGACCACCACTGCGTCGAGACCCCGGTCGCGGCACGCCGCACCGAGCGCTCGGCCCGCGGGTCCGTCACCGAGGACGACGACGTCGTGCGCGGGAAGGGTCATGGGGCGAGGTCGGGACGGAGGCGTCAGTGCGGCGCGGCCTCGAGCCGCGCCATGCGACGGAACTGCTCCACCACGTCAGGGGTGCGGTGCTCGGGGTCGAGGCTGCGGTAGACGGTCTCGACGTTCACGGCGATCCGACCGAACTCGCCCCACTCGCCGAACGTCGGCGCCGCGCCGATCGCCTGGGCGATCTCCCGCGCCGCGTCCCAGGCGTCGAGACCGGCCTGGTGCCGCGCCGTCGCCTCGGTGTCGACGAACTCGAGGTAGTCGCGCACCTGTGCCACGCCACCCTTGTCGGTGACCGGGCCGTGGCCGGGCACCACGGTCTCGATGTCCATGCCGAGCATCATGTCGCAGGCGGCCACCCAGTTCGACAGCGGTCCGGCCCACACGATGGGGGTGCCGCCGATGAACAGGATGTCGCCGGTGTACACGACCTTGGCGTCGGGCACGACGACGATCGTGTCGCCCGAGGTGTGCGCGGGCCCCACCTCGATCAGCTCGACCACGCGGCCGCCCACCTCCACCTCGAGGCGACGCTCGAAGGTGCGTGTCGGCAGCCGCAGCTCGATGCCGTCGAACTCGAACGCGCCGAAGAACGAGCGGAACAGGTCGCCCACCTCGCCGGGCGCCCCGTTGAGCGCGGCGAGCATCGCCGGCGGCACCTCGGTCATCTCGTGCGCGGTCGCCACGCTCGAGATGATCTCGGCCCGGTCGACGAGCTGATTGCCGTAGCAGTGGTCGCCGTTCGCGTGAGTGTTCACGAGCGTGCCGATCGGCGCGGTGCGCGTGACCGGCGCCATCGCGTCGAGCATCCGGCGCGTGAGCGGCAGGTCGAACAGGGTGTCGACGAGCAACGACGCGCCGTCACCGACCACCAGCCCCGCATTGCTCCAGCCCCAGCCGCCGTCGGGCTGCAGATACGCGTGGCAGCCGTCGCCCAGCTCGTGCAGACCCAGTTCGTAGCCCTCGATCGCGGTCATGACCGCAGTATCGCAGGCGGCACCGCCGCCACCGCACCAGGGCCGAAGGTCCCCGCGACCGGTCCCCTCCTCCCCTGCCCGAGCGGCTCTGCCGGGCGCACGATCGACCCGGGATCCACGCCACGAACCGGGAGGCACCATGGACGTCACCGTCAACGAGACCATCCTCGATCCGTACACGGGGATGTCGATCCTCGGTGAGGAGGACTGCTGGGGGCTGCTGCGCAGCTCCGAGGTCGGCCGCCTCGCCGTGTCGATCGCCAACCGCCCCGACATCTTCCCGATCAACTACGTCGTCGACGGCGACACCCTCGTGTTCCGCACGGCCGCCGGCACCAAGCTCGCCGCCGCCGTGCTCGGCGTTGCGGTGGCGTTCGAGATCGACGGCTACCAGCCCGACCTCGGCGAGGCGTGGAGCGTCGTCGTGAAGGGCACCGCCGAGCAGATCGAGGGCTGGCGCGACCAGGATCGCGTCGAACGGCTGCCGTTGTTCCCGTGGAACGCCGCACCGAAGTTCGACTTCGTGCGGATCGTGCCCGAGAACGTGACGGGCCGCCGCTTCCACGTGACCGACCACTCGGCCTGGCCGCTCGCGGGCACGCCGCTCGACGACGGCGACATGGTCGGCTGACCCGGCTGACCCGGCTCGACCGGCTCGACCGGCTCTGCAGGTCGCTCAGTCGAACGCGGTCCACTCCGGCGCGTCGACGTTGGCGATGTGCTCCGTGAACGGGCTCGGCGTGATCGTGGTGCCGAGGTCGGCGGCGAACTGCTCGACGCCGACCGTGGTGCCGCCCTCGCAGATCCAGCCGCCGTCGTCGCAGTCCCAGCCGGGCTGCGCGGTGGCCGTGAGCGCTCCGGTCCAGAACAGCGTCACGGGCGCCTCCTGCAGCGGCGCGCACCCGGCGGCACCGTTGTCGGGCACCGGGTCGTCGATCACGACGCCGACGATCGTGGCACCGAGGTCGTCGCCGCTGCAGTAGAGCTTCGCCGCGAACGCGGCACCGTTCGAGAAGCCACCGAGGACGATCCGCTCGCAGCCGAACTGCGCGATCGCATCGGTGACGATGCCGCGCGCGACGGCGTACTCCTCGTCGGGGAAGTAGATCCACTTGTACCCGTTGCCGTCGCGCTGGTTGCCGTTCGGCGCGACCCGGGCGACGTCGCCGTCGAGTTGGGTCGGTGCCCCCGACTCGCTCTTGCCGTGCAGCCGCACCACACAGTCCTCGGCGGTGACCGCCGGGCTGCTCGGTTGGGTGACGGGCCCGCTGGGCTCGTCGCCGCCGCCGCAGGATGCCGCCATGAGCGCCGTCACGACCATCGTCGGGACGGCGACCGCCCTCATCGTTCTCCGCATGGGCACGATGGTAACCGAATTCCGGAAAACGAGGCCCAATCGAGACCCGTCCGGATGGGCGGATCAGCGCTCGTCGTCGTCCGGTAGCACCTGGTCGTGGTCGTCGTCGGAGCCCAGCGCTCGGCGTTGCTCGACGGCGTCGAACTCCGACGCCTCCGTCAGCACCCGGGAGTCGATGTCACCGGTGTCGTCGAGCCCACCGCGGACCTCCGCCTCCTCGACGTCGTCGACGCGGCCGCCGTCGACACGGCCGCCGTCGACACGGCCGCCCTCGACACGGCCGTCATCGACCCAGTCGCGTTCGTCGTCGTTGGTGAAGGGGACATCGCTCATGACCCCACAGTGCCCACCGGGTGCGTCCCGTCACCACCGCCATTGGTCCCGTCGCCCCCGCCCCGCGCGCCGCGCGCGCAGGAGGCGTACAGTCGCCCCATGACGCTCTCCACCCGACGGCTCGGCCGCACCGGACACCACTCCTCGGTCGCGGTCCTCGGTGGTGCGATGTTCTGGAACGCCTCCGAGGCCACCACGACCGCAGCGTTCGAGGCCGCGCTCACGGCCGGCGTGAACCACGTCGACATCGCCCCGAGCTACGGGCACGCCGAGATCGTCGCGGGGCCGCTGGTCGCGGCACACCGAGCACAGCTCTTCGTCGGCGAGAAGACCGGCCGGCGCGACCCCGACGGCGTGCGCGCGCAACTGGAGACGTCGCTGTCGCGGCTCGGGTGCGACTCGTTCGACCTCTACCAGGTGCACGGGGTGACGGGCCTCGACGACCTCGACACCCGCGCGGGTGCGTTCGAGACGATCCTGCGGGCCCGCGACGAGGGTCTCACGCGTTTCGTCGGCATCACCGGGCACGACCTCGGCACCGCCGCGGCGCAGCTCGAGGCGGTCCGCCGCTACGACCTCGACACCGTGATGCTGCCCGTGTACCCGCGGGTGCTCGCCGATCCGGACTACGCCGCCGACCTCGCGGCGCTGCTCCGGGAGTGCGCTCGCCGCGACGTCGGCGTGATGGCGATCAAGGTGGGCGCGTGGCGCCCGTGGGGCGACCGCGAGAAGACCGCGCTGCCCTGGTACGAGCCGTTCACCGACCCCGAGCACCTCCACCGGGCGGTTCGGTTCACGCTGTCCACGCCCGGCGTGCACGCCTGCTGCACGCCGGGCGACCCCGACCTGCTGCCACTCGTGCTCGCCGCGGCGGAGGCGTACGAGCCGATGCCGGCCGACGAGCGGGCGGCGCTCGTCGAGGAGTCCGCGGCGTGGGACCTGATCTTCCCGCTCGAGGCGAACGCACGCTGACCCACCTGGGTCGTCGCGCCGGGTCGTCGCGCCGGGTCGTCGCGCCGGGTCGTCGCGCCGGGTCGTCGCGCCGGGTCGTCGCGCCGGGTCACCTCACCGGCCCCAGACCCACACCCACGCTCGCATCACGTCTCCTGAATCGTCGTTCACACGTTCGGCGTCGTACCATGCCGTCATGAAGCAGCTGAGCGGGATCGACGTGAGCTTCCTGAACATGGAGACCGCGTCCGTGTTCGGGCACGTGTCGTCGATGAACATCTACGACCCGACCGGCGTGCCCGGCGGCGCGGGGCTCGAGGCCACGAAGCGGATCATCCTCGAACGGATCGACCAGCTCGCCCCGTTCCGGCGACGCCTGGTGGAGGTACCGCTCGGCCTCGACCTCCCCTACTGGATCGAGGACCCGGACTTCGACATCGACTTCCACGTGCGACATCACGCCGTCCCGCCGCCGGGCACGCCCGAGCAGCTCGCCGAGGTCGTCAGCCGCATCGTCGCCCGCCCGCTCGACCGCAATCGCCCGCTCTGGGAGCTGTACGTCATCGAGGGCGTCGACAACGGCCGGCTGATCGCCCAGCTCACCAAGATCCATCACGCCACGATCGACGGCGCAGCGGGCGCGCAGATGCTCGCGGCGATCCTCGACACCGACCCCGACTTCCGGCCGGTCGGCACGCCCGCGCCGTGGTCCCCCGACCGGGTGCCCACCGACGAGGAACTGCTGCGCATGACCGCGCTCGAGTACCTCAAGCGCCCGGAGAAGCTCGTCCGCCTGAGCGTGCGCAGCACCCGGGAGCTCGCCGCCGCCACGCGCTCGGGTGGCCTGCGCGCGATCGCCGACCTGATCGCCCAGCCGATGCCCGGCCCGATCGGCAGCCTGATGCGTCAGCGGCTCCGCTCGCAGTACGGCCACGACGACGACAAGGCCCCCTCGCTGCCGCCCACCCAGGCACCCCGCACGCCGTGGAACCAGGCCATCACCCCGCACCGCCGCTTCGCGTACACCACCGTGTCGTTGGAGGACGCGAAGCGGGTGCGCCGGGCGTTCGGCTGCACCTTCAACGACGTCGTCATGGCGCTCTGCAGCGGCACCCTGCGCCGCTACCTCGACAAGCACGACTGCCTGCCCGACGAGAGCCTCATCGCGATGGTGCCCGTCAGCGTGCGCAGCGGCGCCGAGGACGACGCCTACCAGAACCGGGTGTCGGCGCTGCTCGCCGACCTCGCCACCAGCGAGCCCGACCCGACCAAGCGGCTGCGCCGGGTGCAGCAGAGCATGACTGCGGCGAAGGAGAACTTCGCTGCGATCCCGGCCGAGACCCTCCAGGACTTCACCCAGTTCGCTCCACCGGCCGTCGCGGCCCGGGCGATGCGGATGTACAGCCGGCTCCGGATCGCCGACCGGATGAACCCGCCGTTCAACCTGATCATCTCCAACGTGCCCGGACCCAGCTACCCGCTGTACTCGGCCGGTGCCCGCCTCGAGCACTTCTACCCGGTGAGTGCGCTGGCCGACGGCCAGGGGCTCAACATGACCGTGCAGAGCTACAACGGCAACCTCGACTTCGGCTTCATCGCCTGTCGCGAGCTGATCCCCGACCTGTGGCTGATGACCGACCTGCTGCAGGAGAGCCTCCAGGAGCTGCTCGACCTCTGCTGACACCTCTCGGTGACGCGACGCGACGCGACGCGACGCGCTGCGGCGGCGACACCTGCGGCGCGCCTCACTGCAGCTTCGCCAGCCGTTCGGCGATCGCGACCACCGGCCAGTGCGTGTTGGCGCGGGGCACCTGCGGCATCACCGAGGCGTCGCACACCACGAGCCCGTCGTGGCCGAGCAACCGGCAGCGGGTGTCGACCACCCGGCCCATCGCGCACGTGCCGGCGGCGTGCACGTAGTCGCCCAGCGCCGCGAGCACACCGGCATCGCTGCGGTCGTACGGCAGCACCTCCGCCACGGCGCCGAACGCCGGGTGCGCGAGCACCTGCTCGGCGAGGTCGATCGCGCGCTGCATCCGCACCCGGTCGTCCGGATCGGCGAGCATGTCGAACTCGACGACCGGGTCGACCAGCGGGTCGTCGCTCGCCAGCCGCACCCGTCCGCGCGAACGCGAACGCATGAGCGCCACCATCACCATGCCGAGGTCGGGCAGGGAGATGTCGACGTACTCCATCGGGAGCAGCTGCACGTCGTCGGGTTCGCCGTCGACACCGGTCGACCGCGACGAGACCGTGGCCACCGTGGCGATCGGCAGCGACGCGACGTCCGCACCGACCCGCCGGCGCAGCGCGATCGGGAACGACGGATGGTCGTGCAGCCCCTCCCCCACGCCCGGCACGTCGACCCCGGAGCGCAGCAGCACCGCCGGCGAGTGGATCGCACCCGCGGCGAGGATCACCAGGTCGGCGTCCATTCGCGTCCCGTCGGCCAGCACGACCCCTCGGGCCCGTCGGCCGTCGAGCACCACCCGGTCGACGAGCGCGTCACCGATCACGGTGAGGTTCGGCCGCGACCGGGCCGGGTCGAGGTACGCGTCGGCGACGGACACCCGGCGACCGTCCGCCGATCGAGTGAGCAGCACACCCGCAGCGGCCGACGGCACCGCCGCGGCCAGCGCCCGGTTCACGTCGCCCCACTCGTCGTTGCGCGCCCGGTGCAGGTCGAGCAGCGAGGAGTCGAAGCACGGGCCGAGGTCGTGCCACCCCCAGCCGTCGCAACCGAAGCGCGACACCCACTCGTCGTAGTCCTCGGGCCGGCCGGTGAGCGCCACCATCGCGTTCACCGACGACGAGCCGCCCACACCCAGCCCGCGCACGTACGACCGCGGGGCCTGCCCTGCCGCTCGCGACGCCACGAGCGACGGCCAGGTCCAGCCCGGCAGCTCCTTGGCCGCCACGAACGACGGTCCGGTCACCTCGGCCGGCGCGTCGGCGGCGGACCGGTCGGGGCCGGCCTCGAGGAGCACCACCTCCGCGTCGGCACGCTCGGACAGCCGTGCGGCCAGCACGCACCCGGCCGAGCCGGCGCCGACCACCACCACACGCCGGGTCGCCGACGGGCTGCTCACCCGGTGCCCGCCTCCCCGGCCCGCGCCTCCTGCCAGCGACGGGACACGTCGGCGAACATCTGCGGCGTCGGCAGCATCAGCAGCGACGCACCGCCGTCGACGCAGAGGGTCTGGCCGGTGATGTAGCCGCCGTCGGGACCGCACAGGAACAGCGCCGCCTTCGCGATGTCGTCCACGGTGCCGGGCCGGCCGAGCGGCGTGATCTCGTCGAGCGCCCGGATCACCGGCTCGACGCGGAAGATCCGCGCGGTCATCGGCGTCTCGATGAGCGACGCGGCGATCGCGTTGAACCGCACCTGCTGTGCGCCGTACTCGACCGCGGCGATCTTGGTCGCGTACTCCACACCGGCCTTGGCCGACGCATAGGCGGCGAGCCCACGCGACGGGTTGTGCGCGGTGAGCGACGACAGCGACAAGAACGCGCCGCCCTGCCCGTGCGCCGCCATCGCGTTGCCGAAGTGACGCATGCAGAACAGGGCGCCCGAGAGCTGCACGGCGTGCATCGAGTGCAGCTTGTCCGGGGTGAGCTCGGCGATCGGCGTGCTCTGCTCGAAACCTGCGCAGTTCACGGCGACGTGGATGTCGCCGTACGCGTCGGTGGCCGCCGCGACCAGCGCCTGCACCTGGTCGTCGTCGGTGATGTCGCACGTGGCACCCACCCCGCCGATCGAGTCGGCCACCTCGTCCACCAGGTCGCGCCGGCGTGCGCCGATCACGACGTTCGCACCCTCGGCCGCGAACAACCGGCTGATCGCCTCGCCGAAACCGCTGTGCCCCCCGATCACCACCGCGGTGCGCCCGGCCAGCTTGCCGCTGCGCACCCCCTCGTCCGTCGTCGCGTTCGTCCCCATGGACCGGACTCTACGAGAGCACCATGACTTGAGTCGCGGTGGGCGACTGGGCAGGCTGGCGTCATGACGTCCGGCCACCCCTCCCGACGCGCCCCGCGGTGCGGCTCCCGCCGGACGGGCGCGCTCGTCGCGGTCGTCCCGGCCGTCGCGCTCGTGGCCGTGCTCACCGCCTGCAGCGACCCGGGGAGCAGCGCTCCCACCACCACGCTCGCGCCGCTCGTCACGCCGGCTCCCGCCGCCTCCACCACGACCGCAGCACCGACCACCACGACGCCGCCCACGACCGCTGCCCCCACCACCACCCTGCCGCCGACCACCACGCTGCCGCCGACCAC
>WLDE01000188.1 GCA_009704985.1 Actinomycetota bacterium | reverse complement strand
TGGTGCCGGTGGTGCTGAGGGTGAGCACGGGTGCGGCGTGGTCGCGGTCGCGGCGCAACAGGGTGCGCACCGCCTTGGAGACCACCTGCTCCACCGTCGCCACCAGGATCACCAGATCCAGGTTCAACGACCAGTTGTCCACGTAGAACAGATCCAGACGCCGATACGCCCCGAAGTGCGGGTTGTCACGCGCCTCGACCTGCCACAACCCCGTGATCCCCGGCGGCATCTGCAACCGGTCCAGCAACCGGTCGTCGAACTGCGCGACCTCCGACGGCAACGCCGGACGCGGCCCCACCACGCTCATCTCCCCACGCACCACGTTGAACAACTGCGGCAACTCGTCCAACGACGTCGCCCGCAAGAACGCACCCACCCGCGTCACCCGCGGATCACGCTCCAACTTGAACAACGGACCATGACGCTCGTTGCCCGCCTCGGCCTTCAACGCCGCCAACCGCGCCTCGGCATCGACCACCATCGACCGGAACTTCAACATGTGGAACACCTCACCATGACGTCCCACACGCTGCTGACGGAACAACACCGGACCACCATCGGTCAGCTTCACCGCCAACGCGATCACCGCCATCACCGGTGCCGTCACCACCAACACCACCCCGGTGATCACCAGATCCAGCACCCGCTTCACGAACAACTGCACGTTCGCCGAGTCCGCCGGCTCCAGGTAGTACAGCGACTGATACGCCACCGGCGTCGCCCGCAACCGCCGATGACTCATCCCGTGCAACCCGTTCGACACCTGGATGTGCACGCCGCGCTCCTCGAGCGCCGTGAGCATCGGCATCATCCGCTTGGCCGGGATGGCGCCGGCCACCGTGATCACGCCGGGCACGCGGTGCGACTCCACCACGGTCAGCAGCTCGGACGTCGTGCCGAGGTACAGCGATCCGAGGCCGTTGACCTTCGCCTGCAGTTCGTCGCCCACCACGCCCACGGCGCGGAAGCCCGCCTCGGGGTGCTCGCGCAGCATCGCGATCAGGCTCGCCGCGTCGTCGTTGGTGCCGATCACCAGGACGTCGCGCAGGTAGTAGCCCTTGGCCCGGGCGGCACTGAGCCAGGCGCGGTAGCCACCGCGGAACCACAGCAGCAGCCCGAGCAGGAACATCGGTCCGACGACGAGCGCCTCCCAGGGCACCTCGACGCTCATCGCGGACAGCACGATCGACTGCACGACGCCGAGCACGATCGACGCGAGCACGAGCCGCCGGATCTCCTCGGGCCGGCTCGACGCCACACGGGCGAGGTAGAGGCCCTGCGCGTGCAACACCGCGAGACCGGTCGCGATCAGCACCGCATGGATCACGAGGAGCTTCCAGATCGGCGCGCCCTCGCCGAACTTCCACACCTCCATCGGCGACCATGCGACCGCCAGCGCCAGGGCGTCGAGCAACACGAGCCGCCGCCTCAGGTTCTGCACTTCGAGCTTGTCCGCCACGTCGCTCCTCCTGCCCGCCAAGGCGATCGAATGACCCACTCGACGTTAGATGCGTCGCGACGTGACTGTCAGCTGATCGAGTTGACCGTTCGATGACAATTCGTGAACGTCACATCACGCGTCACCCACGGTCAGCGTTTGCCCGGTCACCTCGCGTCGTACCAGCTCAGACCACCTGGGGTGCATCCGGGTCGATGGGATCAGTGGGACACGCTCTCGCCGTCGAACCACGCCGGGTGGTAGGGTCTCGGCCATCTTGATCGGAGGCGGAGTCTGATGAAGCGGAGTCTGATGAAGCGGAGTCCGAGGCGGCATCCAGACCAGCGACAGCTCGAACCCACGGCAGGCGGCGCACGTCCACGGTCGTCGCGGCGTGCTTCGGCCGCACTGGCGTCGGTCCTCGCGATCGTCACCGGTCTGTTGGCGCTCGGCAGCGCACCCGCCGGAGCGATCACCGGCAACTACCCGCCGCGCCCGGTCACCGTCACCACCTCCACGCCCTCGGTTCCCGTCGGTGTGGGGTTCTCGGCCAAGGCCGCCAGCCTCTGCCCGGACGTCCCCGCCCGGTTCGTGATCATCGACGCGGACGAGACCCGCCCCGAGTACTGGACCCAGCCGGTCTCCGTCGGCCCCGCCGGCACCGCGACCTACGTGTTCACGCCGGAGGAGCTCGCCCCGTTCGGCACCGGCCCGATCCTCGTCGTGGTGAAGCAGGCGTCCGACACCTGCCGCAGCCGCGCCGAGACGATCGTGACCATCACGGAGAAGGCGGCACCCGGCACGCCGACGGTCGTGGTCACCTCCACGACGCCGGAGGTGGGCCAGGACCTCCAGGTCAAGGCCGACAACCTCTGCCCCGCCACCAAGACGCAGATCATCCTCCAGTCGGTCATGACCGGCCAGTTCGCCGTGGCAGTCGTGACGTCCGACGAGAACGGCTCGGTCACGTCCACGTTCCCGGCGTCGGCGCTGCCGAGCGGTGCGGGTCAGTACACCGTCTGGGTGAAGCAGCAGACGTGCAACATCGTCGCCAACGCGGTCGTCACGGTGACCGGGTCGCCGAAGGACGAGCCGGTCACCGACGACGAGCAGCCGGTCGCCGCGGCGCAGCCGGTCGCCGCGGCGCAGCCGGTCGCCGCGGAGCAGCCGGTCGCCGCGGAGCAGCCGGTGACGACGGAGGAGCCGGTGACGACGGAGGAGCCGGTGACGACGGAGGAGCAGCCGACCACGACCGACTCGGAGGGCACCACCGAGGTCGTGCCCATGGTGCTGTCGGACGACCTGTCGGCGCCCTCTTCTCCGGCATCGAGCGGACTCGCTGCCGCAGCGGCTGCCTCGGTCGCACGAGCCGACGACCTGCCGGTCACCGGTGGTGAGCCGAGCCGGATCCTGCAGATCGCGCTCACCTCGCTGCTCGCCGGACTCGGCATGCTCGTCGTCACGTCGGTGCGCCGCCGCTCCGCCGGCGTCCGCTCCCGCTGATCTCCCGCTGATCTCCCGCTGACCTCGCACTCCGCCTGACCTTCGACGTCGTACGGCGGTGACCCCGCCGGCACGCTCCGCGGTTTCGTGCGCGGGGCGCGCTGGTACCGTGCGAGGGTGCGTTCGACCTGGCCGGCCCTGGTGGCGGTGGTCGCCGTCGGGACCGTGATCGGCGTCTCGATCGGCGGCCTCCCGTCGTCGCGCGCGAGCGAGACGATCGTGCTGCCGTCCACCACCACGGCCGTGCCGGTGACGGCGCCGATCGACACCACGCCGCTGCGCACCAGCACCACCGCCGTGGCCGCGCCGCCCACCACGGTCGCGCCGGCCACCACGGTCGCGCCGGCCACCACGGTCGCGCCGCCCACCACGGTGCCGCCGAGCACCGATGCGCCCACCACCACGGCGCCCGCCCTCCTCGACCGTGCCCTGGTGCGGCTCGTGATCGCGAACGGCGACGGTCGGTTCAACCTCGTCGGGGCCAACGTCGACCGACTGCTCCCGCTCGGCTACGTCGCGATCGACCAGACCGACGTGCCCGAGTCGCAGCGCGTGTCCCGCACCACGATCCACTACCGAGACGGCTTCGAGGACGAGGCCCGGCGCCTCGCCGACGACCTGCTCGTCCCCACCGCACTGCTCGAGCCCCTCGGCGACCGCACCGTCACGGCGGACGACGTGAACGGCGACCTGATCGCGGTGCTCGGTCCGGACGCGGTGCGCTGAGGACCGGGCCATGGCCACCACGCCGCTCACCCCCGGGAGCCCCGGCACACCCGTCACCCCCGGCAGCCCGGGTGCCCCCGTCGCCCCTGGGAACTCGCACGCCGCGCCGAACCCGGCCGCCCTCGAACGTCGCACCGTCGTCGTCGAAGCGCCTCGCACCTCGGCCCTGACGTCAGTCGGCCGGCGCCTGTCGCGCCGCCGGTGGTTCCTGGTCGCCGGCCTGCTCTCCACCGTGCTGCCGGCCGTGGTGCTCGCGTTGCTCCGCGACGCCGAGTACCGCGCCGAGGCCGTCGTGGTGCTGCGCACCACGCTCATCGACGACCTCACCTTCGGCGACCTCGACGTCGCCGATCAGGAGGACCTCGCCGAGCGCCGCGTCCAGAACGAGATCAGCTACCTCCAGGGCGACCTCGTGCGCGGCCAGGTGGAGCTCAACCTCGGCTCGTCCGACGTCCCGCGGGCCGAGGGCATCGCCGCCGCCGGCGACACGATCGTGGTGCGGGTGGAGGCCGAGACCGCCGAACTCGCGCAACTCGTCGCGAACACCTACGCCGACGCGTACGTGGCAGCACGCGCGTCGCAGATCGAACGCCTCACCCAGGAGGCCACGGCCCGCCTGCAGATGTGGCTCGCCGAGGGCGAGGAGGTCATCGCCCGCATCGAGGCGCAGAACGCCGCCGATGGCCAGACTCCCGAGCGAGTTGCCGAGATCGAGCGACTCGTCGCCGAGCTCACTGGGCTCGCCGCCGTCCTCGAACGACTCCAGCTCGCGCAGGCACTCGACCTCCGGCCCGCGGAGGTGATCGCCGACGCGTCGTCCGGCAACGACGTCGGCTCGGCCGACCTGCTGCGCGTGCTGATCGCCGCCCTCGCCGTCGGTCTCGCGCTCGGATTGGTGAGCGCCGTCGTGGTCGACGTCGTCGACGACGTGATCCGCACGGGCGACGACCTCGCCCGCGCCTACACCGGCGCACGGCCCTACGCGCTCGTGCCGGACGACCCGTCCGCCGCCAACGGCACCGCTGCACTCCGACGATCACAGGACCCGGCCTCGGTCGCGTATCGCGTGCTGCGCAACCAGGTGCTCGCCACGTCCGGACCGCACCAGGTGGTGCAGATCACGTCGATCACCGAGGGCGACGGCGCCACCACGATCGCTGCGAACCTCGGTGTCGCGCTGGCTGAGCACGGCGGCTCGGTGGTGGTCGTCGACCTCGATCTGCGCACGCCCCGCATCCACACGGTGTTCGGCGTCGACGGCACGCTCGGCCTCGTGGACGTGCTGGCCGGCGACCTGCTCGATCTCGCGCTGCTGCCGCTCGACGAGCGGCTGCAGGTGCTCGCCGCCGGCACCGTGCCGCCCGATCCGACGAGCCTCGTGGCCGGGCCGGGGCTGGAACGGCTCGTCGACGAACTCCGCCGCCGCTTCGACCACGTGGTGATCGACACGCCCCCGCTCGAGTCGGCCGACGACGCGGCGCTGGTGGCGCCCCTCGGCGACCTCGTGCTGCTCGTCGTCGGGGCCGGGACCACCTCGGCCCGACAGCTCCACCGGGCCACGAGCCGCTTCGACGAGCTGAACGTCGCGGTCGACGGCTACGTGCTGAACCGTGCGCTGCTGCGCCGCTCCATCGGGCGCCGACGGCTCGACCGCCCGACACTCTGACCGCACGGCTCACCCGGCTCACCCGGCTCACCCGGCTCGCCCGGTCCGCCCGGTCCGCCCGACCGTTCCGGAGCGGCTCGATCGGTGTCTCTCACTGTCGTCGATGGTGCGTCAAGGTTCGATCAAGTCTTCAGCGGGGAGTGAGAACTCGCTCCTAATCTCCGTGGCCTGCGGTGTCGGCGGACACCGACCAACCCAGGCGGAACCTCAGATGGCGGACCTCTTCATCGTCCCGGCCGTCCCGACGTTCGCTCGAGTGGAGCGGGCGTGGACGGCACTGTCGACCCGGCGACGGCGACTCGTGCTCGCCGGTGCCACCGCGGCCGTGGCGCTCGGCGTGGCGGCCGTCAGCGTCGCGCCGGCGTCCACGTCGGTGGCGCTCGTGGTCGTGGGTCTGCTCGCTGCGGCGGCGGCCGTGGTGGACGTGCACGAGCACCGCCTGCCGAACCGGTTGCTCACGGCCGCCGCCGTGGTGGTGCTGGTCGCCGCCGCGTCCGAGGGCTGGGCGACGACGGGGGACGTCGCCGTCAGCACCCTCATGGCGACGCTGCCGCTGTGGATCGTGCGCTACGGCAAGGGGCTCGGCCTGGGTGACGTGAAGTTCGCCGCCGTGCTCGGTGCCGCGGCTGGTCTGGTGCACCCGTTCGCCGGCCTGGTCGTGGTGTGGACCGCGGCGCTGGCGAGCGGGGTGTTCGCGCTGCGTACCCGACGCACCCGGCTCGCGCTCGGACCCTGGCTGTGGGCCGGGTTCGTCGTGTCCGGCATCGTCGCGATCGTCGCGGTGCACCTCGTCGAGCGGATGGGCGGTCGACCGTGGCCGGCCCCGTACTGAGCCAGCGACGCGCCGCCCCCAGCGCTCGCTCCATCGATCACACCGGTGACGCCCTCGCTGGTCCCGCCGCCGCATCCTCCGTGCGCACCCGGCGTCGCGACGTCCGTCGTCGTCGCAGCCGGCTGCGTGCCCAGTGGTTGGTGCTCGCCGCAGCGCTGACGGTGCTGGCGGGTCTGCTCGTCGCCTGGGCGCTCGACCGCGCGGCGGACCGTGTGCAGGTGGTGAGCGTCGCGCGTGCGGTGCCCGCCGGCACGGTGATCACGGCCCAAGATCTCACGATCACCGCGATCGCGTTCGACACCGCGGTGACAGGGCTCGTCCCGGCCCGGTCGCTCGACGCCCTGGTGGGCCGGACGGCCACCATCGACCTCGCACCGGGCGCGCTGCTCACCGTCGGCATGTGGGCCGACGGATCCGAGCTCGCCGCCGACGAACGCACCGTCGGGGCCGTGCTCGAGCCGGGCACCCACCCGGCCGGGCTCGACGCAGGGAGCACGGCCCTGGCCGTACCGCTGCGCGACGGCGACGCTGGTGATGGCGCCGGTGATGGCGCCGGTGATGGCATGTCGACGACCCCGGTGGACGGAGTGGTGGTGCGCGTGCTCGACGCCGACGCCGCCGAGTCGGGCGGTCGGCGGGTGACGCTCGCGGTGCCGGCCGAGCACGCCGCGGATCTCGCGCGTCTCGCGGCCACGGAGTCACTCGTGCTGGTCGGCGTCCCCATCCAGTTGCAGGAGGGCCAGTTGCAGGAGGGCCAGTTGCAGGAGGGCCAGTTGCCGGAGGGCCAGTTGCCGGAGGACGGGTCGTGATCGTCGGCGTCACCTCGTGGCGCGGGACCGGTGCCACCACGACGGCCCTGGGTCTCGCCGCGGCGTTCGTGGCGCGCGGCGAGCGACCGTGGCTCGTCGAGGCGGACCCGGCCGGCGGCGTGCTCGCGGCCCGGCTTCCGCGTCACACGGTGCAACCGGGCGGGCTCGAACGCGTGGCCTTCCCCGATCGCCGGTCGTCGGCGCACGAGCGCTTCGTGGCGGCAGCGACCGACGTGGCGGGGATGCGCGTGGTGACGGCCGCCGGTGATCCGTTCCGTGCGTGGGCGTGCCACTCGCCGCGTGCGCCGTGGGCGCCCGCGCTGCGCGAACTCGACGGGCCGGTCGTGGTCGACCTCGGGCGGATGCGTGGCGGCGCACCGCACGCCGCGGTGCTCGACCAGCTGGACGCGCTGCTCGTGCTCGCCGACGCCGACGCCGTCTCGGTGGCCACGACGCTCGAGTGGGCCGAGTCGATGGGGCGCGCCGCACCGGTGGACGCAGCGATGCCCGTGGACCTGGTGTGCTGCTGCATCGTCGACGCTCCCACGGTGCTCGACCGGGTCGGTCGCGTCGACGTGCTCGCCGAGCTCGGACATCGCTGCGCCGGTTGGTTGCCGTGGGATCCGGCCGGCGCACGGGCACTCCACGACCTGGTGCCGCTCGGCGACCGGCCGTTCCGGCGGTCCGGACTCGCCCACGGCCTCGCACACCTCGCGGCCGATCTCGTTCGCCGCACCGACGCGGAGGCCGCCGCGTGAACGAGGGCCGCGTGAACGAGAGCCGCGTGAACGAGAGCCGCGTGAACGAGGGCCGCGTGAACGGCGACGACGAGCTCGACCTGCTGGCGGCCGACGTGCGTCGCACGTACGGCGACCGGTTCCCGCTGCCGCGTCGCGACGAGACCGCCGCCGACCGCGAGCTGCGCGAGGAGATGACCCGCGACGTGCTCGAGCACGAGGTGCTGCCCGAGCTCGAACGTCAGCGCCTGGCGGTCCGCCAGGCTCCGCTCGGCGACCACGAGCAGCAGCTGCTGGTCGAGCTCGTGCTGTCGGAGATCTTCGGGTTGCCGAAGCTGCTGTCGGTGCTGCGCGACCCGATGGTGACCGACGTGCTCGTGTTCGGCGCCGATCCGGTGCGCATCGAGCGGGCCGACGGCAGCCGGCAGCTCCTACCCCCGCTCGTGCGGCGCGACCGCGACCTCGAGCGGATCATCTACGACACGGCCACCGCACGGCGGCGCCCGTTCAACCGTGAGCACCCGTTCGTCGACCTCGAGCTGGAACCCGGTGTGCGGTTCCACGGCGAGGGGTTCGACGTGGTGGCCCGACCGCTCGTCACCATCCGTCGGGCAGCGGTGTTCGGGGCGGTGCTCGACGACCTCGCCGAGCGCGGGATGCTCGACGACGCGGCCGTCGCACTGCTGCGTGCCGCCGTGGCGGCCGACCTGTCGATCCTCGTCGCCGGACGCATGGGCTCGGGCAAGACCACCCTGCTGCGGGCGTTGATCGGCGAGATCGACCCGGCCGACGTGATCGTCACGATCGAGACCGACTTCGAGCTCAACGTCGCGCAGATGGGCACGCACCCGTTCGTGCACGCCTACCAGGCCCGCATCCCCTCCACCAGCGACGGAGCCGGCATCTCGTGCGCCGACGTGATGGTGCCCGCGGTGCGCACCCGTGCGGACTGGATCGTGGTCGGCGAGGTGCGCGGCGCCGAGGGTGCGGCGATGGTGAGCGCGATGAGCATCGGCCAGGGGACGATGGCCACGGTGCACGGCGGCTCCGCCAAGGACGGCCTCGAGCGGCTCGCCGAGCTGATCGCCACCCACGGTTCGCTCGATCTGCGGATGGCGCGTTGGCAGGCCTACCGCAGCGTCGACCTGGTGGTGCACACCCACGGCGACAACGAGCGCGGTCGCTGGGTGACCGAGATCGTGGCGCCGTCCGTGGAGGACGACGGTGGCCGCTTCGTGCTGCACCGGCTGATGGGTGCGCAGAGCGGTGCGCCCGACGGTCGCGCCCGGGTGCTCAACGAACCGCAGCGGCCGATGCTGGAGCGGCTGGTCGAGGCCGACCCGTCGTTCAGCACGGTGTGGTGGCACCGCCGGCCGGAGACCCACCGGCCGCTGCGTGCTGTGCACCTGCAGGCCGCGCCGCAACCGGGATCGCAACCGGGATCGAGCGCGGGATCGAGCGCGGGGTCGAGCGTGGGGTCGAGGGCCGCACCGAGGGTGGCGTCGTGAGTGGTGTCGTGAGTGGAGCGGCCGTGATCCCGGCCCCCGCCGTCGTGCTCGTCACGATGGTCCTCGTCGCCGGTGCGATCGCTGCGTCCCTGGTGGCGGTGCGAGACGGTTCGGACGAGCCCTCGCCGTCGGGCGGTGATCACGACCGCACCGTCACGCCCCGGTCG
>WLDE01000187.1 GCA_009704985.1 Actinomycetota bacterium | reverse complement strand
CTCGCGGCGGTCGAGATGGAGCTGCGCCGTCGTCGCTTCGGCCGTGCCGTGCGGCTCGAGGTGCAGTCGGGCATGAGCGCCGAGATGGTCGAGCTGCTCGTGCGCGAGCTGGATCTCGAACCCCGCGACGTGTCGTACCACGCCACGATGCTCGACCTCACGTGCCTGTTCCAGCTCGCCGGGCTCGACCGCCCCGATCTGAAGGACACGCCGTGGCCACCGGTCACGGCGGGCCGCATCGCCGCCGCGGAGGACGCCGAGCGCAGCATCTTCTCCGTCATCCGCGAGCGTCCGCTGCTGGTGCACCACCCCTACGAGAGCTTCTCCAGCAGCGTCGAGAGCTTCATCGCTCAGGCGGCCGACGACCCGAAGGTGCAGTCGATCAAGATGACGATGTACCGCGCGGGTGGCGACAGCCCGATCGCCCGCAGCCTGATGCGCGCCGCCGAGCGCGGCGTGCAGGTGGCGGTGCTCGTCGAGTTGAAGGCGCGCTTCGACGAGGCGACGAACGTGACGTGGGCGAAGACGCTGGAACGTTCGGGCGTGCACGTGGTGTACGGCCTCGTGGGGCTCAAGACGCACGCCAAGTGCGTGATGGTGGTGCGCAACGACGACGACGGCCTCCGCCGCTACTGCCACATCGGCACCGGCAACTACAACTCCCGCACGGCACGCATCTACGAAGACGTCGGGTTCATCACGTGCGACCCCGCCGTGGGTGCGGACGTCACCCAGCTGTTCAACCACCTCACCGGGTACAGCCGCACCCAGCAGTTCGAGACGCTCCTGGTCGCGCCCCGCGAGATGCGCAACCAGCTGGTCGACCTGATCGAGCACGAGTCGTCGTACGGCCCCGACGGCCACATCCAGGCGAAGCTCAACTCGCTGCAGGACCCCGGCATCATCGAGGCGCTGTACCGGGCGTCGCAGCAGGGCACCCGCATCGACCTGCTCGTGCGTGGCCTGTGCTGCCTGGTCCCGGGTGTCCCGGGCGTGAGCGAGACCATCCGGGTGCGCTCGCAGCTCGGCCGGTTCCTCGAACACTCGCGCATCGTGCGCTTCGCGCACGGCAACCAGGGTGCCGGGCACCCGTCGCGCGGCGAGGACCAGCCGCTGTTCCTGATCGGCTCGGCCGACTGGATGCCGCGCAACCTCGACAAGCGCATCGAGGTGCTCGTGCCCGTCACCCACCCGAAGCACCAGATGTGGCTCGACAAGGTGTTCGAGTTCACCTGGGCCGACGACGTGGTGCGCTGGGAGCTCGACGCCGAGGGCCGCTGGCACCGTCGCGGGCCGCAGCGGTTCGACGAGGGCGACGCCCAGGAGCGGTTCTACCGCTGGGTCGCCGCCACCCAGCGCCGCTGATCCAGCACGATCCGTGAACATGGCCGCCGCCACGACGGCCGAGCCGGCCTGCGGCTCGTTCGCCGATCCTTCCGGCGTCGTTCATCCTTCGTTCACCTGAGGCACAGGTGAGTGACAACTCGCCTCCGTACGGTGCGCCTCGTTCCCCTCTCACGAGGTTCCAAGGAGACAACAACGTGAACATTTCGAAGCGACGTCTGGCCATCGCTGGCCTGATCAGCATCTCGCTCGTCGCCGCCGCGTGCGGCGGTGACGAGGAGACCGCCGAGACCACCGAGGCCCCCGCCGCCGAGACGACGGCCGCCCCCGCCGCCGACACCACCGAAGCCCCCGCCGCCGACACCACCGAGGCTCCCGCCGCCGACACGACGGCTGCCCCGGCCGAGGGCGGCGAGCTCGAGCTGGCCGCCGGCGAGGTCTTCGTCACCGGTTCATCGACGGTCGAGCCGGTCTCGATCCGCGTGGGTGAGCTTGCCGCCGAGCTGAGCGGCGGCGACCTGGCCGTGACCGTCGAGGGCCCGGGCACCGGTGACGGCTTCCAGAAGTTCTGCGAGGGCGGCGCCGACGTGACGGGCGCCTCGCGACCGATCCGCGACGAGGAGGCCCAGGCCTGCGCCGACGCCGGCATCGAGTTCGTCGAGCTCGAGGTCGCCTTCGACGGCCTCACCGTGGCCACGAGCCCGGCCAACACTGCCATCGAGTGCCTCGACAATGCGGCGCTGTACGCCCTGCTCGGCCCCGAGTCGGAGGGCTTCGAGAACTGGAGCGATGCCAACGACCTCGCCACCGAGGTCGGTTCGAACTACGTCCCGTTCCCGGATGCCCCGCTCGTGGTCAACGGCCCCGGTGAGGAGAGCGGCACGTACGACAGCTTCGTCGAGTTCGCCATCGCGGACATCGCCGAGGAGCGCGGCACCGACGAGTTCACCCGTGCCGACTACGCCTCGAGCCCCAACGACAACCTGATCGTCGAGGGCATCGAGGGTGCGGACACCTCGCTCGGCTGGGTCGGTTACGCCTTCTACAAGGCGGAGCAGGGTCGCATGAAGTCGATCGCGATCGAGGGCGAGGACGGCACCTGCGTGGCGCCGACCGACGAGACCATCGCCGACGGCTCGTACCCGTACTCGCGCAGCCTGTACATCTACGTGAACACCGCGAGCGCCGCCGAGAACCCGGCCGTCGCCTCGTACGTCGAGCTGTACCTGTCGGATCAGGGCCTCATCGACCAGGTCGGCGCCGCCGGCTACGTGAGCCTGCCGCCCGACCGCGTCGAGGCCACCCGCAGCGCCTGGTCGGCCTGACCGTCCGGCGAACGGCGTCCCCCCGGACGCCGTCCCGGGTCGCTCCGGGACTCACCTAGGATCGGGGCCGGTCCCGTCCACCCCCCTCGCGGGACCGGCCCTGATCGGGGACTCCTCCCCGTCCACGTCTTCTCGAAAGGCACTCGTGTCAGCCACCCCTGCCACGCTCACCGTGCACGACCTGCTCGGCGACAAGAAGCGTCGCAACCGGGAAGCTCGGATGCGCTTCCTGTTCCGCCTCGCCGCCGTGCTCTCCGTCGTGGTGAGCGGTCTCATCCTGTTCACCCTGCTGCGCGGCGCGATCGACTTCCTGCGGCTGGTGCCGTTCGGTGATCTCGTCGACGACTCGACGGCGCCCGGCTGGTTCCCCCGGCGTGAGCGCTTCGACCTGCCGACCGTGGTGCTCGGCAGCGTGGTGATGGGGTCGATCGCGATGGTCGTGGCGGTGCCGTTCGGCCTCGGCACGGCGATCTACCTCTCCGAGTACGCGTCGCCACGCACCCGGCGGATCATCAAGCCGATCATCGAGGTGCTCGCGGGCATCCCGTCGGTGGTCGTCGGCTACTTCGCCCTGAAGTTCATCGCACCGGACATCGTCGGACCGCTGTTCGACCCGGACAAGGTGCAGAACATGCTCGCCGCCGGGATCGGCATCGGCATCCTCATCATCCCGATCATGGCGTCGGTGTCCGAGGACGCCCTCTCCGCAGTGCCGCAGAGCCTTCGCGAGGCGAGCTACGGCGTGGGTGCGCGCAAGTCGGCCACCGTGGCCCGGGTCGTCATCCCCGCCGCCGTGTCGGGCATCGTGGCGGCGTTCATCATCGCCGTCTCCCGCGCGATCGGCGAGACCATGGTGGCCACCATGGCCGGCGGCCTCGACGGCAGCGGACCGCGAGCGGTCTCACCGCTCGACCCGGGTCTGTCGATCACGGCGGCGCTCACCAACGCGGCGGGTGGCACCGACCAGGTGAAGGACGGGGCGCCGTTCCAGGTGCTGTTCTTCCTCGGTCTCGTGCTCTTCCTGGCCACGATGCTCCTCAACACCATCGGCAACCGGTTCGTCCGGCGAGTGAGGCAGAAGTACTGATGGCACTGGTCGCTCCTTCCGTCCGCACCTCCACCCAGGAGGAGGTGCGCCGCTCGCTCACCACGCGTGATCGCAACATCGCCGGGCTCGTGCTCCAGGTGGTGCTGCTGATCGCCGTGATGATGACGCTGCTCATCCTGTTCACCCTGCTGGTCCGCCTCATCGGTCCGGCGCTGCCGGTGTTCGGCGACCGTGGCACGGCGTTCCTGACCGGCACGATCGGATCGAACCCCGACGAGGTCGGCATCTGGCCCGGCATCTACGGGTCGTTCTTCATCGGCCTCGGCATCCTCGCGATCTCGATCCCGCTCGGTGTGGCCGCGGCGATCTACCTCGAGGAGTACGCCCACGACACGCGGTTCACCCGCTTCATCGTGGTGAACATCCGCAACCTCGCCGGTGTGCCGGCCGTGATCTACGGCGTGCTCGGGCTCACGATCTTCGTCGGGTGGCTCGATCCGGTGACGAGCGGCAAGACCGTGATCGCCGCGGCGCTCACCCTGGCGGTGCTGGTGCTGCCGATCATCATCATCACCTCCTCCGAGGCGATCCGAGCCGTGCCCCAGGGGCTGCGCGACGCGGGCTACGGCGTCGGCGCGTCGAAGTGGGAGGTCACCCGCGACCACGTGCTGCCGTACGCAGCGCCCGGGATCCTCACCGGCACCGTGCTCTCGCTGGCCCGAGCGCTCGGTGAGGCGGCGCCGCTCATCCTGATCGGGGCGATCACCGGCCTCCTGCCGGCCACCTCGCTCGACGGGCCGTTCACGGCGCTGCCGATGACCATCTACAGCTGGTCGGCGAAGGCCGACGTGGCGGGTGCCGACCTCCGGTTCGAGAACGTCGCTGCGGCGGCGGGCGTCGTGCTCCTGGCCCTCGTCCTGCTGTTCAACGTCTTCGCGGTGTACTTCCGCAACAGGTTCGAGAAGAAGCGGACCGGGACATGACCGAGCTTGGAGTGACTAGCGTGACCGACCAACGACCCACCCTTCGGCTCGAGGAGACCAACGTGAGCGACGCCGTCGCCGATGACGCCGCCCCGGCGACCGGGCACACCGTGTTCGACGTCCAGGACCTGAGCGTCTACTACGGCCCGTTCCGCGCCGTGCGCAACGTGAACCTCGAGGTCCGCCAGCACGAGATCACCGCCTTCATCGGGCCGTCGGGCTGCGGCAAGACCACCGTGCTGCGCTGCTTCAACCGGATGAACGACTTCATCGAGACGGCCAAGGTGGAGGGCAGGATCGACTACCACGGCGTCGACCTGTACGACCCGCAGGTGAACAGCACCGAGGTGCGCCGTCGCATCGGCATGGTGTTCCAGAAGCCCAACCCGTTCCCGAAGAGCATCTACGACAACGTCGCCTACGGCCCGAAGCTCGGCGGCATGAAGAAGAAGAGCGAGCTCGACGAGGTCGTCGAGCGGTCGCTCAAGGGCGCGGCGCTCTGGGACGAGGTGAAGGACCGCCTCAAGAGCTCGGGCCTCGGCCTGTCGGGTGGCCAGCAGCAGCGCCTCTGCATCGCCCGCGCGATCGCCGTCGATCCCGAGGTGATCCTGATGGACGAGCCCTGCTCGGCCCTCGACCCGATCGCGACGGCGCGCATCGAGGACCTGATGCAGGAGATCAAGCAGCGGTTCACGATCATCATCGTCACGCACAACATGCAGCAGGCAGCCCGCGTGAGCGATCGCACCGCCTTCTTCACCACCGAGATCAACCCCGAGAGCGACCGCCGCACCGGTGTGCTCGTCGAGTACGACCGGACGAAGAAGATGTTCTCGAACCCGAGCGACGAGCGCACCGAGCAGTACGTCACCGGACGGTTCGGCTGATGGACGAGCTCCGCCGGTCGTACCACGACGACCTCACCCACGCGAAGGGGGAGCTCGTCCGCCTCGCAGCGGTCGTCACCGAGTCGATCCCGCGTGCCACCGCCGTGCTCCTCGACGGCGATCTCGAGGGCGCCGACTACATCATCCGCGGCGACGACGAGATCGATGCCCGCTGCCTCGACCTCGAGGAGCACTGCTTCGAGATCCTGGCGCTGCAGGCACCGGTCGCGGGCGACCTGCGTCAGGTGGTGGCGCTGGTGAAGATGGTCGCCGAGGTCGAGCGCAGCGCCGACCTGCTCTGCAACATCTGCAAGGCAGCGCGGCGGATCTACGGCCACGAGCTCGACCCCAAGCTGCGCGGCATCATCGCCCGGATGGGCGAGCAGGCCCAGCAGCTCTACGAGGCTGCGATCGAGAGCTTCGTCGAGAACGACGCCGCCAAGGCCGCCGCGATCGACGACATGGACTCGTACCTGGACGGCCTGCAGAAGCAGTTCGTCCAGGCGATCTTCGAGAGCCACGCCGCAGGTCGCATCGACCTGCAGGTCGCGGTGCAGCTCGCCGTGGTCGCCCGGTTCTACGAGCGCATCGGCGACCACGCCGTGAACATCGGCGAGCGCGTCCGCTACGTGGTGACCGGCTGGCTGCCCGAGCACAAGGGTGCCGCTCGCTACCGCAACCGCGACGTGACCGGCGAGATCCCCCGCATCCCTGCCGCCCCGGACCGGGGTGAGGTCGCCGGAGCTGCCGGCGCCGACCACGACCTCGACTGACCGCTCCGACCATGGGACTCCTCCACCGTCGCCGGGACCAGGTCCACGGCGATCCGAGCGAGCTCGACGACGCGCGCGCCGAGATCGACCGGATCCGTCTCCAACTCGAGCGTGCCCAGGCGGCACTCGACGGCCTGCCGGTCGGTGTCGTGCTCGTCGACGCGTCCGGGCGCGTCGTGAGCCGCAACCAGTCGGCGAGCGTCGGCCGGGGACACGGTGAGGTCCTGGTGCAGGAGGCGGTCGAGCGCCACGTGCAGCAGGCGCTCGTCGGACGCGACTCCTCATCGGCGGTGGAGCTGTTCGGACCGCCGCGCCGCGTGATCCACGTGAAGGCCACGCCGGCGGTCGGCGGCGGCGCACTCGTCGTGATCGAGGACGTGAGCGAGCGAGCCCGCCTCGACGCGGTGCGCACCGACTTCGTGGCGAACATCAGCCACGAGCTGAAGACGCCGGTCGGTGCGCTGGCCGTGCTCGCCGAGGCGCTCACCGAGGAGGACGACATCGAGGTGGTCCGCCGCCTGGCGTCGAAGATGGTCGACGAGGCGCACCGTGCCGCGACCGCGATCGACGACCTGCTCGAGCTGTCCCGGATCGAGCTCGGCGGCAGAGCGGTGAAGGACCCCGTCGACGTCACCGACGTGATGCGCCAGGCGGTGATCCGGTCGCTCGCCGCCGCCGAGCAGCGGAACATCCGCATCGATCTCGAGGAGCCCGTCGACGCCATCACCGTGCTCGGCGATCGGCGTCAGCTGGTCTCGGCGCTCAGCAACCTCATCGACAACGCGGTGAAGTACAGCGACGAGGGCAGTGACGTGTGGGTGACCGCGAGCGTGGACGACGAGCACGTGGGGATGAGCGTCGAGGACCACGGGGTCGGCATCCCCGCCAAGGACCTCGACCGGATCTTCGAGCGCTTCTACCGCGTCGACCGTGCCCGCAGCCGCGAGACCGGTGGCACCGGTCTGGGGCTCGCCATCGTCCGGCATGTCGCCACCAACCACGAAGGAGACGTCCAGGTGAGATCGACCGAGGGTGAGGGCAGCGTGTTCACGCTGCGCATCCCACGAACCGCAGAGGGCCGGTCGTGAGCACGCCGGTGGTGCTGCTGGTCGAGGACGAGGAGAGCTTCATCGACGCGCTGCTGGTGGGGCTCACCCGGGAGGGGTTCCGGGTGGAGGTCGCACGCGACGGATACGAGGCCCTCGAGCGCTTCGACGTCGTGCGGCCCGACCTCGTGCTGCTCGACGTGATGCTCCCGCGCATCAGCGGGATCGACGTGTGCCGCCAGCTGCGCAAGCGCACGCAGGTGCCGATCATCATGGTGACGGCGAAGAGCTCGGAGATCGACACCGTCGTCGGCCTCGAGGTCGGCGCCGACGACTACGTCACCAAGCCGTACCGGATCCGCGAGCTCGTCGCCCGGATGCGGGCCGTGCTGCGCCGCAACGCACGGGAGGACGCCGCGGTGCCCGACCTGGGCGTGGGCTCGGTGGTGGTGGGTGATGTCGCCCTCGACCCCGAGGAGCACCGCGTCACCGTCGACGGCGAACCGCTCAACCTCCCGCTCAAGGAGTTCGAGCTGCTCCACCTGCTGCTCGCCAACGCCGGCCGGGTGCTGCCCCGCGAGGTGCTGATCGACCGGGTGTGGGGCAGCGACTACGTCGGGGACACCAAGACCCTCGACGTGCACGTGAAGCGCCTGCGCAGCAAGATCGAGCCGGATCCGGCGAACCCGGTGCGGATCGTCACGATCCGCGGGCTCGGCTACAAGTACGAGCGGACCAAGTCCTCCTGACCGATCCCCCGATCGGGGTCGTCGCAGCCAGCGCGAGCGGGGCACCCGAGCGGTGGGCGCGCCCTACGATGGCCCGGTGAGCTCACGTCGCCCCGTCGCACCGACCGGTGCGGCGCCGAGTTCGCGCTTCGGTCGTCTCGCCCGCACGCACGCCACCATGGCCGCCGGCGACGCGGCGATGGCGGTGGCGCTCGCCGACTCGGTGCTGTTCAGCCTCGACGCCGACGCGGCCCGCAGCCGGGTGCTGCTGTTCCTCGGCATCAGCTTCGTGCCGTTCCTGTTCGTCGCGCCGCTCATCGGTCCGGCGATCGACCGGATGAAGGGCGGCCGGCGCCTCGTCGTCCAGATCGTCACCGTGGTGCGCGTCGTGCTGTCGGTGCTGATGGCGTTCAACGCGGACAGCCTGCTGCTGTTCCCGCTCGCGTTCATGGCGCTCGTCGCACAGAAGACCTACGCGATCTCGAAGAGTGCGCTCGTGCCCACCGTGGTGCGCAGCGAGGAGGAGCTCGTCGAGGCGAACTCCAAGCTCGGGCTCATCTCCGGCCTCGTCGGCGCCGTCGCGATCGTGCCGGCCGGGGTGCTGCAGCAGACCATCGGCGCCCAGGCCACGCTGCTCTACGCGGCGGCGATCTTCTGCGCCGCCTTCCTCGCCGCCACCCGCCTCCCGCGTGAGGTGATCGCCGATCGCTCCGCCGACCGCACCGAGGAGGCCGAGCTGAGCTCGGACCGAGTGGTGCTCGCGTCGAACGCGATGCTGCTGCTGCGCGCCAGCGCCGGGTTCACCTTCTTCCACCTGTTCTTCTGGTTCCGGGCGCAGGACGCCGGCCTCGTGTGGTTCGGCCTGTCGCTGGGCTTCGCCAGCCTGTTGACGATGACGGGCAACGCCGTCGCACCGCTCATCCGCTCACGCGTGCGCGAGGAGACGATGCTCGTCTCGGCGCTGGCGCTGCTCACGCTCGCCGGTCTCGGCACGGCCGTGCTCGGCGGGGTGGTGTCCGGGATGCTGCTGGCGGGCTCGGTGAACTTCGCCGCGGCGATCGGCCGGCTCGCGTTCGAGGCGGTGGTGCAGCGCGACGCGCCGGACGCGAACCGGGGGCGGGCCTTCGCCCAGTTCGAGACCCGCTTCCAGCTCGGATGGGTCGCCGCAGGTGTGGTGCCCGTGCTGCTCCAGATGCCGGGCCGGCTCGGGTTCGTGATGGTCGGTGTCGGGGCGCTCGCGGCCACGGCGGTGTATGCCGTCGGCACGCGAGCCGTGGACAGCGGCCGTCGGGCGCCGTCGCGGTTGCGCGACGCTCGTGCCGCACGCGGTCGTCGTGGCGCGAACCGTGGGGGACGCGGGTCCCGACCGGCGAGTCGACCCGTGGGACGGCCGCTCAGCGAGCGGCCGTCGTCGGGCCGGCCGG
>WLDE01000186.1 GCA_009704985.1 Actinomycetota bacterium | reverse complement strand
GGTCGTCCGGGTCGAACGCGTCCACCGCCACACCTTCACGCATGCGCAGCGCGAGCTGCAGCCCCTCGATCCGGCGGGTGTCGGCGTCGAGGGTCTCCCCCGACGCCTCGGTGGAGCGCCCCTCGTCGAGCGCGGCGATGTACCGCTCGGGTGTGCGCACGTTCCACCAGCGTCGACCTGCTCGGTGCGAGTGCGCCGCCGAGCCGAACCCCAGGTAGTCGCACTGCAACCAGTAGAGGCGGTTGTGGCGCGACTCGTGCCCCGGCCTCGACCAGTTGCTCACCTCGTAGTTGTCGAGGCCGGCGGCGGCGAACAGGTCGTCGGCGAGCTCGTACTTGTCGGCGAGGTCGTCGTCGTCGGGGTGACGGTCGGGCTGTGCGGCGAGCGGCGTGCCGGCCTCCACGGTGAGGGCGTACGCCGACACGTGTGGGGGCGCGAGGTCGAGGGCACGACGCACGGTGTGCTCCCAGTCCGCGACGGTCTCCCCCGCCCCGCCGTAGATCAGGTCCATGTTCCAGGTGGGCAGCCCGGCCGCGACCACGTGGCCGACGGCGCGCACCACGTTGTCGGGGTCGTGCCAGCGACCGAGCGCGGTGAGCACGTGGGGCACCATCGACTGCACGCCGATGCTCACCCGGTTCACCCCGGCCGCGAGATAGGCCTCGAGCAGCTCGGGCGTGACGTCGTCGGGGTTGCACTCGACGGTGACCTCGGCTCCCGGCACCCGCGGGATCGCGGCGATCACCGCCGCCAGGGCGTGCGGATCGACCAGCGTGGGGGTGCCGCCACCGACGAACACCGTGGTCGCGGGCCGCTCGACGCTGCGCTCGACGTCGCGTCGCAGCGCGTCGAGGTACGCGAGCTGCAGGTGGTGGCGGTCGGTCCAGGTGGCGAACGCGCAGTAGTCGCACCGCCGTGCACAGAACGGGATGTGCACGTACACGCCGAACGACTCGCTCACCCGCGCCACGCTACGGCCGCGGCGTCCGCCCTGGTGATCAGGCCAGGTGATCAGGTCAGGGGTGGAAGAGGAGGTCGAGCGCGTCGAGGCGCTCACCGCACTGATCCACCGGGACGTCGAGCATCGCCGCGATCGCGCGGGTGTCGTCACCGCGGACGGTGATGACCTTGCCGTTGAAGTCCTGGCGCTGCACCTGGATCATCTTCAGGAACCGGATGAGCATCTCGAACGGCTGACCGCTCAGCTGGCTGAGCTTCACCAGGTCGATCGCGATCTTGCGGGTGGCCGCCGGATCGTTCTCGGCCGGGATCGACACGTCCTCACGCGGCAGCAGCTGGTCGACGGGCACGTTGTAGAACTTGGCGAGCCGCTCGAGCCGGGGCACGGAGATCGCACGCTCGCCGCGCTCGTAGGCACCGAGCACGGAGGCCTTGAACTCGTCACCCGAGTTGGCCTCGACCTCCTGCAGGGACAGGCGCTTCTGGCGGCGGATGACGCGCAGCCGCTCGCCGACCTTGCGGCTGTATGGCGACGAATGGACGTCGTCGTCGTCGAAATCTCGCATTTCCAGCTTCCTCCATCCGCTCGCCGAAGCTGCATCCGCTCGCCGAAGCTGCAGGGACGGTTCCCGTCCAACCGTCGTGACCTGGGCAGTTTGCCACACCCCGCGCAGAAATACAACGGGGAGTGACGGTCTCAACGCGTTCTGTTGTCAAGTTTGTGGCAAGACGACGCCCGGCGCGAGCGGGACCGCGCCGCGACACGACGGCCCTCGCGCACCGACGTGACGACGTGACGACGTGACGACGTGACGACGTGACGACGTGACGACCGACGAGCGCTCAGCCGTGGTGCGAGACGAGCATCGCCGCGGCGACGATCGCTGCGGTCTCGACCCGCAGGATGTGGCGCGACAGCGAGATCTTCGGCAACGCGACGTCGAGCTCCTCGCGGTCGAAGCCGCCCTCGGGGCCGACCAGGATGCCCGTGACCGCCTCGTCGATCGGGTCGCGGCCGCCCGGCTCGGCGAGCGCCATGCCGTTCCGCTGGATCATCCGGTCGAAGGTGGTGAACTCGATGCGAGGCAGGAACGTGCGACGGCTCTGCATCGCCGCCTCGCGGGCGACGCGTTTGAGTCGTTCGGCCCGATTCGAGCGGCGCTCGTCGTCCCAGCGCACCACCGAGCGCGCGGTCTCGAACAGCGAGATCCGGTCGATGCCCAACTCGGTCAGCTTCTGCACCAACAGCTCGGGCCGTTCGCCCTTCGGGATCGCGCACCCGATCGTGAGCGTCGGGCGCTCACGATCGGAGAAGATCTGACTCGTGAGCTCGAGGCCGCGCCGACGGCTCCACGTGGCCGTGGCCCATCGCCCGTGGCCGTCACTCACCGTGATCGGATCGGTCTCCTCCAACCGCAGTGCGCGGTCGAGATGGTGCTCGTCCTCGGGCACCAGCTGTGGCGACTCCAGCCGCTCGACGAACACGTGAGCGTCGGAGTTGCGCAACAGCGGATTCATGAGAACGCAGACTTGATGCGCGAGAAAAGTCCCTGCTCAGCATGGACGTGCTCGCCCCGCCCCTCGGCGAATCGCCGCAGCAGGTCGACCTCGGCTTCGGTCAGCTTGGTGGGCACCTCCACCCGCACCCGCACGCGCAGGTCACCCCGACCGCGACCCTGCAGCCGCGAGGCACCGCGACCCCGGATCACGAACTCCCGGCCCGGCTGCGTGCCGGCGGGCACCACGATCTCCTCGTCGCCGTCGAGCGTGGGCAACAGGAACTTCGTGCCGAGTGCCGCCTGGGCGATCGACACCGGCAGCTCCACGGCGAGGTCGTCGCCCTCGCGCACGAAGCGGTCGTGGGCGGCCACGCGGATGTGCACGTACAGGTCGCCGGCCCCTCCGCCGCGCGGACCCACGGCACCACGGCCGGTGAGGCGCAACGTCGACCCGGTGTCGACACCCGCGGGGATGTCCACCTGGTAGGTCTTCTCCGTGACGACCCGACCGTCGCCGCTGCAGGTGCGGCACGGGCTGGCGATCACCTGGCCGAGGCCGCCGCAGCGCGGGCACGCCGAGGTGGTGACCATCTGGCCGAGCAGGCTCTGACGCACGCGTTGCACCTGGCCACGGCCGTTGCACTCCGAGCACGTGACCGGCTGCGTGCCCTCGGCGGCACCGCTGCCACCGCAGTCGTCGCAGCGCACCGCGGTGCGCACGGTGACGGGCATGGTGGCGCCGAAGACGGCCTGCTCGAGCGAGATGTCGGCGACGACCTCCAGGTCCTGGCCGCGAGGCGGGCCGGCCGGTCCGCGACCACCGAAGCCGCCACCGCCCTGGCCACCGAAGAACGCGTCGAACAGATCCCCGAGCCCTCCGCCGCCGAACATGTCGCCGAGGTTGGGACCACCGCTCGCCCCGCCGACGCCGGCCTCGCCGAAGCGGTCGTAGCGACCACGCGCGTCGGGGTCGCTCAGCACCTCGTAGGCCTTCGCCACCTGCTTGAACTGCTCCTCGGCGGCGGCGTCACCCGGGTTCGCATCGGGGTGCAGCTCGCGGGCGCGCTTGCGGTACGCCTTCTTGATCTCGTCCGGGCTCGCCGTGCGCGAGACACCGAGCAGTTGGTAGTAGTCGGCCACGTTCAGCCAGCCCCTTCGCCGAGATGCCTGCCGAGTCGCTCACTGACCACCTCGACCGTGGCCAGCGCTTGAGGGTAGTTCATGCGGGTCGGACCGAGGACGCCGACCGTGCCGACGTGCTCACCGTCGACCACGACCGGGGCCACGACCACCGAGCACGCGGCGAGCGGCTCGACGCCGTGCTCGGCCCCGATCGCGACCGACAGTCCGCGATTGATCACGTCACGCACGAGGGACACCACCACGTACTGCTGCTCGAGGGTCTGCAGCACCGTCCGCACGGTGTCGACCGCGTCGAACGCCTGCGCCACCACGGCCGTGCCGCCCACGAACACCGGCTCGCGCTGACCGGCGCCGAGCAGCGCCCGCTGCGCGATGCCGCACACCGAGTCGACCTCGGCGTCGCCGCTGGACGGCAGGTCGGCCGCCTCGACGGCGCGCCCGATCAGCGCGCGCTGGAGGTGGCTGGTGACGGCCGCCAGCCGCAGCTCGCTGGTGTCGTCGGGCAGGTCGATCGTCTCGTTCTCCACCGACCCGTTGGAGAGCACGGCGACCACCACGGCCACCCGGGCCGACAGCCCGACCACCTGCACCGACCGCACCACGGCACGGTCGTGGGCCGGACCCACGACGAGCGATGCGTGGTGGGTGAGCTGGGCGAGCAGGTGCGAGGTCTGGTGCAGCATCTCCTCGAGTCGCCCGTGAGTGGCGTCGAAGAACTCGCGCACACGCTGGGTGGCGCTGGTGTCGAGCTGGCCGGGCGTGGTGAGCGTGTCGACGAAGAGGCGGTAGCCCTTGTCGGTGGGGATGCGGCCGGCTGACGTGTGCGGCTGGACGAGGTAGCCCTCCTGTTCGAGGACGGCCATCTCGTTGCGCACCGTGGCCGAGCTGACGCCCACCCCGGGCGCGTTGGCGATGTGCGTGGACCCGACGGGCTGTGCGGTCGCGATGTACTCGTGCACGATCGCCCGCAGGATGGCGGTCTTGCGTTCGTCCAGCATCTCGTCCCCTGTGCGACCTCCGCGACACCGGACCGGTGCCGATAGCTCCCTGCACGGCGCCTGCACGACGCCCTGAACGACGCCCTGCACGGCTCCGTCCGACCGTCCGGATCGCCCGGATCCGTCCGACGGCGGAAGTGTGCTTCAGGCTAGCGAGCCGCGCCCGTCATCGACCGGTACCGGCGCAACGCCTCCTCACGCTCGGCGGCGTGGTCGACGATCGGCGCCGGGTAGGCGTCGGGGCGGTGCAGACCCGGGTCGTGCACCAGCGCGCCGGCGAGGTGCGCCAGCTCGGGCACCCAGCGGCGCAGGTAGTCGCCGTCGGGGTCGAACTTCTGCGACTGGCTGGTCGGGTTGAACACCCGGAAGTAGGGCGCGGCGTCGGTGCCGGTGCCCGCGGTCCACTGCCAGCCGTGGCTGTTCGAGGCCAGGTCGCCGTCCACGAGGTGCTGCAGGAAGTGGCGGGCGCCCCACTGCCAGGGCAGGTGGAGGTCCTTCACCAGGAAGCTCGCCGTGATCATCCGCACCCGGTTGTGCATCCAGCCCGTGGCGAGCAGCTGACGCATGCCGGCGTCGACGATCGGGAAGCCCGTGCGCCCGTCGCACCAGGCGCGGAACCGGTCGCGGGCCCGTGCGTCGGTGTCGACCGCCATCGCGTCCATCTTCGACTGCAGGTTCTGCCAGGCGGTCTCGGGGCGGCGGAGCAGCACGTCGGCGTAGAACTCGCGCCACGCGAGCTCGCTGCGGAACACCTCGTGGGAGCGCGACGTGCCCAGGTCGTCGATCAACTGCAGCGGGTGCAGCAGCCCCCACCGCAGCGCAGGTGACAGCCGGCTCGTGCCGTCGAGACCCGGCAGGTTGCGGCGGTCGTCGTAGTGGTCGAGGCCGTCGGCGAGGAAGCGCTGCCACTGCTCGTGGGCCGCCTGCTCCGACGCCGGCGGCAGGGCGACGTCGCCCAGCTCGTCCTCCGACGGCGAAGCCGGCGGCCCGTCGCAGGGGATGTCGGGGGCGCCGACCCAGTTCACGTCGGCCGGTCGGGGCGTGGCCGGGCGGGTCGACCAGCGCGGCGCACCGGCGGCCACCCACGCCTTCGAGAACGGGGTGAACACCGCATAGGGCGAGCCGTCGGCCTTGGCGACCGTGCCGGGCTCCACCGCGTACGGCGACCCGACACCGCGCAGACGCCGGCCCGCAGCCGAGAGCGCCTCGGCCACCGCGGCGTCACGGCGCCGCCCGTACGGGCCGACGTCGCGGCTCACCACCACCACGTCGGCCCCGACCTCGGCGGCGAACGCCGGCACGATCTCGACCGGGTCGCCGTGCCGGTACACCAGCGCACCGCCCATGCGGTCGTCGAGCGACTGCAGCGCCCGCGCCATGAACGCGCGCCGGGGCGCTCCCGATCGGGCGAAGGCCGGGTCGACCACGAACAGCGGCACGACGTCGCCGTGCGCGTGCGCCGCGGCCAGGGCCGCGTGCTCGTCGAGGCGCAGGTCGCGCCGGAACCAGAGCACGGCGCGCGGTCGGGTGCTGGGACGGGGGCTGGAGGGCATCAGGGCCGAGTGTCCACCACGGCGCCGAACACTGTCTCGTCGTGCCCGGCGACACGGGTCACGTTCCGCCGGTGCACCACCGATCCCACGGCGGCGCACACCAGCGCGGTGACGCTGCCGTACGCGAGGCTCCACTCGGCCCCGACGTGGTCAGCCACCCACCCCGTGATCGGCGACCCGATCGGCGTGGTGCCGAGGAACGCCACCGCGCCGAGCGCGAGGATGCGACCGCGCATGTCGGGCGGCGACTCGAGCTGCGAGATGCCGTTCATCGCGGCGATCACCGCGGCGCCGGCCGCGCCGAGCGGCAGGCCGAGCAGGTAGGCCGCCCAGATGCTCGGCGCCCAGGCCACCGCGATGCCGCTCACACCGAGCACCACCAGGCTCCCGAAGAAGTACCGCATCCCGACCCTCGTGCGACCGGCCGTGTACAGCGACCCGAGCATGCTGCCGATGCTCGTCACGGCGAGCAGCCAACCGAACAGCTCGGGGTCGCCGAAGCGGACGTCGGCGAGCTTCAGCAGCGAGACGCCGTAGTTGAACGCGAACGTGCCGACGATCGTGAACACCGCGAACAGCACCGCGAGGCGGCGGTTGCGGGCGACGAACCGCAGGGCGTCGCGCACCGGCGTGCCGCCGCGCGCCGCAGGGGGCGACGGGTGCAGCTCGGTGACGTCGGCGGTCACGAGCGGCCACAGGACAGCGAGGAACGTGACGCCGTTGATCACGAACAGCCACCCGGCGCCGAGCGGGCCGATCAGGACGGCGGCGATCGCCGGACCGAAGATGCGGCTGCCCGTCATCACCGCCGTGTTGAGCGCGAGGACGTTGGGGATGTCGACCGGCTCGACCAGCTCGACCACGTACCCGCGCCGGGCCGGGTTGTCGAGCGCCCCCGCGACGCCGAGCACGAGCGCCGACAGGTACACCACCCACAGCTCGGCGAGCCCGGCGATCGTGAGCACGCCCAGCACCACGGCCTGCACGCCCATCACCGACTGGGTGATCATCGCCATCTTCCGCTTGTCGACCCGGTCGGCGAGCGCACCGGCCCACACGCCGAGCAGCAGCATCGGCAGGAACTGGGCCAGGAACGTGAACCCGACGTCGGTGGCCCGGCCCGTGAGGTCGTAGACGAGCAGGCCCATCGCCGTCGACTGGATCCAGGTGCCGACGTTGCTGACCAGCAGGCCGACGAAGAACCGTCGTGCGTTCCGCGTCCGGAGGGAGCGGAACGTCTTCGAAGCCATCACCCCAGTTCTATCCGGTGTTCACCGCGTCGACCCGTTCGGGGGTCGTAGGGTGCGCGGCCGTGTCCGCCTCGCTCCCCCTCGCCGTCCTGCTCGTGCGTCACGGTGCCACCGAGTGGTCCGCCGACGGACGCCACACCGGACGCACCGACCTCCCGCTCACCGACCTCGGCCACGAGCAGGCGCGGGCGCTCCAGCCGCTGCTGCGACGGTTGATCGCTGACCGCACGCTGGTGGACGGCACCCCACCGGTGGTGTTCACCAGCAGCCTGCAGCGCGCACGCGACACCGCGGCCGGGGCGCTGCCGGACGTGGAGCCCGACGAGACCCACCTGCTGCTGGAGGTCGACTACGGCCGCTACGAGGGCATGCGGATCGAGGAGATCCGTGCGCACGACGCGACGTGGAACGTGTTCACCGACGGCTGCCCCGACGGCGAGAACGTGCACCAGGTGGCGGCGCGCTGCGAGTCGTTCATCGCCAAGATCGAGCGCGTCGCCGCCGGTCGCGTGGTGGTGGCGTTCACCCACGGCCACTTCTCGCGGTTCCTCACCGCCCGCATGCTCGGACTGCACGCGGCGTCGGGTGAGTCGTTCTGGAACGACACCGGCTCGGTGGCCGTGATCGACCAGCGTCGCGGCTCGCTCGTGCTCACGGGGTGGAACGTCCGCCCGATGTGAACGGGGCCGGGCCGTGCGGCCGGGAGTGCGCCTCAGTCGATCGCGAGCTTCGTCCGCAGGTACTGGCCGATGCGGGCGATGGCGTCGTCGGCCTCGGGGATCATGCCGAGGCACGTCTGGAACACGTGCTGCATCTCCGGGAACACGTCGAGGCGCACCTCCACGCCGGCCGCCGCCGCCTTGGCGATGAGGCGGGTGGAGTCGTCGAGCAGGGTCTCGTCGCCGCCCACCTGGACGTAGAGCGGGGCGATGCCGCGCAGGTCGGCGTACAGCGGCGCGGCGAGCGGGTCGCGGATGTCGCCGCCGGCCACGAACATGTCGCCCATCAGCTTCAGCCCGTCGCGACCGACGACCATGTCGGCCTCGGCCTTGGTGTCCATGCTCTCGCCGGTGCCCTCGAGGTCCACCCACGGCGACAACGGCACGGCGCAGGCGGGCTGCGGCACTCCGGCGTCGCGGGCGGCGACCAGGGTTGCGACGGTGAGCCCACCGCCGGCCGAGTCGCCGGAGATCGCGATCTGGTGCGGGGCGTAGCCCTCGTCGAGCAGCGCCCGGTAGGCGGCGAGCCCATCGGTGACCGCGGCGGGGTGCGGGTGCTCGGGCGCGAGCCGGTAGTCCACCGACACCACCCGGCAGCCCGCGGCCTTGGCGATGCCGGCCGTGAGCTTGGCGTGCGTCCGCGGGGACAGCACCACGTACCCGCCACCGTGGAGGTAGAGCACGACGCGGTCGTCGAGACCGCCGTCGGGGCGCTGGTCGAGGGCGAACAACCCGGCGAGGGTGGTCTCGGTGGTGGTGACGCCCTCGGGCATCACCCCCATCACCTCCATGCCCGCTGCGGCGCCGGCCCGCTGCTCCTCCACCGTCGGCGGCGGAGCGTCCGCCGTGCCGATCGCTGCCGCCCGGAAGTCGCGCATCATCTGCTTCAGCGCCTCTGCCTGTGGACTCGCCATCGTGATCCCCCCAGATCGCTCGTGACCGAGCGAGACCGTACACCGAGCCTCACCCGGCCCGAACCCCGTCGAGCGATGAGCGGCGGTGGCAGCCGCATCTCTCGTCGCACCCCGATCCGCGAGGATGGGCCTCGATGGTGGCCCTGATCGACGGTTCGGACGCGCTCGTGCGCTCGCTCGTCGACCTCGGTGTGGAGCGGAACACACCCCTGGCGATCGCCCTGGCGACGCAGCCGGGTGGCGCGGTCGTGGGATTCGCCACCGACGCCGGCACGGTCGCGTCGGCCGGATCGACCGACGACGTCGTCGCCGTCGTGGCCGCCGTCGAGCGAGCGCTGCGTCCCCGCTGGGTGTGGTGGGACCGCACACCGGCCGCGGTGCTGGTGCAGCACGAGGTGCGGATCGGGGCGTGCTGGGACCTCTCGGCCGTGCACCGCATCGTGCGCGGCGGGTGGCGGTCGAGCGCCGTGCGGGTGTGGTGCGACGCACGCGGACTCGACCCGCGCACCGCGCCGGTGGCCGGCCAGCTCGACCTCGGCTCGGGTGACGCCGGCGAGGGTCCGCACCCGGCGGTGCG
>WLDE01000185.1 GCA_009704985.1 Actinomycetota bacterium | reverse complement strand
TCCGGATCAGCTTCGTCGGCGAGCTCGGCTACGAGCTGTACCCCACCGCCGACGGCGCGGTGGACGTGGACGACGCGGTGATGGAGGCCGGCGCCGACCTCGGGGTGCGACGGGCCGGCCACCACGCGCTGGACTCGCTGCGGGTGGAGAAGGGCTACCGCCACCTCGGCCACGACATCGGGCCGATCGACGACCCGTACATGGTGGGGCTCGGCTTCACCGTCGCTCACGACAAGCCCGGTGGCTTCGTCGGTCGCGACGCGATCGATCCGGCCCGACCCCGTACGCACCGCCAGGTGTACGTGCGGCTCGACGACCCGGAGCCGTTGCTGCTCCACGGCGAGTCGATCCTGGCGGACGGTCGCATCGTCGGACGGATGACCTCGGGCGCCTACGGCCACACGATCGGCGCGGCCTGCGGTCTCGGCATCGTCAGCTCCGACGTGGTGGGTTCCGACGCGGTGGGGTCCGACGCGGTGGGTGCCGGCGGCATCGAGGTGGACTGCGCCGGGCAGCGCGTGCCGGCCACGCTGTCCCTGCGGCCGTTCCACGATCCCACGGGTGCCCGCCTGCGTTCGTGAGCCCTCCGGCGGAGTGCACGGCCGCTCCGGACGCGGCGACTGCAGACGCCGCGCCTCTGGTCGCGGCGACTACGGACGTGACGTGAGCGCTCGCGCGACGAAGCGGTCGAAGTCGAACACGTTGCGCTCGAGGTACGACAGCGGGCCGCGGGCGAACTGGGGACCGTCGGCGTTGCGGCGCACGGCCTCGATCACCGGCTGGTCCTCGGCGTTCACCGCGTGCAGCAGGGCGAGCAGGTCGGCCACGTAGGCATCCCGATCGCCGGCACCGGCCAGCACCTCGGGCGCCACGGACACGTCCCAGCGGATGCGCACCCGGTCGGTGCCGAGCGGGCTGATCTGCAGGTACCAGAGCCAGTCGGGCTGCACCTGCATCACGTGCGTCGGGAACACAGCGGCGAGCACGATCGTCTTGCGCCAGTCGCCCTCGAGCGTGGTGTTGTCCGGGTGGGCGATGTCATCGCCGTCGGCCTCCACCACCACGTGGTGCGCCCAGTGGTCGGTGCCCGGGTGCATGACGGTGTCGAGGGTGTGGTCGCCGTTCACGCCGAAGGTGGCCTTGTGCACCTTGAACACGTGGTAGGCGTCCATGAAGTTCTCGACGAGCAGCTTCCAGTTGGTCTGCCACACGTCGACCTGCTGGTGCACGGGCACATAGCCGTCCAGCCGGTAGGGCGCGAGCACGTCGCGCAGGCCGGCGAGCCGCGGCGCGAGTGCGGGAGCGTCGGGGTCGAGCGAGACGAACACGAAGCCCTCCCACTCCTCCGACCGGATCGGGCCCAGCCGGTGCTCCTCGGGACGCAGCGCCCGCGCGTCGCTGCCGGGCTCGGACATGTACGGCGCGCCGATCAGCGACCCGTCGAGGCGGAACGTCCACGCGTGGTACGGGCAGGTGATGCGGGCGACGTTGCCGCACCCCTCCAGCAGCCGGGCGCCGCGGTGGATGCACACGTTGTCGTGCGCCACCAGCCCACCGTGCTCGTCCCGCACGACGATGACCGATCGATGGCCGTCGGCGGGAACCGACGGGTCGCCGCTCGGCACCTCGGCGACCAGGTGGTCGCCGGGTGACGCGAGGTCGGCCGTGCGTCCGACGCACGTCCAGCCGCTCGCGAAGATCGCCGCACGCTCCGCGGCCAGCACGGCCTCCGAGCGGTAGGTCTCCAGCGGCAGCATCCGGCCGTGCGGGAACTCCAGCTCGGCGTGCGCCGCCAACTCATCGAACACCGACATTGACGACCTCCCCGACGCGCCACGGGATCGTGGATGCCTCGATCACGAACACCGGACCCTCCTCGCCCGGCCGGGCGAGGGCGAACGAGAACTCGCAGTCGACCAGGGCGACGATGCGGTCGCGATCGTCGCCGCGGTCGGCGACCAGCTCGTCGAGCCGCGCTTCGCGCGGCACCGCCACCGCCCGGTCGCGCACCAGCACCACCGCGTCGCCGCTGCGGTACACGTGCCGGCCGTGCTCGTCCACGTGGTGCGACGCCGGCGACCGGGTGCCGGGCAGCAGGCGCCACTCCTCGACGTAGGCCCCGCTCGGGGCGCGCTCGATCAGCACGTCGTCACCGTGCCACTCGAGCAGGCCGGGTTCGGGGAAGGCCGACACCGGCTGGAACGCCACCCCTGCCTCGCCGGTGAACCACTCGGCGGTCGCCCGTCGTACGCCGTCGTCGCCGACCTCCACCGGCGTGCACACGGTGTGGCCGCTGCTCGACTCGCTGCCGGCCAGGCTGCGCAGCTCGTCGAGCGTGCAGTCGTCGAAGCCGGCCCGCGAGCGAAGCGGATGGTCGGCCGGCACGCGCACGTCGGCCATGTCGGACGCGAGCTGCAGCCAGATCACCACCGAGGTGTCGTCGCGCGTGCCGTCGGCGAACTCGATCCAGGCCCGGCGCCAGCACCCGGCCAGCTCGTCGGGCACCGTCGCACCGGGGGGACGGTCGGCGGGAGGCTGCACGCCGGAAGTCTCCCTCGCCGCACCCGGTCGGTCGCAAACGCGGCCGGTGCCGGCGCGGACGGCGGGCGTGGGTGCATCGCGGCGCGGTGGGAACGAAACTGGCGTCGCGATGATCAGGTCCGGGTGATGGGAATGCGGCGAGCGAGCGGCGGGCCACCGTCGCGAGATGCAGCGGTGAGGGGACGACGGTGTCGATCGACCCGCTGATCGGTGCGCGCCCGGCGGGCGGCGACGAGCTGGCCGAGCTGTACCGGCGCCACGCTCGGCGGCTCGCCGGTCTGGCCGCCGCGGTCACGCTCGACCGGTCGGTGGCCGACGAGGTGGTGCACGACGCGTTCGCCGGTCTGGCACCTCGCCTGGCTGACGTGCGCGACCCGGTGGCCTACCTGCAGCGGTCGGTGGTGCACCTCGGCATCCGCGTGGTGCGGCGTCGTGAGCGTGCCCGTGCGGTGCCGCGACGTCCCATCGAGCACTCGTCGATCCCCGAGGTCGACGAGCTGTGGGCGCTGGTGTGCACCCTGCCGGCACAGCAGCGGGCCGTGGTGGTGCTGCGGTTCTGGGAGGACCTCACCCAGGACCGCATCGCCGAGGTGCTCGACGTCCCCGTCGGCACCGTGAAGTCGACGCTCCACCGGGCGTTGCGGACGATCGAGGAGCAGCTGTGAACGAACGCGACGAGCTCTCCGACCTCGAGGACCGGCTGGGCGACGCGCTCCGCCGGACCCTCACCGTCGTGCTCGACCCGATGGCCGGGGCCGCGCCGGCACCGACGATCGACGCGTCATCGATCGACGCGTCACCGAGCCACGACGGGTCGACCACCGCCCGGCCGTCGATCGAGCCGGCGGGCGAGCCGGGCGACCCGTCGCGGCGCCGCCTCGCTGCCGCGGCGGCGGTCGTGGTGCTGCTCGGGGCCGTGGCGTTCGCCTGGTCGGGATCACGTGATCCCGGTGTGCGACCGGCCGAGACCGCCGCCGACGACACGGCCGCCGACGAGACCGGCACGGCCGACACCGATACCGGCATGAGCGCGGCGAGCTCGGTGCCCACCCCCTCGTCGACCCTCGCCCTCCCGGTGGCCACGCCCGTGCCCGCGGACCTCGACGGACTCGTGTGGGTGCCCACCGTGGAGCCGGCCGGGTTCCGGCTCACGTCCGTGTCGGTCGCGCGCCCCACCCGGGTGTTCGACCGGCCGGCCACGCGGTACCTGCGCCGTGGTGCCGACGGATCGACCGTGACGGCATGGGTGGAGCTGGTGGCCACCCTCCCGCGCTCCGGCGACGAGGCCGAGGGCACCGGGACCGCCACCGCCACCGACACCGACGGCCCCACCGTGCACGGGCAGCCGGCGGACGTGGTCGAGGTGCAGCCGGGGGAGTGGGACGTCATCTGGCGCGAGTCCGGTCTGAGGCTGCGCGTGCGTTCGGGCGGACTCGACCGGGCGACCGTGCTGCAGCTGGCCGAATCCAGCGTGGTCGACGTGCGCGAGCCGGCGCTGCGGCTCCGCGCGGCACCGGACGGGTTCGAGTCCGTGAACGTCGCCGAACCACCGGACGACGCGCCGACCACGAGCTACTCGTGGCTGCCCGAGGACTCGCGCCCCGGGATGTTCGTCGCCGTCGTCGCCCGACCGAACACCGGTCGGCACACCCTCGACACCCTCCAGGCCATCTCGTCCGCGGAGGGCTGGGAGCACACGCGGATCGTGCTCGACCGCGGCAACGCCGACCCGCTGCCCGCCTGGGTCGCGACCTCGCCCGTGAACGAGTTCGGCCGGCTGACCATCATCAAGTGGATCGAGGGGCCGTACGTGCTGTCGGTCGACGGTCGGGTCGGCCTCGACCAGTTGCGAGCGGTGGCCGGCGGTCTCCTCGCGGCGAGCCTGCCCGACGCGCGTGCCCTGCGCACCCGGGTGGACGCCGAGGCGCTCGAGCTGCCCGAGCTCGACCGGACCACCACCCCGTCCGCGGTGGTCGTCTCGGTGCGCACCACCGGCACCGGCGCGAACGCGGTGTGCGTGGAGGCGCCGTTCACGCGCTGCCGGTACACCACGAGCGAGTCGTCGCTCGTGGGCGACGAGCAGACCGCCGTCGTGGAGACGTTCACCGTGGACGGCGCCACATGGGTGGTGGGGTGGGCGCGGGGCGACCACACGCCGCGGATGGTGGTGGACGGCGTGAGTCAGTCGCTCGCCGACGTGGGGGTCGGCTCCGTCGGCACGTTCTTCGTGGTGCGCGACCCGGTGGCCGATGCGTCGTTCGTGTTCGACGAGGAGGACCTCGAGACGGGACCCGTGTTCGGCAGCGCGATGTCGACGGAGGAGGACCTGCTCGGCTGACACGCGGTCGCGCCGGCGCGGCGCGACCCGACGCCCGCCGGCGGTGTCGGTCGACCCGTCAGCCGGCCCGTCGGTTCACGCGGCGGAGGCTCTGGAGCACGTGGTCGCACGGCTCCGCGGCCGGCGGTGTCACGATCACGAGGTCGCGACCGCCGAACGGCGCGAGCAGCACGCGGTCGTTCGCCGCACGGACCGGCAACCAGCCGCTGCTCACCTCGTCGCTGCCGGCGCGCCAGCGGAACTCGGCCTCGATCCCGTGGCCGGCGGCGCGCAGTTCGAGTCGTGTTGCGGTCGCGTCGTACACCCCCGCCACCCGTGCCGCGTCGATCACGATCGACGGGTCGGCAGCCACGGCCGCGGGTGCCTCGAGACCGAAGCGGCTCCGGGCGAGCGCACGGAACACGTGCCGGTGGAACACCTGCGGCACCCCACCGGTCGCCATCACCACGAGCACGGCGTCGAGCTCGGGGAGGATGCGGAGGTAGGCCGACTGGCCCGCCACGCCACCGTCGTGGAGGACGACGGGCGAACCCCACCGGTCGTCCAGCAGGACACCGAGGGCCATCGTGCCGCCGTTGTTGGGATCGGGGACGGCGAGGTGGGGCTGCCGCATCGCGACCAGTGCCTCGTGGTGCTGCGGTGAGCGGCGGCCGAGGTGGAGCTCGCCGAAGCGGAGCAGATCGTCGACCGTGGCCCACGTGCGCGATCCGGCCGGCGCCAGGCATGCCGGACCCTGCACCCCCTCGATCGGCGCCCATCCCTCGGGGCCGCGCAGGTGCCCGACGGCGAACGTGCCGGGATCGAGCCGTCGGACGTCGACCTCGAGTCGTGCGTCCGCTGCGTCGGCCACCATCGTCCGGAGCGCCGCCGCGAACGGAGCCGCCACGACCCGCTCCACCAGCCGGCCGAGCACCGCGTACCCCACGTTGCTGTAGGAGAACGCCCGGCCGGGCGGCGACAGCTGGGGGAGGTGGGCGATGCCCGCGACGAGCCTGCCGAGGGCACCGTCGTCGTCACCGTGGTCGGGCCACACGTCACCGTCGAAGCCGGCGGTGTGGGTGAGCAGGTGGCGCACCGTGATCGCTCGCGTCGCGTGCTCGTCGTGCACCCGGAACTCGGGGACGTACGAGATGACCGGTTCGTCGAGGCCGACGGAGCCGTCGGCCACGAGCATCGCGACGGCCGTGGCGGTCATGGCCTTCGTGACCGAGCCGGCCTGGAACCAGGTCGCCCGCTCCACGGGCACCCCGGTGCCGACGTGGGTGACGCCGTGGACGGCCACCGAGCGCTCGCCGCCGATGCTCACCCCCACCGCAGCGCCCACGATCTCGTGTGCCCGGCAGAGGTCGGCGAGCTCGGGGACGAGGTCGCCGGGGTCGATCACCGCGTCGACCCGATGACACAGCGGGTGGAGGTCACCGGTCCGGGCACGCCCGCACGGTACCGCCGACCCGACGCGTCGCCATCCGTCCCGCCGTCCCGCCGTCCCGCCGGCCCGCGATCGCGTCGAGCCGCCAGGGTCAGGCGGCGAAGGATCCGTAGAGGTAGGCGCGACCGCCGCGGCGCTCGACCCGGTCGGCGGCGTCGACGCGCATCGTCACCCGGTGGGGCTCGGGCCAGTTCGCCGCGGTGAGGTGGTTCACCAACGAGCTGCGCAGGCGCAACACCCACGAGGTGAGGTAGACCTCGGCGAGGACCTCGGTCGGGTCCCAGTGGGCGGGCACCCGGTCCTCGTCGACGTCGCTCAGCAGCACCCACACCTCGAGATCGAGGGGCCGGGACGCGAGCAGCGGGAGACCGTGCACCACCCGCACCCGGGCGTCGCGGTCGGGGCCGACGCCGCAGCGGCTGCCGAGCACCTCGCTGCGGAACGCGCCGACGGCCTGCTGGGCCACCTCGTCGAGGTCGATCGGTGGTGCGGGTGGGACCGCCGCATCGCCACGTCGACGTCCGTTCACCGGCCACCACGAGCGGCCGGATCGGCCCGCCGGCGGCGTGCCGGCGACGTCGTGCCGGGGTAGGTCGTGCCGGGGTAGGTCGAGTCGGGGGGACGACGACGGTGCGGTGGGCCTCCAGCTCATGGTGCCGACCGTGCCTCGCGCACCCGATCCGTCAAGTGGGAGGAAGCCCCGGGATCGAACCTGTCCGTCAAGTGTTCGTCAGGGTGTGGACGGCGCGTGGCGGCGGATCGGGCGACCGTCAACGTTCCCACAAGCGCGGTGCACGAGCGTGAGGTCGCGGGGACGGTTGCCGGGAGCGGATGCCCACACGCGTGGCGTCCACCGGACTCGAGGGTGCACAGGTGCGACAGGCGCGGGGCGCGACGACACCACGGACGATCACGGGCGGGCCGACCCGAGGGAGTGTCGCGCGACGTGCGACGGCTCGACGCTCGATGGGTCTGCTCGGCGTCGTCGCGATCGTGGCCGGGTGCTCGGGCGGCGGCGCGACCGAGGAGGCCGCCGTCCCCACGGCGGTGCCGGTCTCGATGACCCCGACCGAACCCGAGCTGCCGACGGCGGACACCACCCGCGACGACGACCTCGACCACGTGATGGCGCTGACCGTGAACTGGGTCGCCCCCGACGAGATGGGCGACACCGAGCCCGCGACCGACGAGCCCGCGACCGACGAGCCCGCGACCGACGAGCCCGCGACCGACGAGCCCGCGACCGACGAGCCGTCGATCGAGGTGCCCGCCGACGGTGTCGGCGAGCTCGCACCCGAGGACGTCGGTTCTGCCGCCTCCGGCGTGGCCCACGCCGGGACGTCCGCCCGGTTCGTCGCGACCTCCCCGCTGCGCACCGCGATCGTCGGCGCACGACGCGAACCCACGGTCGAGTTCGAGATCGAGCGGGCTGACGGCACGGTGGAGACCGTCACCGTGCCGCGCTCGTCGCTCGTCACCCGACTCGTCGTGACGCCCGAGGAGGCGGCGCTGCTCGCGCAGTTCGCCGACCAACCCGTCGCCGTCGTCGTCGAGGACGTCACCGGCGTGGCCGGTCCCGCCGGACGCCGCTACGTGATGGTGCCCGGACGGCTGATCGAGATCGGCGTCCGGACCGCGGGTGCCGGTGACACCGGCGACGCCCCGGCCGAGGGTGGCGAACCCACCGACGGTGCCGCGCCGGCGACCACGGAACCGCCCGCGACCACGGAACCGCCCGCGACCACGGAACCGCCGGCGCCCCCCACGACCCCCGAGCCGGAGGACACCCGGACCGACGAGGAGATCCTGGTCGACATCCTGGCGCTGCCCGACGTGCAGACCGCGGAGATCGCCGCGCCGGGCGTGATCGCCGTGGCCACCGCCGGCCCGCGCGACGAGCTGCTGTTCGTCGACGGCGTCGTCGGCATCGAGAGCGACGAGCTGTTGCAGATCGGCTCGGAACCCGACCAGCGGCTGCAGTGGATGATCAGCAACTCCGGCTCGCCCGACCAGGCGGGCGGCTGGCCCGGCCTGGTCGGTGCCGACACCAACGTGACCCCCGCCTGGCAGGTGTCGCGCGGTCAGGGCACCGTGGTGGCGGTGATCGACTCCGGCGTCGACATGGATCACCCCGATCTCGTCGACCGTCTCTGGACCAACACCCGCGAGGTGTGCGGCAACGGCGTCGACGACGACGGCAACGGGTTCGTCGACGACTGCCGCGGGTGGGACTTCGGCGACAACGACAACGATCCGAACCCCACCCCCGGCCTCGACAGCTTCACCCAGCACGGCACCCACGTCGCCGGCATCGTCGGCGCACCGGCGAACGGCATCGGCGTCGTCGGCATGGCGCCCGACACCCGCCTGATGGCACTCAAGGTCGGGCGCAACCGCACCATCCCCACGTCGTCGCTCGCCGGTGCGATCGTCTACGCCGCCGACAACGGCGCCGACGTCATCAACCTCAGCGTCGCGACACCCCCGAACACGTTGCGCAGCCAGGTGACGGTGATGGAGTCGGCCATCGCGTACGCCGGTCAGCGCGGCGTGCTGGTGGTGGCCGGTGCGGGCAACAACGGCCTCGACGTCAGCAACGGCCCCGTGTACCCGGCCGGGTTCTCGCAGTTCTACGACCACGTCATGTCGATCGGCGCCACCACCAACAGCGACACCCGCGCGTCGTTCTCGAACTACGGGTCGAACATCACGCTCTACGCGCCGGGCTGGTGGATCTGGTCGACCTACGTCGACGGGTACAACTTCATGTCGGGCACCTCGATGGCGACGCCGGTGGTGGCCGGCGCGGCCGCCGTGCTGCTGGCCTCCGGTCAGGTCACCACGCCCGCTGCTGCACGTGCCCGCCTCGTCGAACGAGCCGACGCCACCGTGACCGGCCCGCGCGTCGACGTCGCGAAGGCGGTCGGCCTCGACCTCCCGCCATCGGTCGACGTCAGCGTCCGGGGTGCCGACACGCTCGTGGCCGACGTTCCCGGACGCGTGTCGCTCGACGTGGCCGCGGCGAACCTGGCGGCGCCGGCGACGCAGGTGCGGATCAGCCTCGCGACCGAGGTGGACGGACAGGTGTGGGCCGTCAGCGGATTCCCGATGACCGTCACCGCGCCCGACGGGTCGACGCAGCAGCTCACCACCGACGGTCAGGGCTCGCTCCCGCCGATCGCGGTGTCGGATCCCGCGGCGCTGGCGACCGGGTGGACGGCCACGGCGGACCTCGTGCTGCCCGCCGGCGACTACGCGATCGTGACCGAGCTCCTCACCGCCGCCGGTGCCCCGATCGAGGGCGCTCGCGTGGCGTACCTCGCCGTGTCCGGGGCGCCGAGTGGCGACGGGGGCGGCGGCGGTGCGCCGACCACGACGACG
>WLDE01000184.1 GCA_009704985.1 Actinomycetota bacterium | reverse complement strand
CCGACGTCCGACGCCTGGTGCCCGCACGGCGGGAGCGTCACCCCGGGTTTGACCTCCAGGGGTATACCGATAAAGATGATCGAGTAAGTCAACAATGCCAGGAAGGAATCCCCCCATGACCGTTCGCCCCACTCGAGCACGCCGACGGGTGCTCGTCGCCGCCCTCACCGCATCGCTGGCGCTGCTCGCCGCCGCCTGCGGTGACGACGAGTCGTCGTCGGACGCCACGGACGCCGCGGTCACGACGGTCGCCGCACCCACCACGGCGGCCGCCACCACGGAGCCGGCATCGCCGGACACCACCGAGGCGGCAGCTCCCACGACCGCGGCCCCGGAGACCACGGCCGCCGCGGAGCCGCTCGAGGGCACACTGAACCTCGGCTTCTTCCCGAACGTCACCCACGCCCCGGCACTCGTCGGGGTCGAGGAGGGCCTGTTCGCCGAGGCGCTCGGCGACGGCGTCGAGCTCAACACGTTCACGTTCAACGCCGGCACGGAGGCCGTGGAGGCGCTCTTCGCCGAGGCGATCGACATCAGCTTCATCGGCCCGAACCCGGCGATCAACGCGTGGGCCCAGAGCGAGGGCACCGCGATCCGCATCATCTCCGGCAGCACCTCCGGCGGCGCCTATCTCGTCGTGAAGCCCGAGATCACCAGCGTCGAGCAGCTCGCCGGACGCACGCTGGCGACGCCGTCGCTCGGCAACACCCAGGACGTCGCGCTGCGAGCCTGGCTGAAGGAGAACGGGCTCGAGACCACGCCGGACGGCGGTGGCGACGTGTCGATCCTGCCGCAGTCGAACTCGACGACGCTGGAGGCCTTCATCGGCGGCGCGATCGACGGTGCCTGGGTGCCCGAGCCGTGGGCGACCCGCCTCATCGAGGAGGGCGGCGGCACCGTGCTCGTCGACGAGCGCGGCCTCTGGCCGGACACCGACGGCGAGTACGTCACCACGCACATCATCGTCCGCACTGCGTTCCTGGAGGAGCGGCCCGACATCGTGAAGGCCTTCCTCGCCGGTCTGCTGGCCTCGCTCGACTCGATCGCCGCCGACCCCGAGGCCGCGCAGGCGTCGGTGATCGCGCAGATCGACGCGATCACCGGTCAGCAGTCGAACCCCGACGTGATCGCGGCGAGCTTCGGCAACCTCACCTTCACCGCCGACCCGATCGCCGGGTCGCTGCAGGGCTCGGCCGACGACGCGATCGAGATCGGCCTGCTCGATCCGGTCGAGCTGGCCGGCATCCACGACCTCACACTCCTGAACGAGCTCCTCGCCGAACGCGGCGAGAACGAGGTGAGCGGGCTGTGACGGTGCTCGAACCCCACCAGCTCTCCCGCGGGGCGGCGCCAGTTGCCGGCGCCGCCCCGCGGGACCCGGCGGTGCGCATCGCCGGCGTCACCAAGCGCTTCGGTGCCGGTGCCGCCGCGGTGACCGCGCTCGACCAGATCTCGCTCGACGTCGAGCGGGGCGAGTTCCTCTGCATCGTCGGGGCGTCCGGCTGCGGCAAGTCCACCCTGCTGAACCTCGTGGCCGGCCTCGACGCCCCCACGTCGGGCACGGTGGAGGTGCAGGGGCGGGTGGCCCTCATGTTCCAGGAGGCGGCGCTGCTGCCGTGGCGCACCGCGGTGCAGAACGTGGAGCTCGCGCTGAAGCTTCGGGGTGTCGCCCGCAAGGAGCGCCGGCCGCAGGCGCTCGACCTGCTCGACCTGGTGCGACTCCGCGACGTCGCGGACCGCCGGCCGCACGAGCTGTCGGGTGGCATGCGCCAGCGTGTGGCGCTCGCCCGGGCGCTCGCGCAGGGCGCCGACGTGCTGCTGATGGACGAGCCGTTCGGCGCGCTCGACGCGATCACCCGCGACGTGCTCCACGACGAGCTCGAGCGTGTCGCGGCGGAGCAGCAGCTCACCATCGTGTTCGTCACCCACAACGTCCGCGAAGCGGCTCGCCTCGGCGATCGCATCGTGCTGCTCACCAGCCGCCCCGGACGGGTGGCGGGGGAGTTCGGCGTCCCGGTCGAGCGCCCGCGACGCATCGAGTCGCCCGAGGTGTCGGCGATCGCCGCCGAGGTCACCGTGCGTCTCCGTGAGGAGGTGCGTCGTCATGCCGACTGACGCCCTCCGGACCGCCGGCGCCGGTCACGCAGTCGCCCACGACCGGCTCGACCAGGAGCTCGCCGGCCTCGACCAGCTCGAGCTCACCGAACGCACCCGGGCACCGGTCGGGCTGCGCCTCTGGTCGGCGGCCTGGCCGAAGGTGGCCGCGGTGATGCTCGTGGTGGCCATCTGGCAGTTCCTCGTGTGGCGGGAGTGGAAGCCGCGATTCGTGCTGCCGTCCCCGCTCGAGGTCGGCAGCACGCTGTGGAACGACCTCTTCACGGCCGAGCTGTGGCGGGCCGTCGGGTACACCATGCGCCGCGCCGTGGTGGGGTTCGCCGTGTCGATCCTCATCGGCGGGGCGCTCGGCATCGCCGTCACGCGGTTCCGGGTGCTGCGCACCGCCGTCGGCTCGATGATCACCGGCCTGCAGACCATGCCGTCGATCGCGTGGTTCCCGCTCGCGATCCTGCTGTTCAAGCTCACCGAGCAGGCGATCCTGTTCGTGGTGGTCCTCGGTGCTGCGCCGTCGATCGCGAACGGCATCATCGCCGGTGTCGACAGCGTGCCGCCGCTGCTGCGCCGTGCCGGCGTCACGATGGGCGCCCGAGGCGTGTCGCTCTACCGCGACGTCGTGATCCCCGCGGCGATGCCGACGGTGGTGACCGGCCTCAAGCAGGGCTGGGCGTTCAGCTGGCGCAGCCTGATGGCCGGCGAGCTGCTCGTGATCATCCCCGGCACGACCTCGCTCGGGCACCAGCTCCACTTCGCCCGGGAGTTCTCCGACGCCGACGGCCTGATCGCCACGATGATCGTGATCCTCGTGATCGGCATCCTCGTGGACAGCCTCGTGTTCGGCCGGATCGAGCGGTCGGTGCTGTTGCGCCGCGGTCTCCTGACGGAGAAGGCGTACGAGCCCGTGCGCACGATGCGTCGGCGCGAGCTGATGGCCGCCGCCGCTGTTCGCTGACCCCGGGACGCGACCCCGGACGCGACCCCGGACGCGACCCCGGACGCGACCCCGGACGCGATGAGGGATGAGCGCCCCCGGGGCGCTCATCCCTCATCGAGTCGAAGGGGTGTGGTCAGGCGGCGGCGTCGCGGATGTTGCCCCACACGACCCGGTCGATGTCGAGCACGAGCACGAGGCGGCCGGCCAGCGCATAGGCGCCGCTGAAGAACTCGGCGGTCTGGGCCTGCACCTCCTCGTGGGCCTCGGCCGGAGCGTGCACGACGTCGTTCACCCGGTCGACGGTCACGGCCACGAGGCCGCGCGACGTGCGCACGATCACCTGGCTCGGCGGCTTGCCGTCCTCGGGCTGCGGCTCCACGTCGAGCCGGGCCGCCAGGTCGACGACCGACATGATCTCGCCACGCACGTTGATCAACCCGGCGCACCCGGGGTCCGCGAGCGGCACCGGGGTGATCGAGGTGCCCATCAGCACCTCCTGCACGGCCTCCAGACGGAAACCGATGTGCAGCTGGCCGACACGAGCGACCGTGAGGTCCGCCTTGCGGCGGCTGGCGCTCACCATGCGCTCGCCCCCGCCGTCGCGCGAGGCGCCGGGTCCGGCACCTCGTCGATGTCGAGGTTCGCCCACTGGGCGGCGCTGCGCTGGATGCGGTCCTCGACGACGATCGACGGATCGCCCGACACGAGGCTCTTGAGCGAGGCCGCGAGACGGGCGAGCTCCTGGGCGGCCCTCTCCGTGTCGTTCGCTCCCGAGGCGACGTCGTTCGCGCCGCGGGCGACACCCTGGATCGCGTCCGCGATCTCCGCCGAGCCGCGGGCGGCCTCGTCGACGCTGCGGCCGATGTCGACCGACGTCGCCGACTGCTGCTCCACGGCGGCGGCGATGCGCACCTGGCCGTCGGTGATCTGGCTGATCACGTGGGCGATGCCCTCGATGGCGACCACCGCCTCGCGGGTCTGGGACTGGATCGCCTCCACCTTCTGCTGGATGTCGCCGGTGGCCTTGGCGGTCGAGTTGGCGAGCTCCTTCACCTCGTTGGCGACGACGGCGAAGCCCTTGCCGAGCTCGCCGGCGCGGGCGGCCTCGATCGTCGCGTTGAGGGCCAGGAGGTTGGTCTGCTCGGCGATCGACGAGATCACACCGACCACCGTGGAGATCTCGGCGCTCGACACGCCGAGGCGGCTCACGATGTCACCTGTCTGCGCGGCGACGGTGAGGGCCTCGTTGGCGACCGCGCTGGCCTCGGCGGCGCTGCGGCTGATCTCGCCGATGCTCTCGCGGAGCTCGCTCACGCCGAGGGCGACGTTGGCGGTGTTCTCGCTGAGGCGGCTGCCGGTGTTGGACACGGTGCCGGCCTGGGCGGCCGAGCCCTCGGCACTCGAGGACATCGTGCGGCTCACCGACGTGAACTCCTCGGCGGCGCTCGCGAGCTGCGTGGCCGTCGTGTTCACCTGGGCGAGCACCTGGGCCATCCGCTCGGCGCTCTCCCGCTGCGCCCGCTCGAGGTGCACCTGCTCGGTCGCGAGCACCCAGTTCGTCTGGTAGCCCAGCGGCTTCTCGTCCTCGTCGCGGACCTCGTCCACCATCAGGTCGACCCACTCGGCGCCCAGCTCGAGCCGGGCACGGTGCGGCAACTGGTCGTGGAGGATCTTGGCCTGGTGGCCGTCGTGGTCGCGGTGGAAGTCGGAGAGCTTCGAGCCGAGCACGTCGTCGGCATGCACCGGCAGGGCGTCGCCGAGCTTGCGGGCGAGCTCGATGAACGCCGGGTTGGCGTAGCGGACGACCTCGTCGGTGTCGGCGAACACCATGCCGGTGTGACTGTTCTTCACCATCGCGTTCGCTCGGTTGGCCTCCACCTGCAGCTCGACGAACCGTGTGATCACCTTCAGGAAGCGACGGCCCACCCACAGGAAGGTCACGAGCGCGATGGCGAACACCACGTAGAGCGTGCGGGTCATCGTCCGGTCGGTGTCCTCGGCCGCGAGCCGGTAGCTGGCGCTCTGCGCGGCGAACGTGTCCCTCAGGTCGCCGATCGCCGTTCCGGTCCGGTCGAGGCTTGCCGTGAAGCCGTCGTAGCGGGCCGAGGCGTCGTCGGCCCCCGTCAGGATCGCCTCGGTGACGGCGATCGCCTCGTCGACGTAGGCCTGCGAGGTGCCGAGGGCGCTGTCGACCTGGGCACGCTCGTCGTCGCGGAGGTCGAGGTCGCCGGCCTTCGCCAACTCGGTGAGCAGGATCTGCCCTTCGGCGGCCACGTCGGCGCGAACGGCGTCGTCGTCGGCGGTGTCCTCGGTGGCCGCCGCACGGAAGGCCGACTCGACGGCGCCGCTCACGGCGTCGTGCGAGGCGTCGGCGAGCAGCGCCTGTGTCACGGCGTCCTCGGCGTTCTTGATGTCGTAGGCGCTCGTGGCCAGGGACCGCACGCCCCAGGCGCCGGCACCGAAGACGATGGTCATCAGCGCGAGCAGGAGGGCGCCGATGCGCAGCAGGGTGCCGCGGGTGAGTTGGTCGCTCTTCACGAGGCGCGCCCGGTGCCGACGAGGTCGTCGCGCTTCGAGTCCGACGACGACGGCTTGGAGGCCGGCTTCTTCCCGCTGCCACTCGCGGCACCGGCCTTCGCCTTCGGCGAGATCACGAAGCGGGCGACGGCGGACTGCAGCGCCGCTGCCGTGCCGTTCAGCTCCTGCGCCGACGCACCGGTCTGGGTGGCCGCGGCCACGTTGCTGCGAGCCGTCGACGCCATCTCGGCTCCGGCGGCCGCCGCCTTCTGCGCGGTGGCCGACACGCTCTCGGTGACGGCCTTCACGCTGTCGAGGCTCGAGTTGATGGCCCCGACCGAGACGGTGATGTCGCGGATGCCGGCGGCGCCGCGGGCGACGCTGCGACCGATCTCGTCGGCCATCGCCATCTCCTCCTCGACGGCGGCGGCGACGGTGATCTGACCCTCGCTGATGCCGTCGATGACCGTGACCACCTCGGCGATCGCGTTCGCCGCGTTGCTGCTGCCCGCCTGCACGGCCGAGATCGAGTCGCGGATGCGCTCGGTGGCGGCCGTGGTGGCGGTGGCGAGGTTCTTCACCTCGGCGGCGACGACGGCGAAGCTGCGGCCGGCCTCGCCGGCGCGGGCGGCCTCGACGGTCGCGTTCAGCGCGAGCAGGTTGGTCTGCTCGGCGATGTCCTCGATGAGCTCGACGATGCCGCCGATCTCGTCGGCGGCTGCGGTGAGGCTCATCACCACGTCTCGGGCCACCCCCACCTGGGAGACCGCGTCGGACGCACGGCGCTGGGTCTCGTCGGCCACCTTGGCGACGTCACGCACGGCGGCGGTGAGCTCGGCCGACGCGGCCGACACGGCCTGCATGTCGGCGTCGAGCTGCTCGGTCGCGAAGGTCACCTCGCCGAGCACGTCCTTCACCGTGGTCACCTCGGCGAGCGTGCGTTCGGTGTCGCTCTGCAGGTCGCTGGCGAGGTTGGCAACGGTGTCGGCGTGGAACACGGCCCGGGCCGAGTCGGCCTGCAGGCTGCCGCCGACGTCGGTGAGCGCCACGGCGTTGCCGACCACCTGGTCGGTGCGTCCGCTCACCGCGGCGAGGGCCGCAGCGACGCCCTCGAGCGCCTTGTTCAGCGCCTCGCTCATCTCGCCGATCTCCTCCTTGGTGCGCACGTCGGCGCGGGCCGTGAGGTCACCGGTCGCGGCGGACTTCAGCGACTCGAGGATCGAGCGGATGCCGCGGGTGATCGACTGGTAGAAGCCGGCGAACAGCCACAGCGCGAGCACGATCGCCACGCCGCTGACCCACAGGGTGACGTCGCGCTTGCCGACGATGCCCTCGATGCGCGTGTCGATGAGCGTCCGCAGGTTGCGGGCCGACACCTCGGCGGTCGTGACGGTGGTGTCGCGGAGGCGCTCGTAGCCTCCCGGCTCGGTGCGCGACTCGTACGCATCGAGCAGTGCGGCCGTCGCGGCCTCGACCTCGCTCGCCACGGTCGAATCGGCGGTCGCGCCGGCGGTCTTGCCGAAGCCCGCGGTGATCGCGCCGACGGCGTCGTCGATGCGCACCGATGCGATCGTCGCGTCGTCACGGTGCACCTCGGGGTCGAGGAACTCGACGTCGCGCATCACCCCGACGGCCGCGATGAGCGCGGGGGTCTTCGTCGTCGCCGCGTCCATCAGGTAGAACGAGTCGAGGTCGGGGTCGAGCGTGAGGTTCGACCCGTCGGCAGCGGTGGACACCAGCGCCGCCGACTGGTTCACGACCGACGACCACGCGGTGAACGCCTCCGACGGGTCCGACGGCGACGAGCTGAGCAGCGACTCGATCTCGGGACGCAGCGTGCTCCACGCCTCGCTCGCCGCGACCTCCTCGCCGATGGCCTCGTCGACCACCTCGAGGTCGGCGATCGCCGAACGCACGGCCTCGGCGTCGACCGGCTCACCGGCGACGGCCGCCGACCGGGCGTCGACCAGCGTGACCTCGAGCGCGAAGGCCGGCTCGACGTAGTCCATGCCGGTGAGCTCGAGCGCGCTGAAGTCGCGGCTCGCGTTCTGGCTGCTGGCGTAGCGCTGCACGGCGAACAGCAGCGGTGCGATCAGGACCGTGCCGATCACGGCGAACTTCGCGGTGAGGCGGAGTCGGCCGAGGAACGTGCGGCTCGGTGCAGCGATGGTGTCGCCGACCGACGCGAGCCGGCCCTTGACACCGAGGGGGTTGGAAGTCTTGCTCATCGGTAGCTCTCCACGAGAAGGTGTCGGCACGAGTGGACCAGGTTGTCGACGTCGACGATCTCGTGCGCTCGTCCGTCGGTGACGGTGATGGTTCCTCCGGCCTCCGCCGAGCCGGTTGCGACGTCGAGCACGCGGTCGACCACGAGCCCGATCTCGCCGAGGGGGGTGTGGAGCACCGCGGTGACGACCGGGCGCTCGTGGTTGTCGTACCAACCGCCGAGGGTGGTGAGCGGCAGCAGCCCGTCGCGGTACTGGACCACACGGTTGCCGGCCACCTCCTCGACGCGGTCGCGGGTGAACTTCTCCAGGCGGGCGACCCGGTCGAGCGGCACGGCGTACTTCGAGCCGTCCGTCATCGACACGATCACGTACTGGGTGCTGCCCTCGCCGGCGAACACCGCCTGCTCGAGTTCGCTGATCGCGTCGTCGAGCTTGGCGCTGCTCACACCGGCGCGCTGCGCGACCCCGGCGACGTCGACGATGAGCGACACCACGCCGTCACCGAGGATCGTTGCGCCGGCGAAGCAGCCGATGCCCGTGTAGTGCTGGCCGACCGGCTTCACCACGATCTCCTCGGTGCCGTGGACGTCGTCGACCACCAGCCCGAACTCGCGGCCGTCGGCCTGGAGCACGGCGATCTGGAGCCGGCGGCGTCCCGGGCGGGGCGGTGCGTGTTCCACACCGAGCGTGGCCGCCGCGTCGACGATCGGCAGCAGCCGGCCGCGCAGGCGGTACACGTCGACGCCGTGCATGTTCTCGATCGAGCGCTCGCAGTCGTCGCCGGTGAGCCGGACCAGCTCGACGAGCGAGGTCTGCGGGATCGCGTAGCGGTGGGTGCCGATCGTGACGAGCAGCGCCGGGATGATCGCCAGGGTGAGCGGGATCATGAAGGTGAAGGTGCTGCCCTCACCCGGCACGGTGCTGACGTTCACGCTGCCACCGATGCGCTCGATGTTCGTGCGCACCACGTCCATGCCGACGCCGCGGCCGGACACCTCGGTCACCTGCGCGGCGGTGGAGAAGCCGGGGGCGAAGATCAGGTCGAGGATCTCGCGCTCGGTCATGCGGGCGAGCACGTCCTCGGGCTGGATTCCCTTCTCGAGCGCCTTGGCGCGCACCTTGCTGACGTCGATGCCGCGCCCGTCGTCCTTGATCTGGATGACGACCTGACCGTTCTCGTGGCTGGCCTTGAGCGACAGGGTGCCCTCGGGGCGCTTGCCGACGGCGATGCGGTCCTCCGGCGGTTCGATGCCGTGGTCCACCGCGTTGCGCACGCAGTGGGTGAGCGGGTCCTTGATCGCCTCCACCACGCTCTTGTCGAGCTCGGTGTCCTCACCCTCGAGCACGAGCTGCACCTGGCGGCCGCAGGCCATCGAGACCTCACGGACGAGCCGGGGCAGCTTCGCCCACACGGTGCGGATCGGGCGCATGCGGGTGCGCAGCACCCGGGCCTGGAGCTCGCTCGTCACCAGGTCGATGCGCTGGCTGTCGGCGAGCAGCGAGCGGTCCTCCACCGTGGAGATGGAGCGGACGAGCGAGTTGCGGGCGAGCACCAGCTCGCCGACGAGGTTCATCAGCTCGTCGAGGACGCTCACGTCGAGGCGGATCGTCGAATCCTCGGCGCTCGACTTCGGTTCGGGCTTCTCCCGCAGCTGTCGCTGCAGCTGGAGCACCGGCTCGACGGCCGAGGCGGCCACCGCGCCGTGCGACACCAGGATCTCGCCCATCAGTCGCCGGTCCCCGGCCGCCTGCGCGGCGAGGGCCAGGCGGAGCTCCTCCTGGCCGATCAGCCCGGCGGCGATGAGCAGCTCACCGGTGCGGTCGTCCTCGCCGCGGCGGCTGGGGGTACCGGCGCGACGGTCGGCGGCCGGCTGGCGGCCCGTGTCGGTCGCAGCCGTGCCCGTCGGGGTCGGGG
>WLDE01000183.1 GCA_009704985.1 Actinomycetota bacterium | reverse complement strand
GCTCGACGGTGCGCTTGCCGGTGACGTTGCCGCAGAGGCGGAACTCGCCGTCGTCGGCGACGCCCCGTCCGTACCACACGTGGCTCGAGGTCATGCCCGCCAGTGTGACCGATGCGGAGCGGGACGTCGGGGATCGCCCACGCCTGCACGAAGTGCGTGTGACGGGGGTCGATAGCCTGTCCGACGATGTCGTCGCAGGGCCAGTTCTCCGCGGGCGCCCTGCGCGGCGCCGGGCGCGGCGTGGTCGACCACCGTCTCGCGCGCCGGCACCTCGTCAACGAGTTCCGGCGCGGTCGGCTCCGGCAGGACCAGGTGTGCGACGCCCACCCCGAGCTCATCCGGGCGGCGCGCAACCTCGGCACCGAGAGTCGGTCCACGTGCCCGATCTGCCAGGAGGCCAAGCTCCGCCTCGTCACCTACGTGTTCGGGTCGCGACTGCCGTCCCACGGTCGGTGCGTGTCGACGGCGAAGGAGATGGCGGCGCTCAACCAGCGCTCCGACGACCTCACCGCGTACGTGGTGGAGGCCTGCGTCGAGTGCCGCTGGCACCACCTGTTGCGGGTGCTGCCCGTCGGTGGCCGCACGGCGCGAACGCCGCGCACCGGCTGACCCCTCCCGGTCGGACGGGGGGTCAGAAGGGGCTGAGGCCCATCCGGTTGCGCACGGCGATCGCCTCGCCGAGGTGCCCCTGGCCGTGGCCGAGCACCGGCCACTGCACGAACCAGTCGACGGTGCGGCCCTGCCACATCGAGAACAGCCAGTCGAGCTCGACGGGGTCGAGCAGTGCCTTGGTCTGCAGCCGGCGCGACGAGTCGGGCACCACGGCGAGCGCCATCGCGGCGAGCCGCTGCAGCCAGCGCCGGGTGGCGTCGAAGGTCGCGTCGACGTAGGCGACCAGGGCGTCCGCGGGCACGCGGGCGGACAGGCCGGGTTGTTCGCGCTCGCCGAGGCCCGCGCCGGTGGGGGCGTCCGCCAAGCCCAGTGCGGGGGCGTGGGTGAGGTAGAGCGGTGCCCGGTTCCGGATCACGGTGGCGAGCGCGAGGTCCTGGTGCCGCGCGAGATGCAGGAGGAGCCAGGTGATGCTCGATCCACCGCCGTCGGCCTGCTCGTGCCAGCGTTCGGTCGGCACCTGGTCGATCACGGAGCCGGTCAGCCGACGGCGCAGGTCGGTGTGGGCGTCGAGGAGCCAGGCCTGGAGATCCATCGCCCCGACCGTACCGGCCGTGTCACACCGGCGTGTCACACCGGCGTGTCACACCGGCGTGTCACACCGGCGTGGTCCGCTTGGTGCCATGCGGACGATCACCCGTTACGCTTGCCGGGTCATATTCACCCTGCCCCGCACCGGGGCCCCGGGCTGCAGGAACAGCACCGGGTCCGAAGGGAGGTTCCACACGCATGCAGCGTGCCTATGAACTGATGGTCATCATCGACGGTGACCTCGAGGACACCGCCGCCCGCGGCTGGATCAAGTCGATCTCCGACTCGATCGCCGCTGCTGGCGGGTCGCTCCACGGCAAGCCCGACTGGTGGGGGCGCCGTCAGTACGCCTACCCCATCGAGAAGAAGGAGTACGGCTACTACGTCGTGTTCGAGCTCCTCGCCGCAGGCGGTGCGCTCGACGAGCTCGAGCGTTCCTTCCGGATCGCGGACGACATCGTCCGCCACAAGCTCATCCGTCTCCCCGAGGCCGAGGCCGCACGCCGTGGCATCACGGGGGCTGCGGCCTGACCGGCCGCGCGTCGCGAAGGAGGCCGCCATGGCCGACAACACCGTCACGATCGTTGGCAACATCACCCGCGATCCCGAGCTCCGGTTCACCGCCGGCGGCAAGGGCATCGCGAGCTTCGGGCTCGCGGTGAACCGTCGCTACCAGCAGAACGGCGAGTGGCAGGAGAAGGTGTCGTTCTTCAACGTCACCGCGTGGGACCAGCTGGGCGAGAACGCTGCGGCGTCGCTCACCAAGGGCACCCGCGTCATCGTCACCGGCCGCCTCGAGCAGCGCGAGTACGAGACCCAGCAGGGTGAGAAGCGCAACGTGGTCGAGATCGTCGCCGACGAGATCGGTCCCAGCCTCCGTTGGGCCACCGCGACCGTCGAGCGCACCCAGCGGGCGTCGTCCGACGGCGGCCAGGGTGGCGGCGGCTACCAGGGCGGCGGAGGCCGTCAGGGCGGTGGCGGTGGCGGTGGTGGCGGCGGCTACCAGGGTGGCGGCCGGCCGGCCGACCCCGTCTACGGCGACGAAGAGCCCTTCTGATCCTGCACGTCCTCGTGCATCGCGACCACTGATCGACCCCACTGATCGACACCCGATCGAATCGTTCGAACTGAGAGAACCATGACCAGCAAGAAGAACAAGGCGCGCGCACCGCGCGAGGCCAACCCGAAGAAGTTCAAGAAGAAGACCAGCGTCCTCGTCACCGAGAAGGTGGAGTACGTCGACTACAAGGACGTCAACCTCCTGCAGCGCTTCGTGAGCGACCGCTCGAAGATCCGCAACCGTCGGGTCACGGGCAACGACGTGCAGCAGCAGCGTGAGATCGCCAATGCGATCAAGAACGCCCGCGAGATGGCGTTGCTGCCCTACACCAAGCGCGTCGCCCAGACCCGCGCCGGTCGTCCGCCGCGTGACGGTGACGAGCGCCGCGAGCGTGGCCCGCGCCGCGACGAGGCGGCCGTGACCGAGGCCGAGGGTGTCGACCAGACCACGGCGGTCGAGGCCGTCGAGGCCGACGAGGTGGAGGCCTGACATGAAGGTGATCCTCCGCAGCGACCTCAGCGGTGTCGGCAAGCGCGGCGACATCGTCGACGTGGCCGACGGCCACGCCCGCAACTACCTCCTTCCCCGTGGGCTCGCGCTGGTCGCGACCGACGGTGCGGTGAACCAGGCCAAGGCGATGCGCCGTGCCCGCGACCTGCGCGACGCGGCCGATCGCGAGTCGGCCCAGACCATCGCGTCGGCGCTCGTCGCCCGCACGATCACGATCTCGGCGAAGGCCGGCTCCGAGGGCAAGCTCTTCGGCTCGGTCACCACCGCCGACATCGCCCAGGCGATCCACGCGCAGGCGAACATCTCGATCGACCGCAAGAAGCTCCACGTCGAGCCGATCAAGTCGCTCGGCACGTACAGCGTGGCCGTCAAGCTCCACTCCGACGTCGAGTTCCCGGTCAGCGTCGAGGTCGTCAAGGCCTGATCCGGCCAGGGCGCCGTTCGGCGTCCGCCCGGCATCGATTCCACGCCGTCGAGTCACGCGGATGCGCCCGGCCGTCCGGCCGGGCGCATCCGCGTGGGTGGGCCGTTGTCCACACCTCGTGCACCGTCCGAGGGCATCCGGCGGGCGGTCGTGCACAGCCCCACCCGGGTCCGTCGACCCGTGGTCCCGTCACCGGTGGCATCCCTGCTCACGGGGTGGTTCGCGCGCGCCCCCGGTTCGGTGTCGCACCCCCGTGGCACCGTGGTCGGCGTGTCGCCGCGGCGTGCCGCGTCCACAGGCGACGTGCGTTGTCCCCAGGAAAGTCACAGCTAGTTGGCACTAGCGATCCACATGTCGCGGCGACCAAGGTGGGCACTCCATGGCAGCGAGCAACGACGAACTCTCGGACCGCCGTTCGGCCGACCGCCGCCCGGCGCCGCGCCGACCCGACGTCCGCGTCCCACCCCACAACCTCCACGCCGAGGAGAGCCTGCTCGGCGCCCTGCTGCTGTCGCGTGAGGTGGTCGGCAACGTCGCCGAGATGGGCGTCACCGTCGACCACTTCTACAAGCCGGCCCATCAGCACGTGTACGCCGCCATCCGTGGGCTGATGGCCACCGGCCAGCCGGTCGACGTGGTCACCGTCGCCGACGAGCTCCGTCGCAACGGCCTGCTCGAGGAGATCGGTGGGTCGACGTTCCTCATGGAGTTGCAGAACGCCACCCCGGCGATCTCCAACGCCGGCCGGTACGCCAAGATCGTGCAGGACACGGCGGTCCTGCGGCGCATGATCAGCGTCGCGAGCGAGATCGCCGAGCTCGCCTACGACGAACCCGACGACGTCACCAAGGCGCTCGACGAGGCCGAGACGAAGATGTTCGAGGTCGCCGAGGACCGGGTGGTCGACTCCACCAAGCCACTGGGCGACCTGCTGCCGCTGGCGATGGACAAGCTGCAGGAGACCTTCGACCGCGGCGACACCATCACGGGCACCGCGACCGGCTTCAACGATCTCGACGAGATCCTGTCGGGCCTGCAGCCGAGCACCCTCAACATCGTCGGCGCCCGACCCGCGATGGGCAAGTGCGTCGCGTGGGACACCCCGATGGTCGATCCGCTCACGGGCGAGGTCCGCACCGCGGAGGAGTGGTACCTCGCCGGCATCGGGGGCGCCGAGGTGCGCTGCACCACGCTCGACGACGCCGGCCGCCTCACCGCCACCACCTTCGGCGGCTTCTACAGCGACGGGGTGAAGCCGCTGTTCCGAGTCACCACGCGCTCGGGTCGCACCATCCGGATCACCGCCGAACACCCGCTGCTCACCGGCCGCGGCTGGCAGCCTCTGGCCGACATCGCGGTGGGCACGCGCATCGCCGTGCCACGAGCGCTCCCGGTGTTCGGCGACCGTCGGTTGTCCGACGCCGAGGTCGATCTGCTCGCGCTGCTCATCGGCGACGGTTCGGTGAGCGCGGGTCGCACGTCACCGGCCATCACGTCCGCGAGTCCGGCGGTGCTCGACGTCGTGCGCCGTGCCGCGGCGGAGTTCGGGACGACGCTCAGCTTCGACGCGCCCGCAGGGCTCGCGGCCACCTGGCGGATCGTCGCCGGCCCACGCGGACACGGTCGCTCGAACGAGGTCATCGAGCTCCTTCGGCGCCACGGCGTGTGGGGGACCGATGCGCACGGCACGCGGGTCCCCGCTGCCGTGTTCACGGCACCTCGCGACCAGGTGGCGCGCTTCCTCAACCGCCTGTTCGCGACGGACGGGACGGCCTGGGTCGCGTCGTCGGGCTGCGCGCGGATCGCCTACGCGACGGTCTCCGAGCAGCTGTCCGTCGACGTGGCGCACCTGCTCCTGCGGTTCGGCATCCGCACCAAGCGCCGCACGCGCTCCGTCCCGTACGCCGGGACCCGTCGCCGGGCGTTCGAGATCGAGGTGATGGACGCCGCATCGCTGCGCCGCTTCGCCGATGAGATCGGCATCCTCGGCAAGGAGGACGCGGTGGCGAGGGTGGTCTCGGCCGTGTCCGGCGCCCGCCCGTCGTTCACGATCGACACGCTGCCGCTCGACGTGTGGGACGACGTCGTGAAGGCCAAGGGCGAGCGCTCGTGGGCCGACGTCAGCCGGGCGGCGGGGAAGTCTCCGAACCACAACTGGCACCCGTACCGGCGGCGGCCGCGACGCGACACCATCGCCCGCCTCGCCGAGGTCCTCGACTGCGACGTCCTCCGTCGATGGGCGTCCGACGACGTCTCGTGGGACGCGATCGTCTCGATCGAGGCGTGCGGCGACGACCGCATCTACGACTTCAACGTGCCGGGCACGCACAACTTCGTGGCGGCCGACGTCCTCGTGCACAACACCGCCTTCGGGCTGGGCATCGCGACGCACGTGGCGATGACGGCCCGCAAGCCGGCGATCTTCTTCTCGCTCGAGATGGGTCACGCCGAGCTGACGCAGCGAATCCTGTCGAGCGAGGCGCGGGTCGACTCGCAGAAGCTGCGCACCGGCCGTCTCGTCGACAGCGACTGGACGAAGATCGGGCGGGCGATCAACCGGCTCGAGGTGCCGCTGTTCCTCGACGACAACCCTCGCGTCACGGTGATGGAGATCCGGGCGAAGGCCCGTCGCATGAAGTCGCGCTACGGCGGGCTGTCGCTCATCGTGATCGACTACCTCCAGCTCATGAGCGGCGGCAGCTCGGCGGAGAACCGCCAGCTCGAGGTGAGCGAGATCAGCCGTGGTCTCAAGATCCTCGCCCGTGAGCTCGAGGTGCCGATCATCGCCCTCAGCCAGCTGAGCCGAAACCTCGAGGCCCGCGCCGACAAGCGCCCGATGCTCGCCGACCTGCGTGAATCCGGCTCGCTCGAGCAGGACGCCGACGTCGTGATGTTCCTCTACCGCGACGAGGTGTACAACCGCGAGACGCCCGACAAGGGGCTCGCCGAGGTGATCATCGCGAAGCACCGTTCCGGCCCGACCGGCGTGGTGCGCCTGGTGTTCAACGGCGCCTACACCCGCTACGACAACGCCGCCAAGGGTCTGAACTAGACCGTCGTCGATCGGGGTTGCGTCGTCGGACCACGCGTGGTCACACGACGGGCCGACCCTCGAAGTCACCGATCAGTGACACTCGTGCCCGGTCGCTCGGCCCGGCGGTGCGGAACCGATGCAGCTTCTCGCGGTAGTAGGCGTCGCGCAGATCGCCCTGTGACGCGGCGTTGTAGGTGGGGTACATCGCCCGCCGGGGCCGGTCGGAGCGGTTCGGTCCGCTGCGGTGTGGGGTGAGCGAGTGGAACCACAGTGTCCGCCCTGCCTCCAGCGGCACCGGCAGCCAGGTGAAGCCGGCGACGAGGTCGCCGCGGATGCAGCCGCGGTCGTCGGTGGGGAGCAGTTCGGAGTGCATCCGGTCGACCACCTCCAGGCAGCCGTTGTCGACCGAGGCGGGATCGACGGCGACCATGCACGACACGTGCCGCTCGACGAACGGGTAGGCCGGGGCGTCCTGGTGGGGCGAGTACCCGGCGCCGCCGGCGAGCTTGTAGTTGATCTTCTCCTTGTAGAGCACCGCGGGTTCGCGCAGCAGCAGCGACGCGGTCGCCGCCATCCGTTCGACGAGCAGCGCCCTGAGCCCGGCGTGGAACGGGACGAAGTTCTCGCTCCGGCAGAGCTGGGGGCCGTGGTCGGTCAACTCCTGGTGGTGCAGCCAGTCGCCGCCGTCGATCGGCCATCCGGCGACCTCGTCCACCCAGTCCCGGACCGTGGCGACCTCGTCATCGGTCAGGTCGCGGGTGAGCACCCAGCCGTGGTCGTCGAAGTGGTCGGCGGCCGCTGGATCGCGCGGATCGAAGGTGCGGGTCATGTGCGGGTCACCCGGGCGGCGAGCGTCCGGAGGGCCGGCTCCCAGTGGTCGAGTCCCGGCACCTCGACCCCGGGCACCTTCGCGCCGTCGTCGGCCTCGCGCAGGAGCACTTCGGCGTGGCGGTCGGGGCGCCGTTCGAACACCGCGACCTCGTCGGCGCTCATCGGGCCACCCTGCGCGGCCAGGGTCATCACGCTGTCGGGCGAGAGCGAGGCGGCGTAGTCGGGCCGCACCGCGACGAGGTAGCGCTTCGTCGGCACGTGGCTGCGGATGAGCTCGGCCACGCGGGGGCCGAGCACGTCGACGACGGCGGTCGCACCCATCGTGGCGTGGCGGGGCTGGCCGGGACCGTCCCACGGGTGGGCGAGGTCGTGCACGAGCCCCGCCACCTGCAGCTCGAGGTCGTCCGGTGCGGTGCGGGCGAGGATCGCCGCACACTGCACGCCGTGGTCGAGCTCGGTCATCCGGTCGCTCTCGGCCGACGGTCGCTCGCCGAGCTCGCGGAGGTGGTCGACGAGTTGGTCGACGTCGGTGAAGCGCCGGGCGCCGCGGCGTGGGTCGTCCATGGGCTGCACGGTACCGACCGGCGCCGTGGACCCGGGACGCGCGCGTCCGGCGGCAGGCGGTTCGGACGGTTCAGGCGGCCCGGAGCGTGAGTTCGAGCTCGCTGCCGACGGCCTGGCGGAACAGGCACGGCGCCCCACGGGTCCGGTGCGACCTACGGTGTGGCCGTGGCCCTGCGGTTCGCCCCGGCGCATCAGGTGGACGACGTCGCGCACGTCGTCGTCGACGGTGGTCCGATCGCGTCGACGGTGCTCACGCTGTCGCACTGGCCCGGCAGCCCCACACCGCTCGAGCTGCTCGACGACCTCTCCGCCCAGATCGCGTTCCACGCACTCCGCCGTCCGGGCCTGCTCGACGGCATCGAGGTGGTCACGAACAACCACTTCGACCAGGACGGCCTCGCGAGCGTGTTCGCGCTCGTCGACCCCGACACGGCGGTGCAGCACGAGGCGCAGCTCGTGGACCTCGCCCGGGCCGGTGACTTCGGCACGTTCGACGACCGGGTGTCGATCCGGCTCGCGTTCGTGCTCGCGGCGTGGGACGACGACGAGCGGTCACCGCTCGACCCCGAGCTGCTCGCCGGGCCGTACCCGGATCGGTGCGGTCACCTCTACGCCGAGCTCGTCCCGCGGGTGCCCGAGCTCCTGGCCGACGTCGACGCCCTCCGCCCGTGGTGGGAGCACGAGGACGCGCACCTGGAGGAGAGCCTCCGCGCGATCGACGCCGGCGTGGTGTCGATCACCGAGCGGCCCGACCTCGACCTCGCCGTCGTCACCGTGCCCGACGGGTGGGCGGAGCGGACGACCACCCGCTTCACCGTCGGCCGTCACGATGCGGTGCACCCCGCCGCGATCGCGAGCCGCACGGACCGGATGCGGTTGGCGATCGTCCAGGCCGGACGGCCGCGGCTCGAGTGCCGCTACGAGACGTGGGTGATGTTCCGCAGCCGTCCGGTGATGCTGCGTCCGGATCTCCGGCTGGTCGCCGAGCGGTTGCAGGACGTGGATCCCGACGCCGGGTGGGTCGCCGATCCACCTCGCGCGCTGACGCCACGACTCCGCTCGTCCGCCGAGTCGGCACTGGCACCGGACACCTGGCTGGCCCACGTGACCGCAAGCCTCGCCGTGGCGCCTCCCGCCTGGGATCCGATCGACCCCTCGTGGTGACCGCCCCCGATCGCTGCTGGTCGCGCCTCGTCCCGGAATCCGGGAGGAGTCGCGACCAGAACGGGGGCGCCGGTGGGTCAGGCGGGGGCGTCGGCCGTGAGCGGCGGGTGGACGGTGATCGTCGCCTCGTGGGGCTCCATCGCCGGGGCGGGGTCGTGGAGGATCGCCACGGCGTTCGCCCGCTCCTCGGGCGTGAAGTCACGCGTCGTGTGGCAGAACTCCACCATGTTCCCGTTCGGGTCCTTGGTGTAGATGCTGATGCAGAAGTCGTGATCGACCTCCACCACCGTGTGGCCGTGGGCGCGCCACACGTCGCGACGGGCGGCCAGGTGTTCGTAGGTGGGTGAGTCGAACGCGTAGTGGTTCACCCAGCCCGGCAGCCCGGCGTGGGTGTTGAGGTCGACCTCGAACTCGGTGCCGATCGCCGGGTCGTGGATCTCCCAGAACGCGATCATCCCCGACCCCGGCTCGCCGCCGGTGGCCGAGCTGGTGTCGTAGAAGAAGTGCTTGCTCCAGCCGCCCTGGGGTCCGGGCGTGGGCGACACGTTGGTCTTCACGAGGGTGAAGCCCATCAGCTCGGAGTAGAAGTGGTGGGTCGCCTCCGAGTCACGGGTGGCGAACGCGATGTGGTGGAACCCCATGGGGAAAGTCTTCCACGCCCCGTGTCGCGGCAGCGCACGGGCGGCACACTGGCGCACGTGATCGCGACTCCGGGTCTCCTCGCCTCACCGTTGGCCTCACCGCTGGCCTCACCGTTGGCCTCACCGCTCGCCTCACCGCTGGCAGCGGATGCCGGGCTGCTGCTCGGCGACGACCTGATCGTCTGGGTGCTGCTCGCCCTGGGCGGTGCGCTGTTCGTGGGCAACGTGATGGCGCTGGTGCGACCGCCCGTGGCGCCGCGTCAGGCCGGCGACCTCGAACGGG
>WLDE01000182.1 GCA_009704985.1 Actinomycetota bacterium | reverse complement strand
CGGCGCACCAATTCCTCCACCGGGAAGCGCATCGCCGTCGCGCTGGTCAGGTGGCTCAGGAAGAGCACCCTGGTGCGGTCGGTGCGCTCGCGCCACACGCGATCGACGAACTCGTCGGCGGTGACCCCGAGCGGGATGTGCACGCGGCGGTACACGGCGCCCGTCCGGCCGCACACCCATCGCCACGTGCGGTCCATCGCCCCGTACTCGTGGTCGGTGGTGAGGATCTCGTCGCCGTGTCCGAGCTGCAGACTCTTCACGACCATGTTGACCGCCGTGGTGGGGTTGGGCACGTACACGAGATCGTCGGCGTCGGCGCCGACGTACCGGGCGAGGTGGGCTCGCGCCACGGCGAGGCGGTCCTCGGCCTCGCGCTGCAGCCAGCGCACGGGCTGGAGCTCCATCTCCCGCTGCAGTGCCTGGTAGGTCTCGAACACCGGTGCGGGGACGGCACCGAAGCTGCCGTGGTTCAGGAACACCACGTCGGGGTCGAGCAGGAACGGTGAACGGTCGGGCACCGGGCGAGGTTAGTTTCGGGCACATGGCGATCCCCGGTTCCGGTCTGTCCCGAGACGAGGTGCTGTCGCAGCTCGACGCGATGAAGGCACACGACGTGCGGTGGCGCGACGGACGGGCGTTCACGCTCGCCTACAACGCCGGCGACGAGGTCGTGGCGCTCGCCGAGGAGGCATACCGGCGCTTCAGCACCGAGAACGCGCTGAACACCGACGCGTTCCCGAGCCTTCGACGCGTTCAGGCCGATGTCGTGGGCATCGTCGGATCGTGGCTCGAGGCCGGTGAGGACGGCGCCGGGTTCATGACCACCGGCGGCACGGAGAGCATCCTGATGGCGGTGAAGGCCGCCCGCGAGCGCGGCCGTGCCGAGCGCGGCGTCACCTCTCCGAACGTGGTGCTGCCCACCAGCGCCCACGCCGCGTTCGAGAAGGGGTGCGCCTACTTCGGGTTGGAGAGTCGGCGGATCGCGGTGCGCGACGACTGGCGCGCCGACCCCGACGCGATGGCCGACGCGGTCGACGAGAACACCGTGCTGCTCGTCGGTTCGGCACCGCAGTACCCCCAGGGTGTGGTCGACCCGATCACGGAGATCGCTGCGATCGCTGCCGAGCGCGACGTCAACTGCCACGTGGACGCCTGCATGGGTGGCGTCACCCTCACCTACCTGGCCCGGCTCGGACACGACATCCCCGCTTGGAACTTCTCGGTCCCGGGCGTCACCAGCATCTCGGTCGACCTGCACAAGTTCGGGTACACCGCGAAGGGTGCGTCCGTGATCATGCACCGCTCCAAGCGGCTCCGCAGCTTCCAGACCTTCGTCACCGACAACTGGTTGGGCGGCTTCTACGGATCGTCCGGAGTGCTCGGCACGAAGAGCGGCGGGGCGATGGCGGCCGCCTGGGCCGTCCTGCACCACCTCGGCGACGAGGGCTACCTCCGGCTCACGGCCGCCGCCCGACGCGCCTGCGACCAGCTCGCCGATGCGATCGAGGCGACCCCGGAGCTGCGGCTCCGGGCTCGCCCGGAGGCCACCCTGCTGAGCTTCGGCGCGTCCGATCCGGACGCGCTCGACGTGTTCGCCGTCGCCGACGCGCTGTGGCGCCGCGGCTGGTACCTCGACCGGCAGGGGCCGCCGCCGTCGCTGCACTGCACGGTGAACGCCGTCCACGACGGCCGCATCGACGCGTTCGTGGCGGACCTGCGCGCCTCGATCGACGAGGTGCTGGCGGCACGCTCGACCGGCGACCAGGGGGCCTACGGCACCGTCGAGTGACGGGGGCGGCACCACGGGGTCATCGGACCCGCCCGGCGCGACTCGTGTCAGCCGTGGTACCAGGCGTGGAACAGCACGGCCACGGCATCGTCCTCGGCGATCCGCCGGCTCCAGCCCGCGTGGGCCTCCTCCCACGCCACCGGATCGATGTCGTGCAGCGCGGCCATCGCCGCGAGCAACGTCGCGTCGTGGTTCGCGAGCTCCGCACGGCGGATGTTCGCTCGTCGTCGCGACGCTTCCGGCTGTCGAACGGCCACTGCAGCTGTGACACCATGACCGCATGCCGCGCCTCCAACCGCACCCCGCTCCGCTCCGCTTCGGCATCTTCATGCCCCCGATGCACAAGACCGGTGTGAACCCCACGCTGGCGCTCCACCGCGACCTCCAGCTCATCGAGCACCTCGACCAGCTCGGCTACCACGAGGCCTGGATCGGCGAGCACCACTCAGCCGGCAGCGAGCTGATCGCGAGCCCGGAGGTGTTCATCGCAGCCGCTGCCGAGCGCACCAAGCACATCAAACTCGGCACCGGCGTGAACTCGCTCCCCTACCACCATCCGTTCGTGCTGGCCGATCGCATCGTGATGCTGGATCACCTCACGCGGGGCCGGATGATGTTCGGCGCCGGTCCCGGGCAGCTGACCAGCGACGCGGCGATGCTCGGCATCGACCCGATGGACCAGCGGCCGCGCATGGAGCAGGCCTTCGACGTCATGATGCGGTTGTTCGCCGGCGAGACGGTGACCGCCCGCACCGACTGGTTCACCTGCGAGGAGGCGGTGCTGCAGATCCGGCCGTACAGCGACTTCGACATCGCCGTCGCGTCGTCCATGTCCCCGTCTGGCTCGAAGCTCGCCGGACGGTACGGCACCGGCCTGCTGTCGATCGCCGCGACGGAACCCGCCGCGTTCCAGGTGCTCGACTACAACTACCAGGTGTGGCAGGAGGAGGCCACCCGCCACGGTCACACCGCGCCGCGCGAGAAGTGGCGGCTCATGGGCCCGATGCACATCGCCGAGACGGTGGAGCAGGCGAAGAAGAACTGCCAGTACGGGCTGATGTGGGTGTTCGAGTACCTGAGCCACATCATCCCGACGGGCGACCCGAGCGCACCGCCCCCGCCGAGCGACTACAGCGACTTCATCGACTACGCCAACGAGAGCGGCCGGATGGTGATCGGTACGCCGGAGATGGCGATCGAGCAGCTCGAGCGGCTGGTGGACAAGACCGGCGGCTTCGGCTGCTACCTGTTCCTGGGCGCCGATCTGGCCGACCACGCCGCCACCCTGCGCAGCTACGAGCTGTTCGCCGAGCGGGTGATGCCGCACTTCACCGGCCAGCTCGGTCCGGTGCAGGCGAGCTACGACCGGGTGGTGGGTGCCGGCAGCCGCTGGGTCGACGCCACGCTGACCGCGCAGCTCACGGCGATCGCGAACTACGAGGAGGAGCGGGCCGCTCGCTGACCGGCGCGACGGGCCCGGGCCGGCTCGGACCGGCTCGGACCGGCTCAGACCGGCTCAGACCGGCTCAGACCGGCACGGAGGTGGTGACCCGGGAGGCGGCCGCGGCCGTGCGGATCATGTGGTCGAGTCGGTCGAGCCAGGCGTCGCACGCGGCGGTGAGCCGCTTGCGCTCGCCGGTCGCGATCAGGTCGAGCACGAGGCCGGTGAAGGTCGCCTTGGTGAGGCACGCCTCCAGCTCGACGCAGCCGGCGGGCACCCCCTCTGCGAGGAGGCGCTGCTCCACGCTGTGGCGCCACACCCCGATCTGGTCGGCGCGCACCTCGCCGGCGAGACCGGTCACCGAGGTGTCGAGCGCTGCGGCCTCGTAGTTCAGCCGGACGAGCGCGAGGTGCTCGGGCTTCGCGTTCATCCACCGCCACCAGCGTCGGTAGAACTCGACCACGCCCAGGTTCGGGTTGCGCGCGAACCACGCGTCCTGCACCGCGAGTTGCTGATCGATCGCCCGCTTCAGCGCAGCGGTGATCAGGTCCTCCTTCGAGCCGAAGTGGTGCACGAGGCGGTTGATGCTGACGTCGAGCGCCGCCGCCATCGGTCGCAGCGTCGCCTGCGCCAGGCCGTTGTCGGCCAGGTAGACGACGATGCGATCGAGCAGTTCCTGTCGCCGCTCGAGGTCGGGGGTCCGCGCCATGGAGCGGCACCCTACCCTGCTGGCCCCGGACGGCTGCCCTCCTCGGCCGGCTGCGCGCTGCGGCTGCCGCGAGCCGTCAGCCTGCCGGGCGGTCGATGCGCAGGCCGGCGGAGTAGGTCGCACCCACGAGGGGCACTCCGGGTCGGTAGACGAGGTGGGTGTACGACGGGGCGTCCAACACGACCAGGTCGGCTCGTGCGGCGGGCCGCAGCACGCCGAGGTCCGGACGCCGGAGCGCCGCCGCTCCCCCGACCGTGGCGGCACGGATCGCCTCGTCGATCGTCATCCGGAGGTCGCGCACCGCGAGCGCGATGCAGAACGACATCGAGGTGGTGTAGCTGCTGCCCGGGTTGCAGTTCGTGGCGAGGGCGACCGTGGCCCCGGCGTCGAGCACCCGGCGGGCGTCCGGGTAGGGCTGCCGGGTGGAGAAGTCGGCCGCCGGCAGGAACGTCGCCACCGTGTCGCTCGCCGCGAGCGCCTCGACGTCGGCGTCGCTCAGGTAGGTGCAGTGGTCGACGGAGGCACACCCGAGCTCGACGCCCAGCCGCACGCCGGGGCCGTGGCCGAGCTGGTTCGCGTGGAGCCGGCCACCCATCCCGCGGGCCATGCCGGCGGTGAGCACCGCCCGGCACTGATCCGCGTCGAACGCGCCGACCTCGCAGAAGGCGTCGATCCAGCGGGCGTGCGGCGCGACGGCGTCGAGCATGTCGGTGCAGACATGATGCACGTAGTCGTCGGTCCGGCCCTCGAACTCCGCCGGCACCACGTGCGCACCGAGGAACGTCGTGTGGTCCGTGAGCCCGGTCGCGAGGTGCAGGCAGCGGGCCTCGTCGTGGCTCGTGAGCCCGTACCCGGACTTGATCTCCAGCGTGGTGATGCCGGCCCGCGCCGCCTCGTCACGTCGGGCCAGTGCCAGCCGCAGGAGTTCGTCGTCGCCGGCCGCGCGGGTCGCCTCCACGGTGGTGCGGATCCCGCCGGCAGCGTACGGAGCACCGGCCATCCGCGCGACGAACTCGTCGCCGCGGTCGCCGGCGAACACCAGGTGGGTGTGGCTGTCCACGAACCCCGGGATGACGCAGCGGCCGTCGACGTCGATGCGCTCGTCGCCCACCGCCCCGGCGCGTTCGACCGCGACCACCCGACCGTCGTACACGACCAGCGCCGCGTCACGCACGATGCCGAGCGGACCCTCGCCGAGGGTGGGATCGTTGGTCACCAACAGGCCGATCCGGTCGACGACGACGGCGCGAGGCGCGCTCATGTGGCCTCCCAGGCGCGGGTGATCGAGCGGTGCAGCTCGCCGGCGACGTCGATCGAGACGTGCTGGCCGTCGCGCACCAGCACCCTTCCGCCGGCCACCACGTGGTGCACGTCGGCCGCGGCGGCCGCGAACACCGCGGTCGCGAGCGCATGGTCCGCTCCCCCGCCCGCCGTGCGCACCGTGTCGAGTCGGACGCTGACGAGGTCGGCGAGGCACCCGATCGCGATCCGGCCGGCGTCGGCCCAACCGAGTGATGCGTGGCCCGCGTCGGTGGCGGCCACGAGCAGCGAGCGCACCGTGTGGGTGCCTCGCACTCGACTGGCGAGCCGCTCGTCGAGCTCGACCGCCCGAGCTTCCTCGAAGAGGTCGATCACGGCGTGCGAGTCGGAGCCGAGCGCGATCGGCACACCCGACTCACCGAACGCGGCGGTGGGTCCGATCCCGTCGGCGAGGTCGCGCTCGGTCGTGGGGCACATGCACACCGTCGACGAGTGGGTCTGCAGCAGCCGCACGTCGTGCTCGGTGAGGTGGGTGGCGTGGACGGCCGTGAACGCCGCGTCGAGCGCATGGCGTTCGGCGAGCAGCTCGGTCGGGGTGAGCGCGTAGGCCTCGACGCAGGCGTGGTTCTCCGCGGGCTGCTCGCTCACGTGCGCGTGCAGCGGCATCGACTGCGCGATGGCGTACCGGGCGACCTGGTCGATCGCGTCCGGTGCGACGGCGCGCACGGAGTGCACCGCAGCACCGATCCGGACGCCGTGGGACTCGCGGTGTGCGTCGGCGAGCGCCTGCACCCGCTCGGTCCAGCGCTCCACCCGGACGTCGCTGAAGCGGCGCTGCACCTCGTTGGGCGGCTGGCCGATGCCTCCCTGGAGGTAGCAGGTGTCGAGCAGGGTGATCCGGATGCCGGCCTCGGTCGCCGCGGTCACCAGCGCGTCGCCGATCAGGTTCGCGTCGCGGTACGGGGTGCCGTCGGGCTGGTGGTGGAGGTAGTGGAACTCGCCGACGCAGGTGATGCCGCCGAGCGCCATCTCCGCGAAGGTGGCCCTGGCCAACTGGTGGTAGCGATCAGGGTCGAGCGTGCCGGCGAGCCGGTACATCTGGTCGCGCCACGTCCAGAACGATCCGACGCCGTCGTGGGTGCGGCCGCGCAGTGCCCGGTGGAACGCGTGACTGTGCGCGTTCGCGAGGCCGGGGAGCGTGAGCCCGGCCAACCGGACGGCGTGTGGCGGGGCCGTCACCCCCGGCTCGACGTGCACGATCCGATCGCCGTCGACCTCCACCAGCACGTCCGCCAGCGCAGTGTCGCCCCCCAACCACGCGAGCTCGCAGTGGTAGGCGGTGGCGGTCGGGGCGGGCACCGGTCAGCTCCCGACGCGGCGGACGAACTCGGTGATCCGCTCGACGAACGCGTCGCGGTGGAAGCGCTCGAACTGCTCCCACGTGGTGAACGTCGTCGGGTCGGTCACCCGGTCGAGGAACAGCTTCCCGTCGAGGTGGTCGCACTCGTGCTGGAAGGTGCCGGCGGTGAGGCCCCGCTTCACCGCGTCGTGCGCCACCCCGTCGCGATCGAGGTAGCGCACCCGGATGTTCACGTGGCGCATCACGTTGCCGCGCAGGTTGGGCACCGACAGGCAGCCCTCGTTGATCTCGACCAGCTCGTCGTCGAGGAACTCGATCACCGGGTTCACCACCACGGTGAGCGGGATCGGCGGCTTGTAGGGGTACCGCGGGTTCTGGTTCACCTCGATCGTGGTGATCCGCAGCGGCACACCGATCTGGTTGGCGGCGATGCCCGCGCCGTTGGCGGCGTGCATCGTGTCGATCAGGTCGTCGATGAGCTGCTGTACCTCGGCGGTGGCCAGCTCCTCGGGCGTCACCTCGCGTGCGCGTTCGCGCAGCACGGGGTGTCCGACGGTGACGATGTCGCGTACGGCCACGATCAGGCCTCCCAGAGGACGGGGAACAACGGATGGTCGAGCGACGCTCCGGCCGGGAGCTCGTCGTCGAGGCCGGGAAACGGTGGCGAGGTGGTCCAGCGTCGCGGCGCGTGCACCATGTCGTCGCCGAGGAACCGCACGCTGAGCACACGGCGGCGGCGGTCGCCCGACACGCCACCGGCGGCGTGCAGCGTGAGCATGTGGAAGAACACGGCGTCGCCGGGTTCGAGCACCCAACCGACGATGCGCGCCGACGGATCGCCGTCGATGTCCGGGAGCTCGGCGAGCGATCCCTCGGGGAACCACTTCGCCTGGCCGTCGAGGAACGTGCGGGGAACGAACCACGGACCGAGGTGCGAGCCGGCGACGAACTCGAGGGTGCTCTCACGAGCGACCGGGTCGACCGGGCACCACATGCTCACGTTCAGCCGGCCGTCGACGTTGTAGTACGGCAGGTCCTGGTGCCACGGCGTGCGCTGGCGCGTGCCGGGCTCCTTCACGAGCACGTGGTCGTGGTACAGCCGCACCACCGAGGCGCCCATGAGGTCGGCGGCGATGCGGGCAGCGCCGCTCTCGCGGATGAAGCGCTCCATCGCCGGGATGCGCTGCCAGCTGCGGAAGTCCTCCACGAACGCGCCGTCGTCGGACGAACTCGCCCGCTTGGCGGTGGCCGACAGCGACGCAAGGTTGGCCTCGATGGCCTCCTCGGCGAGCGCGACGTGCTCGGGGCGGAACGCGCCGCGCACGCACACGGCCCCGTCGGCCCAGTAGTCGCCCTCCACGTGCACCGTCAGCTCCCTCGCGCCCTCGACCCCGTCACCCCTCCATCATGGGCACGCGGACACCGCGTTCGTGGGCGATGTCGACCGCTCGGTCGTAGCCCGCGTCGACGTGGCGGATCACGCCCATGCCGGGGTCGGTGAGCAGCACCCGCGACAGCTTCTCGGCGGCGAGGTCGGTGCCGTCGGCGAGGCACACCATGCCGGCGTGGATGCTGCGGCCGATGCCGACGCCGCCTCCGTGGTGGATGCTCACCCAGGTGGCGCCGCTGGACGTGTTCACCAGGGCGTTGAGCAGCGGCCAGTCGGCGATCGCGTCGCTGCCGTCGAGCATCGACTCGGTCTCGCGGTACGGCGAGGCGACCGAGCCGGAGTCGAGGTGGTCGCGACCGATCACGATCGGCGCCTTCACCTCGCCGCGACGCACCATCTCGTTGAAGCGCAGGCCGAGACGGTGCCGCTCGCCGTAGCCGAGCCAGCAGATGCGTGCCGGCAGGCCCTGGAACGCCACGCGTTCGCCGGCCATCTCGATCCACGTGCGCAGGTGCGGGTCGTCGGGGAACTCCTCGAGCACGGCCCGGTCGGTCGCGGCGATGTCCGCCGGATCACCGGAGAGCGCGACCCAGCGGAAGGGGCCCTTGCCCTCGCAGAACAGCGGCCGGATGTAGGCGGGCAGGAAGCCCGGGTAGTCGAACGCCCGCTCGAAGCCGCCGAGCTGTGCCTCGGTGCGCAGGCTGTTGCCGTAGTCGAACACCTCGGCGCCGCGGTCGAGGAAGCCGACCATGGCGCGGCAGTGCGTGGCCATCGACTCGCGGGAGCGCCGGATGAGCTCCTGCGGATCGGTGCGCGACATCTCCGCCGTCGCCTCGGGCGTGAGGTCGGCCGGCACGTACATCAGCGGGTCGTGGGCGCTGGTCTGGTCGGTGACGATGTCGGCCGGGAAGTCGAGCTCGAGCAGGCGCGGCACCAGCACGGCGGCGTTGCCGACGAGACCGACCGACAGGGCCCGCTTCGCGTCGCGAGCCTCGATGCACCGGGCGATCGCGTCGTCGACGGAGTCGGCGATCACGTCGAGGTAGCGGTGTTCCACACGGCGCTCGGCGCGCCAGGCGTCGACCTCGATGCACAGCGCCACACCACCGTTCATCGTGACCGCGAGCGGCTGCGCGCCGCCCATGCCACCGAGCCCGGCGGTGAGCGTGATCGTGCCGGCGAGCGACCCGCCGAACTTCTTGCGACCGATCTCGGCGAAGCACTCGTAGGTGCCCTGCAGGATCCCCTGGGTACCGATGTAGATCCACGACCCGGCGGTCATCTGGCCGTACATCGTGAGGCCCATCGCCTCGAGCCGGCGGAACTCGTCCCAGTTGCCCCACTGCGGCACGAGGTTGGAGTTCGCGAGCAGCACACGCGGTGCCCACTCGTGCGTGCGGAACACGCCGACGGGCTTGCCGCTCTGCACGAGCATCGTCTCGTCGGCGCGCAGCGTGGTGAGCGTGCGCGCCATCGCGTCGAACGCGTCCCAACTGCGGGCCGCGCGCCCGGTGCCGCCGTACACGACGAGGTCGTCGGGGCGTTCGGCGACCTCGGGGTCGAGGTTGTTGTGCAGCATCCGGTAGGCCGCTTCCTGCGGCCAGCCGAGACAGGTGAGGTCGGTGCCGCGCGGGGCGCGGACGGGACGGGGACCGGACATCTAGGCGACCTCCAACGGACCGATGGTGGATTCGACGGCGCCGAGGACGGAGCCGTCGGCGAGACGGAGTTCGGCGGCACGCAGGTCGGGCGACAGCCACCGGTCGGGGCCGGGGCCGGCGACCTCGCGGCGGAGCACCTCG
>WLDE01000181.1 GCA_009704985.1 Actinomycetota bacterium | reverse complement strand
GCCGCCGGCGCCGGCTCAGTCGGCGTCGGCGCCGAGGGTGCGGGCGGTGCCCGACAACGGCGCGTCCGCGGTCGCACGCGGCAGGGTGCCGAGCACCCGGTCGCCGAGGTTCGAGGTGACGCCCAGCCAGTACCGCTCGTTGCGGAAGTGGTGCCGCCGGTGGTTGCGGGCGAGGCGGGCGTAGAACCGGGTGCGCGGACGGTGCGCGGTGTGCACGAGCAGGTGGGCCCACTCGTAGTGCAGGACGCCGGCGGCCGTGAGCGTCCAGGCGGTGAGCACCGACGGCCACCACTCGCCGCCGACGAGCAGCACCAGCGGGGTGGTCCACAGCGTCGAGAACACCACGAGCACCGCGAGGAACACGAGCGCCTCGGGCCCGCGCAACAGCAGCCACTGCAGGTCGGGCGGATCGAGGTGGTGACGTCGGTGACCGGAACCGAGCCCGAGCCGCGTGGCCGTCCAGGCGTCGGGCGAGGCGTGCAGCACGTACAGGTGCAGCACCCACTCCACGAACCCGGTGAGCACCACCACCACGCCGAGCACCACGAGGTCGCCCCGCCCCCACTCCCCCGCCAGGAGTCGCACGACGACCAGCGCGGCCACGGCGGGGATGAGCGCCTGGCCCGAGCCGGTCCGCACGAACCGGCGGGCCACGTCACGAGGCGTCCGGAGGTCGGTCGCTCGCACGTCGGTGGTGGCTGTGCTCACGTGCGGGACGCTACCCACGCCGTCACCGGGTCGAACGCCGCCCCGGCGCCGCTACCCTGGAGCCACACACCAACCACGGGGCTGACAGGATTCGACATCAGTTTCGCCGGACGGACGTGCGACCCGAGTTGCTCAGACTCGCTAAACGGGGCAACCCAAAGAATTGCCAACGAGCAGTTCGCTCTCGCCGCCTGATTCTCAGGTGAGTGAAGAGACATCGTGACCAGAAATGGCGCACGGGGCCGATCCACCGCAGCCCGGCAACAGAAGCGGGGGATGACAGCGGGAAAGACAGCTGACGTCGGGAAAGACCGATGACGATTCGGAAAGACGATTCGTGGGCCGCCACCTCCGGGTGACGGTCAGCTGACCCGCCAGCCTCCCTGCGTCAGGGAGTAGGTCGGGAATGGTCGTAGCACGGGCGCTCGACGCCTGATGGACGGGGGTTCGATTCCCCCCAGCTCCACCCAGAGGTAGAGGATACGAACCCGGGTCCGACGAGGATCCGGGTTCGTCCTTTTCCGCCCTCAGTGCGGACGGGTCAACGATGGCGTCTGCGCTGTTCGGCACGCGGAGGAAGCACTGCACGTCCCGGTCGGGGCCGACCTCGATGAGGTCGATGACGGCAGCCAGGAAGGCGCGCAGCGCCGGGGTCGGCGGCCTCGAGAGCGCCCCGGCGACCCGGGCCCGCAGGTCGGCGAGTTCGCGCTTGCCGGGCAGCTTCGGTGGCGGCGCGGCGAGCTCGAGTTCGATCTCGTTGATCCGCAGCCGGTGGTGCTCGACCTTCGCGTAGAGATCGCGCACCCGCTCGGCACAGACCGCTTCGGGCATCGTGCCTTCCTCGAAGGCGGTGAAATAGCGCCGGATGGCGAGCTCGGTGTTGTGCATCTCGGTCTGGACGCCGGCGAGCTCGGCTTCGAGGAGCGGTCGGTGCGTGTCGCGGCGCTCCACCGCGCGGGCCGCAGCGCGCTCAAAGAGGTCGTAGCGGCTGTAGAGCGCGATCACCTGGTCGCGGACGATCGTCTCGACGGCGTCGGCGGAGAGGCGTTTCGAGGCGCAGGCGATGGTGCCCTTCTCATTGCGGCCGGTGCAGACGTAGTAGCGGTACTTGACGCCGTTACGGCCGTGGCCGGCCGCGCCGACGTAGGCGCGGTTGCAGGTGGCGCACGTCAGCAAGCCGGTGAGGACGTAGTCGCTCGCGGCCTGCCGTTTGGCGGGGTCGGCCCGCTCGTCGAGGATCGACTGGACGCGGTCGAAGGTCTCCTGGTCGATGATCGCCTCGTGCTTGCCGGGGTAGGCGTCGTCTTGGTGGACGATCCACCCTGCGTAGGTGGGCCGGCGGAGCACGTCGAGGACGCGCTTGAACGACCATGGCTGTCCGGTGAGCGTGCGGACACCTGACTCGTTGAGGGCTTTCGCAATCTCTACCGAGCCGAGGCGCTCTTCGTCGATCATCCGGAAGATGCGTCGCACGACGGCGGCCTCGGTCTCCTCGATCACGAGGACCTTGCCCTCGCTGATGCGGTACCCGTACGGGGCCTGGCCGGCGGCCCACTCCCCTCGTGAAGCCTTGGCGCGAAGGCCGGCGGTGATCCGGTCGATGAGCACGTCGCGTTCGAACTGGGCGAAGGTCGCGAGGATGTTCATCATCATCCGGCCGCCCGCAGAGACCGTGTCGAACGGCTCGGTCGCGGAGCGGAGGCCGACTTCGGCGTGCTGCAGTTGCTCAAAGATCTCGTGGACGAGCTTCAGCGATCGAGCCAGGCGGTCGAGCCGGTACACGATCACGACGTCGAACGCGCCGGCAGCGGCATCGGCGAGCATCCGTTGGAGGTCCGGGCGGTTGAGTGTCGCTCCGGACTTCTGATCGGTGTACGACGCAACGTGCACCATGCCGGGCTGGGACTCGATGTACTTGCCGAGCATCTGCGCCTGGGCCTGGAGCGAGTACGGCTGGTTCACCTCGTCGGTGGAGATCCGCGTGTACGTCGCCACGCGCAGCATCCCCTCGCGGACGACGGGACGCGACGACTTGGAGGGCTTCCGGCCGGAACGCTTCGGGAACTTGGGCTCAGACATGGTGATCGTCACTTAGCACGATGGCGAGGCGCTCGGTCGCAGCGAGCCATTGCTCCTCGTCGCACAACACTGTGACCACCGAGACGGTGACCGCACGGGTATCGACCCGATCGGGACTTCCGGACATCTTCCTGCGGGGCGTAGCGCTCGTCCTGGCGCCTCCTTGGGACTCGAACCGTGTCGGCCGAGGCCCAACAGGTGCCGGTTGCTTGGAGGTATCGCACACGACACCAACGCCGCGATCCTGCGCAAGACCGCACGCCAAGGGCAAGGTCGAACATCACACTGTCGAGATCGCCTACCGTTTGAAGCGGTGAGGAGCTGACATGGCGGGACGCAAAAGGGCATCAGCAGCACCCCAGAGGACGCTCGAACAGACGCTCTGGGATGCGGCCGACAAGATGCGAGGCAACCTCGAGGCCGGCGAGTACAAGCACGTGGTGCTCGGCCTCGTGTTCCTCAAGTACATCTCGGACGCCTTCACCGAGCGGCGGGCATGGCTCGAAGCGGCGACCGCCGACCCGGCCAACAGCGACTACTACGTCCCGAACCCTGGGCGGCGGTCCGCGATCGTCGAGGACCACAACGAGTACCTCGCCGACAACGTGTTCTGGGTCCCCGAACAGGCCCGCTGGGCCGTCCTGCAAGCCAACGCCAAGCAGGCGGACATCGGTGTCCGACTCGATGCCGCGATGGACGCGATCGAGGCCGAGAACCCCAGCCTCAAGGGCGTGCTGCCCAAGCAGTACGCCCGGGGCGAGATCGACAAGCGGCTCCTCGGTGAACTCGTCGACCTGATCGGCTCGATCGGCTTCACCCACACCGACCACGGCGCGGATGACGTCCTCGGCCGGGTCTACGAGTACTTCCTCGGCCAGTTCGCGTCCTCCGAGGGCAAGCGGGCCGGCGAGTACTACACGCCCCGCTCCGTCGTCCGACTGCTCGTCGAGATGCTCGAGCCCTACCACGGCCGCATCTACGACCCGTGCTGCGGGTCCGGTGGCATGTTCGTCCAATCCGCCGAGTTCGTCGCGGCCCACGGCGGCAAGCGCAACGACATCAGCGTCTACGGCCAGGAGTACACCGCCGCCACCTGGCGGCTCGCCAAGATGAATCTCGCCATCCGCGGCATCGAAGCGAACCTCGGCGACCGCGCCGACGACACCTTCCACCGCGACCTCCACCCCGACCTGCGCGCCGACTTCGTCATCGCGAACCCGCCGTTCAACGTCAGCGACTGGTACAGCGACACGCTGCGCGACGACGCTCGCTGGAGGTACGGGCAGCCACCCGCCGGGAACGGCAACTACGCCTGGATCCAGCACTTCGTCCACCACCTCGCCCCGAACGGCGTCGCCGGCTTCGTGCTCGCCAACGGGTCCCTCTCATCGAAGACCTCCGGCGAGGGCGACATCCGTCGAGCGCTTGTCGACTCGAACCTCGTCGACTGCATCGTCGCTCTTCCCGAGAAGCTCTTCCTCAACGCCGGCATCCCCGTCTGTCTCTGGTTTCTTGCCAAGAACCGCGCTGGCAACGGCCACCGCGACCGCCATGGCGAAGTGCTGTTCATCGACGCCCGCAAACTCGGCGAGATGCAGACACGCACCCTGCGCGTCCTCGCCGACGACGACATCAACCGCATAGCAAGCACCTACCACCACTGGCGAAGCGCCAAGGCTGAGGCGACCTACGAGGACACCGCAGGGTTCTGCAAGGTGGCTCGCATCGACGAGATCGCCGCCCACGACTACGTCCTCACCCCGGGCCGCTACGTCGGCGCCGCCGACGTAGTCGACGACGGTGAGCCCGTCGAGCAGAAACTCGCCCGACTCCGCGCCCAACTCCTCGCCGAGTTCGACGAAGCCGAGCGCCTTGAGAAGCTCATTCGCCAGCGCCTCGAGGGGCTCATCCGTGAGTGAGGCCACGACACTCGGTGCACTTGCGAGTCAGGGGCGTGTCCTACTGAACGACGGCTACCGAACGCGGTCTGACGAGTTGGGCCTCCCTGGCGTCGCGATCCTCCGAGTCGCTGAGATCCAGGACGGATTCATAGCGCCATCATTCGGAGATCATGTGCACGAGAACTTCAGATCGAAGTTCGCCTCGAAGTGCTCGGCAGCAGGCGACGTTGTGGTGACGACGAAGGGAACGGTCGGCCGAGTTGCTCTGATGAGACCGCACCACCCAGAGTTCGTGTACTCGCCCCAAGTCTGCTTCTTTCGCTGCGAGGACGGCAGCGGAGTTTGCGCTGAGTGGCTCTACTACTGGTTCAGGGGTCCAGAGTTCCGGGCGCAGGCGGCCGGAGTCCAGTCACAGACAGACATGGCGCCCTACATCAACCTCGCAGACATGCGTCGGCTCACGATCACAGTGCCGTCACCCGCCGTTCAGCGGGCGATCGCCGGGGTGCTGGGGGCGTTGGACGACAAGATCGAATCGAATCGACGGTTGATCTCCACGTGCACGCAACTGGCCGGGAGCCTCTTGTCAGCCGGAGGTGACTATGTCCGTGTCGGCGATCGTGCGGACATCGTGAAGGGTCTGTCGTACAAGGGCGTGGGGCTGACTGAGTCGACGACCGCCACGCCGATGTTCAACCTGGGCAACTTCAGTCCCTCAGGGTGGCTCAACCGGTCCGCCACCAAGTACTACACCGGTGGCTTCAAGGACAGGCACACGGTACGCACCGGCGACCTCATCGTCGCAAACACGGACTTGACGCAGCAGCGCGTCATCCTCGGCCGACCCGCTCTGGTACCGCCGCTGGAGGGTGCAGGGATCATCACTCACCACGTCTTTGCTGTCCGGAGCGATGATCCGCGACTCCGTCTGGGATTGTGGGCCCAACTGAACGGAAGCAACTTCAGAGAGCGCGCGGAGGGATACGCCACGGGTACCACAGTCGCCTCGATGCCAGCCGACGCCTTGGCCGACTTCATTGTCACGGTTCCATCGCAAACCCAGGTCGACGAGGCGCAAGCGTTGATCGAACGTGCATGGCGTGCGGAGTCGGAGTCAGACGTTCTTGCGGCCACTCGCGACGCGCTACTTCCGGAGCTTCTCTCGGGCCGGTTGCAGGTGCGTTCGTCTGTGGAGTTGTTCGAGGGGGCGGTGTGAGCGGGATCACCGAGGGCGTGGTGGAGGATGCGTGCCTCGAGTATTTCCGCGCGCTCGGGTATCACACGCTCTACGGACCGGAGATCGGGCCGGGCGGTCAGGCGCAGGAACGCTCGCAGTGGGATGACGTGGTGTTGGTCGGCCGCCTGCGTGACGCAGTGGGACGGATCAACCCTGAGCTCCCCGCAGCGGCGGCGGATGCGGCGGTGGCGAAGGTGTTGCGGGCCGAGTCGCAGAACGCGATGTCGGAGAACCTGCGGCTGCACGAGCTGGTCGCGCAGGGCGTGCCGGTGGAGTACCGGGCCAAGGACGGCTCGATGCGGCACACGCTTGCGTGGCTCGTCGACTTTGAGGAGCCGGAGCGCAACGACTGGCTCGCGGTGAACCAGTACACGGTGGTGCAGGCGCGGAAGAACCGTCGGCCTGATGTGGTGGTGTTCGTCAACGGTCTCCCGCTCGGGCTGATCGAACTGAAGAACCCCGGGGACGCCAACGCCACCCTGAAGGGCGCGTTCAACCAGCTGCAGACGTACCGGACGGACATCCCGTCGATGTTCACCGGGAACGCCGTCTGTGTGGTGTCCGACGGCCTCGGCGCGTTGATGGGCTCGTTCTCAGCGGGGTTCGAGCACTACGCGCCGTGGAAGACGATCGACGGGCGCACGGTGGTGTCGGACCGGCCGCAGCTCGAGGTGCTGATTCGCGGGGTGTTCGAACCGGCTCGGTTCTTGGACATCGTGCGGAACTTCATCGTGTTCTCCGATGAGCCGTCGGGGCTCATCAAGCGGGTGGTCAAGTACCACCAGTACTGGGCCGTGAACGCGGCGGTGGGGTCGACGGTCGAGGCGGCCGGCCCGGGCGGCGACCGGCGCGGTGGCGTGGTGTGGCACACGCAGGGGTCCGGCAAGAGCCTCGAGATGCTGTTCTATGCAGCCAAGGCGATGCGCTCCGCGGCGCTGGCGAACCCGACGCTGGTGCTGATCACCGACCGCAACGACCTCGACGACCAGTTGTTCGCCGAGGTGTTCGCCCCGGCCCGGCTGCTGCCGGAGGCGCCCGTGCGGGCGAACAGCCGGGCCGAGATGCGTCAGTTGTTGAACCGTGTCTCGGGCGGGATCGTGTTCACCACGCTGCAGAAGTTCGCACCGGACGAGAAGGGCGACGTGCATCCGCTACTCACCGACCGGCGCAACGTGATCGTGATCGCAGACGAGGCGCATCGGTCGCAGTACGACTTCCTCGACGGCTACGCCCGCCACCTCCGTGACGCGCTTCCGAACGCCACGTTCCTCGGGTTCACCGGCACCCCGATCGAGTCGGACCGGGTGTCGACCCGGGCGGTGTTCGGTGAGTACATCGACATCTACGACCTCACCCGCGCTGTCGAGGACGGGGCCACGGTGCGCATCTTCTACGAGTCGCGCCTTGCGAAGGTGTCGCTGCCGGATGATGTGAGGGCAGGGATCGACGAAGAGGTCGCCGAGCTGACCGAGGGACAGGAGCAGTCGGAGGCAGAACGGGCCAAGACCCGATGGGCCCGGGTCGAGGCGATCGTCGGTGCCGATGCCCGGCTGGATCTGATCGCGAAGGACATCGTCGAGCACTGGGAGGCCCGGCGGGAGAACCTGTTCGGGAAGGCGATGATCGTATGCATGAGCCGCCGCATCTGCGTCGAGCTCTACGACCGCATCGTTGCGCTCCGCCCCGACTGGCACTCCGACGACCCGGCAGGCGGCCGGATCAAGGTGGTCATGACCGGGGCTGCATCGGACCCGCCTGCGTTCCAGCGGCACCTGTACTCGAAGGAGACCCAGCGGGCGCTCAAGTCCCGGGCCAAGGACCCCGACGACCCGCTCGAGCTGGTCATCGTGCGCGACATGTGGCTCACCGGCTTCGACGCCCCATCGATGCACACCATGTACATCGACAAGCCAATGCAGGGCTCCGGGTTGATGCAGGCGATCGCCCGGGTGAACCGCACCTTCCGCGACAAGCCCGGGGGGCTCATCGTCGACTACATCGGCATCGCCCAGAACCTGCGCAACGCCCTCGCCGAGTACTCGCCATCGGACCGCGACCAGGCCGGCGTGCCGATCGAGGAGATGGTGGCCGTCATGCTCGAGAAGCACGACGTCGTCGCTGCCCTGCTCCATGGCCACCAGTGGAACTCGAGCCCAGCGCTCCCCGCTGCTGAGCGGATGCAGCAGCTGGCGGCGGCGATGAACTTCGTACTCGACGACGTCGACCGCAAGAGCCGGTTTCTCGACCAAACCCTCGCGCTCCTCAAGGCGTTCGCCCTCGCCGGGTCCCGGGACGAGGCACGCCCCATCCGCGACGACGTCCGCTTCTTCGCCGACATCCGCGCCGCAATCGTGAAGCTCGAGAAGGAGGGTGAGCCCGGCCGAGCCGGTGCCGGCGGCAGTGAGGAACTCGACACCGCGATCGCGCAGCTCGTCTCCGAAGCGGTCGCCGCCGACGAGGTCATCGACGTCTACGCCGCGGCCGGCATGGAACGGCCGGATATCTCGATCCTGTCGGACGCCTTCCTCGAAGGGCTCGGCAAGACCGACAAGCCGAACCTGCAGATGCAGTTGCTGCGCAAGCTGCTCAACGACGAGATCCGTACCGTGCGGCGACGCAACCTCGTCCAGGCCCGACAGTTCTCCGAACTCCTCGACGCGGCGATCGCAAAGTACACGAACCGCAGCCTCACGACTGCCGAGATCATCGCCGAGCTCGTCGAGCTCGCCAAGCAGATGCGCGCCGCGCACCACCGTGGCGAGCTACTCGGCCTCGCCGACGACGAGGTCGCGTTCTATGACGCCATCGTCCAGAACGACGCCGCCGTGATGGAGATGGGCGATGACACGCTCAAGGCGATCGCCCGCGACCTCGTGAAGGCCGTCCGCGAATCCGCGTCGATCGACTGGAACCTCAAGGACACCGTGCGCGCCGCAATGCGGGCGAAGATCAAGCGGCTGCTGACCCGCTACGACTACCCGCCCGACAAGGAAGAGCACGCAATCCAGCTCGTCCTCGAGCAGGCCGAGCTCCTCGCCGCCGACGCTGCGTAGCGGCCGGTAACGGCAAGTGCCCCGGTCCGAAGACCAGGGCACCGACCGGCTGACTTCAGCGCCATCTACTTCGCCTACGCCAGCGTCTTCTTCAGGTAGAAGGCCTCTCACAGTGCACCTCTGCGGCCGCCGCGCACGGAGGCCGCAGACTTCGAGCGCCGTAACCCGCCGATGTCCACCGAACGGCTCTTTCGCCTTCGGCACCAGGCGAGACCCGTGCCGCGCCTCTGGCGCCCCCGAACACTGCTCTGCCGTCCTGGGCGAGCCTCACCGGTTCGGGCGGGACGGACCGTACCCAGCAGATCTGGGCGGGTCCGAGGGGTCTCATGCTCGCACCCTCCGAGCGTGTCAACACACAGGAGAAACATCATCATGCAGAAGCGCATGCGCAAGGCCTTCACCCTCCTCGAACTCATCGTCGTGGTTGTGGTGCTCGGCATCCTGGCCCTCGTGGCCGTCCCCGCCTTCAGTGGCGTCATCAACAACAGCACCAGCTCGGTCGCTGAGAACACCGCCAAGGCCATCGCTCGCGATGCCAATGCCCTGGCCGCGTTCAACAGCGGTGCGAACGCCAACCTGACCGACAACGGTGACATCGACGACGCAGTCGCTGACACCACGCTGTCGGGCGACGACGGCTGGACCGTCTCGACCGCTGACACCGACGGCGCCCGCATCGAGCTCGACAAGAACGGCAAGAAGCAGGTCTACACGATCTGCGCCGTGTCGGATCGTGCAGTCGTTGCCTTCGAGGGCACCGACGCCGCAGCGACCTGCTGATTTGGGCAGCTGATCAAGAGGTTGTCCCAGTAGTCGTGGAAGTTGAGGTGGCGGTCCCCCGCTCGGTGCCTGCCGGCTGGTAGGTGTCGGGCGACCGCCAAGTCACTCGACAAGAAGGGGACCACCACCATGAAGAAGGACTACCAGAAGAAGGCTGCGCCCGTGG
>WLDE01000180.1 GCA_009704985.1 Actinomycetota bacterium | reverse complement strand
TGGAGCTCGCGGTAGGTGAGGCTGTCGGTGGTGGCGTCGACGCCGAAGCCGGCCTTCACGCCGTCCATGTTCAGCTCGACCCGGGTGTGGTCGATGCCGAGCTCGCGGCCGAGGCGCTCTCCGTGGCGCTCGGCGAACATCATCGAGATCTTCGCGATCTCGCCGATGAGGTCGAGATCCGGTGCGAGCCGCGCCATCGCCCCGTCGAGGAACACCATGTTCTTCACGTAGAGCATGAGCTCCTTCGGCATGCGGGCGCCGTAGCCGAGCAGTGCCTTCACCACGCGCTGCACCTCGGCGACGAGCTCCTCGCCCGTGAGCGTGGTGGGGTCGATGGGCGGCAGGTCGAGGCGGAGGTCCTTGATCACGGCCTCGAGGTCCGTGTCGGGCGGCAGCGCGCCGAGATCGCGCATCGCGGCCATCTGGCCCTTCACGTCGTTGGTGGTGGCCGCCAGCATCATCCGCAGGAAGGCGAGGCGCCGCTCGCCGGTGAGGCGGCCGACGATGCCGAAGTCGAGCAGCGCCGTGCGTCCGTCGGCGAGCACGAAGAGGTTGCCGCCGTGCAGGTCGCCGTGGAACACGCCGTACACCATGGCGCCCTCCATGAGCGCCACCATCGCGGTGCGCACGACGTCCTCGGTGTCGATGCCGGCGTCCTTCATGCCGGCCACGTCGTCGAAGTTGAAGCCCTTCACGCGCTGCATCACCAGCACGCGGCGGGTGACGAGCGTGGGGTGCGGGCGGGGCACCACGTAGCCGTCCTGGCCGAGCTCGCGGAGCATCGTGGCGACGTCGATCATGTTCGCCGCCTCCATCCGGAAGTCCAGCTCCTCGACGATCGTCTCGGCGAACAGCTCCACCAGCGCGGGTGGGTTGGCGAGCGCGGCGATGGGGATGCGGCCGACGAGGTGCGGGGCGAGCCACGCCATCACGCGCAGGTCCTTGCGCACGAACTGGCTCACGCTCGGCCGCTGCACCTTCACCACGACCTCCTCGCCGGTGCGCAGCACGGCGGCGTGCACCTGGGCGATGGAGGCGGCCGCGAGCGGGGTGCGCTCGAAGCTCTGGAACAGGTCCTCGAGGCGGCCGCCGAGGTCGCCCTCGACCACGGTGCGCACCACGTCGAACGGCTCGGCCGGCACCTGGTCGCGGCACAGCTTGAACTCGCTCACGAGCTCGGCGGGGAACAGCCCCTCGCCGCTGGAGATGATCTGGCCCAGCTTGATGTAGGTGGGGCCGAGCGTCTCGGCCGCGAGCCGCAGCCGGCGCGACACGTCGGCCCGGCTGGCCTCGGGCGTGGCGTAGCGACCGCGTCGCTTGGCGATCATCCACGGCACCACTGCGCCGGCGAGGTGGCGGACCACGGTGACCACCCGGGCACCGGGGGGCACCTTCGACGGCTGGGTGAGCACCGGCACCTCGGCACGTGCGGCCCGGCGCAGGCCCTCGGCGAGGGGCATCCAGCGGATCGCGTCGCGGTCGAGCACCCAGGGCGTGTCCTCGGTGAACGCCCCCCACACGCGGTCGGCCGGGTCGGCGGGCGTGACGGGGGTGGCCGTCGTGGCCGTCGTGGCCGGGCTCGCGCCGGACCGGGGGGTGGATGCGGTGGCGGACGACTCCATCCCGACAGGATCGCAGCCAACGCGCCGATCCGGCCACGCGTCCTCCGTGACGCCTGCGATACCGGCGGGGTCGGCGACTACCGTCGGGCCATGACCGACACCACGACCGAGCGTCCGACCGGGCGTCCGACCGCGCGCCTGACCGGCACGACGGCGGCGCACCCGACGGCCATCCTGCGGCGCAGCGACGACCTGCCGTTCGTCGACGCGGGCGACGGCACCCACCTGCAGGTGCTCCAGGTCGATCTCGCGGCGGGGGTGTGGACGCTGCGCACGACGTTCGAGCCGGGCACCACGATCCGCACCCACCGCCACACCGGTGCGGTCCACGCGTTCACGCTCGCGGGCCGGTGGCACTACCTCGAGTACCCCGACGACGTGAACGAGGCGGGTTCGTACCTGTTCGAGCCCGCCGGGTCGGTGCACACGCTGCACGTGCCGGCCGACAACGACGGGCCGACCGACGTGTTCTTCATCATCCACGGCGCGAACCTGAACCTCGACGACGCGGGCGAGGTCGTCAGCGTCACCGACGCCCACTCGGTGCTGCGCGTGTACCGCTCCCTGTGCGGCCAGCAGCACGGTGTCGACGACCCACCGGTGGTGGTGCACGGCGCCTGACCGCGGGTCCGGCCTCGCGTGCGCATGCCTTCAGTCACCTGTCTAGGATGCGCCCACCGCGCCGTGGGGACGGCGCCGTGAACGTCTGGGGGGACGACCATGGGTGACCGCTACTACGTGACCGACTCGGATCTGTCGGAGCGCTTCCCGCTCTACACGCGGGCCAACGTCGGTGAGGTGTTCCCCGATCCGGTGACGCCGCTCACCAGCGACACCGCGCTGTGGTTCGCCGAGTTGGGCTGGCGCGACGCCTGGGTGCGGATGGGGGCGTTCGAGGCCGACGAGTTCCCGGACGACACCTACTGCCAGCTCGGCGTGCAGGGCGGCTACTGCTACCTCAACGCGTCGCTGATCCGCCTCTTCGGCGAGCGCGCGCCGGGCCTGTCGTGGCAGACGATGGACGAGACGTTCTTCGGCGCGCAGCCCGGCATCCCGCCGTACCAGGAGATGCCCGGCGACGTCCGCCCCGACCTCAGCGAGAAGATCGGCCAGACCTTCGGCTGGGTGTTCGCCCAGACCGCGCTGTCGGACCTCACCGAGCTCACCGAGGACCGTGAGGAGACGCTGCGCCTACGGGCCGAGCGCCCCGACTACACCACCTGGACCGAGCAGCAGCTGTGGCAGCGCTACCTCGACCTCGTGCCCCTGCACCGCAAGTACTTCTCGCACCACCTGTTCACCACGTACATGGCCACCGTGCCGGTGGGTGCGATCTCCGCCGTCGCCACGGCGGTCGGCCGCCCCGACCTGATCCTGCCGATCCTGGCCGGCATCGGCGAGGTGGACTCGGCCGCCCCCAGCCATGCGATGTGGGCGATGTCGCGCATGGACCCCGACGGCGACGAGTTCCGCGCCGCGTTCGAGCAGTTCCTCCACGACTTCGGCAGCCGCGGTCCGAACGAGTGGGAGTCGCGTTCGCCCACGTGGGAGACCCGTCCGGCCCTCGCGCTCGCCGCGATCGACCGCATGCGCGGCGCACCCGACAGCGCGGATCCGGCGTTGCAGAACGCGGAGCGTGCCCGCCAGCGCGAGGCGGCGGCGGCCGAGCTGCTCGCGATGGTGGAGGCCGACCCGGCCACCCACGGCCAGCTCGCCGCAGCGATCGCGTGCTCCGCGGCCTGGCTGCCGGGTCGCGAGCGCACGAAGACCAACAACATCCGGTGCATCCACGAGATGCGCATGCCGATGCGCGAGTTCGGCCGCCGCATGGTGGAGAAGGGCGCGTTCGACGAGATCGAGGACTACGGCTTCCTGCGGTCGGCCGAGGTGGAGGACTGCATCGCGAACCCCCACGCGTTCACCGAGACGATCCGCTCACGGCGTGCCGAGTACCGGCACCTGCAGGAGCTCGTGCCGCCGTTCGTGTTCGTCGGCCGCACGGACGGCCCCGACACCTGGCACCGCCGCGACGAGCCGGCCGAGGGGATGCTCGGTGCCGGCGACTCGCTCGTCGGGATGCCGGGGTGCCCGGGCCAGGCGGAGGGCATCGCGCGGGTCATCCTCGACTCCAACGACCCGACCGCGCTCGAGCCGGGCGACATCCTCGTCGCCCCGATCACCGACCCGTCGTGGACGCCGCTGTTCGTGCCCGCCGCGGGCGTGGTGGTCGACGTGGGCGCTGCGCTCAGCCACGCGATCATCGTGAGCCGCGAGCTCGGCATCCCGTGCGTCATCTCCGCCACCGACGCCACGCGGCGTATCCCGAACGGTGCCCGCATCCGCGTCGACGGCAGCACCGGTGCCGTCACCGTGCTCGAACTCCCCTGACCCCCGACACCGCATCTCTGGAGGTACCCGTGGTCGCCGATCGTTGGATCACCGACTGGGACATCGACCCGCGCTATCCGATGCTCACCCGGGCGAACGCCGGCGAGGTGCTGCCCGACCCGGTGAGCCCACTGGGCTGGACGCTCACCTGGACGCCGATCCTGGCGGGCTGGCGCGACTCCGGCATCCTCGACTACGGCTCGGTCGACGCCGACGAGCTCTCCGAGCACCACCCGCAGGTGGTCGGCCAGGTCGGCGGGTACCTGTACATCAACGGCACGGCGGTGCGGCTCTTCGGCGTGCGCGGCCCCGGCCTCACCCCGGAGGCGATCGACGAGGCCTACTTCGGCGACCACCCCGACAAGCCGCCGTACGTGCCCGAGCCGTGGCACGAGAACCCGGCGGCGACGGAGCGGATGGGCGTCTGGATGCAGCAGGTGCTCACGGCGACCGACCTGCCCGAGCTGCGCGACGACCGTGAGGCCTCGAAGCGCGCCCGTGCCGAGCGCCCCGATCTCTCCACGCTCACCGACGACCAGCTCGTGGCCCGCGCCCGCAGCTTCTCCCCGGCGCTGCGACAGCTGTTCCGCCGGCACATCACCGTCACCGCCGGGTCGTCGATCGGCCCGGGCGTGCTCGGGGCGGTGGCGGTGGCGCTCGGCGATCCGTCGCTGGCCCTCACGCTCATCACGAGCGTGGGTGACGTGGACTCCGCCGCGCCCAGCCGTGCGATGTGGGAGCTGTCGCGGCTCGACCCCTCGTCGCAGGAGTACCGCGATGGCTTCGACGCGTTCATCCGGGAGTTCGGCAGCCGCGGGCCGAACGAGTGGGACATCCGAAGCGAGGTGTGGGAGACCCGGCCCGAGCTCGTGACGGTGCTCGTCGACCGGATGCGTGGCGCGCCGGACGCGGAGTCACCGACGGCGCGCAACGACAAGAACGCCGAGGCCCGCGAGGCTGCCACCGCGCGGGTGCGGGAGATCCTCGCCGGGCAACCCGATGTGCTCGCCCAGTTCGAGATGGGGCTCGCGTCGGCGCACACCTACCTCGCCGGCCGCGAGCGCACGAAGACCAACGTGATCCGGGTACTGCACGAGGTGCGCATGGCGATCCGCGAGCTCGCGGTGCGCCACGACTTCACGATGAGCGAGGTGTGCATGCTCCTCGACGAGGAGCTCGACGCCTTCGTCGCCGGGCCCGACGAGTTCCGGCCCCGGCTCACCGCCCGCGAGGAGCAGTATCTCGAGCTGTGGCAGTACGAGCCGCCGTTCATCATCAACGGCGTCGTGCCGCCCGTGTCCGGCTGGGCGCGCAAGGGTGCCACCGCGGTCGACGTCGCCGTGCCGGGCGACGTGCTGCAGGGCGTGCCGGGGGCACCCGGCACCGCCACGGGCCGCGCCCGCGTGGTGCTCGATCCGGGCGACCCGCTCGCGCTCGAGCCGGGCGACGTGCTGATCGCGCCGATCACCGATCCGGCGTGGACGCCGCTGTTCGTGCCCGCGGTCGCGGTGGTGGTGAACGTCGGCGCGGTGGTGAGCCACGCGATCATCGTGAGCCGCGAGCTCGGCATCCCGTGCGTCGTCAGCGTCACCGACGCCACCAAGCGGATCCCCGACGGGGCGCTTGTGAGCGTCGACGGGAGCACTGGTACCGTCATGATCCTCGACGGCTGACCACGAGGTCGGCCGCACACCGGACGTCCTCAGGGGGATCCATGACCAGGTGGCTCATCGACACATCGGCCAGCTCGCGCTTCCCGGTGTACACCCGCTCGAACGCGAGTGACGTGCTGCCCGACCCGCTCAGCCCGCTCGGTGCCACGCTGTCGTGGCGTCCCGGGGTGATGGAGGGCTGGCGCGACGGGAACGTGCACAACGGGGCGTTCCTCATGGAGGAGCTGACCGCCGAGGGGCTCAACCCGACGTGCGGGATCTTCAACGGCTACTTCTACGTCAACGCCTCCGTGGTGCGCGTCTTCGGCGAGCGCAGCGGTGCGGGTGCCGCCGGGATCGACGCCGCGTTCTTCGGCAACCGGCCCGACACCCCGCCCTACGTCGCCCACCCCGACGACCAGAACGCCGAGGCCGGTGCCCGCATCGGTGAGCGCGTCGGCTGGGTGCTCAGCACCACCGAGTGGCCCGACATGGACGAGAGCAAGCGCACCGCCGACGGCCTGCGCGCGGCCCGCCCCGACCTGTCGGCGGCGAGCGATGCCGAGTTGGTCGCCTACGCCCGGTCGATGACCGCGCTCAACCGGCGCTTCTTCGACGACCACGTGATCTCGTCGTCGAACACGGCGATCGGACCCACCATCCTCGGCCAGCTCGTCCCGCACCTGATGGTGCGACTCATCGCCGGCGCCGGCGACGTCGACTCGGCCGCGCCGTCGGGCGCGATGTGGAAGCTGTCGCGTCTCGACCCGTCGTCGGCCGAGTTCCGCGAGGGGTTCGAGCAGTTCCTCCACACCTACGGCAGCCGTGGCCCGAACGAGTGGGACATCTACTCCGACGTCTGGGAGACCAGGCCGGCGCTCGCGCTCGCGCTGATCGACTCGATGCGCGCCGCCCCCGACGAGTCGGCGCCCGAGGCGCGCTACGACGCCGTCGTCGCCGACCGCGAGGCGGCCACCAAGGAGGCGCTCGCGCTGTTCGAGGGCAACGACGAGGCCACGGGCACGCTCCTCGCCGCGCAGGCCTCGGCCATGCGCTTCAACGCGTGGCGCGAGCGCACGAAGGCGAACTGCATCAAGGCGATCAACGAACAGCGCGTGGCGATGCTCGAGCTCGGCCGGCGTCACCTCGCCGAGCCGAAGGACGTCTTCCTGCTCCTCGCCGAGGAGCTCGACGGGTTCGTCGCCGACCCGGGTTCGTTCGCGACCACGATCGCCGAGCGCAAGGCGGCGTGGCGGCACCTCTGGACGCTCGAACCGCCGTACTTCGTGCAGAGCGACCGGGGGGTGCCCGAGATCGAGGACCTGCAGCCGAAGGCCGACGTGCAGGTGACGATCGCCCGACCGGGTGACGTCCTCACCGGCGCGCCCGGGTGCGCCGGTGTGGTGCGCGGCCGCGCCTGCGTGCTGCTCGACGCGTCCGACCCGACCGCGCTCGAGCCGGGCGACATCCTGATCGCGCCGAACACGGATCCGGCGTGGACGCCGCTGTTCGTGCCGGCCGGTGGTGTGATCGTCGACGTCGGCGCGCTCAACAGCCACGCGATCATCGTGAGCCGTGAGCTCGGCATCCCGTGCGCGGTGAGCGTGGTCGACGCCACCAAGCGCATCCCGCACGGTGCGCTCGTAGAACTGGACGGCGGAGCGGGTACGGTCACGATGTTGTGACGTCCCCACCGACAACACCTGCGATCGATTCCCACGCTGCGGGGAACGAGCAGGTGCAGGTGTTCGGTCGGCGGATGCCCTACAAGTACGTGGTGGCGATCGTCTACGTGACGGCGCTGTTCCTCGACATCCTCGACGTCACGATCGTGAACGTCGCGATCCCGGCGCTCGGTGTGGAGTTCGCCACGGAGAACGCCGAGTGGATCGTGCTCGGCTACACGCTGAGCCTCGCGGTGTGGATCCCCGTGTCGGGGTGGCTCGGCGACCGCTTCGGCACCAAGCGCGTGTTCATGTTCGCGTTCGCGTCGTTCGTCGCCGGCTCGTTGCTGTGTGCCGTGGCGCAGTCGATCGGGCAGCTGATCGCATTCCGTGTGGTGCAGGGCATCGGCGGCGGCATGCTCACGCCGGTCGGCGTGACGATGCTGTTCCGTGCGTTCCCACCGGTGGAGCGGGCGAAGGCGAGCACCTACATCATGATCCCGACGCTGCTCGCCCCGGCACTCGGCCCGATCCTCGGTGGTCTGCTCGTCACCCACGCGAACTGGCGCTGGATCTTCCTCATCAACGTGCCGATCGGGCTGGTCGGGCTGTGGTTCGGGTGGCGGCACCTGCGCGAGGACCGCAGCGGCCATGCGGGCCGCTTCGACCTGCCCGGCTTCGTCCTGTCCGGTCTCGCGCTGGCGCTCGTGGTGTACGCGCTGAGCGAGGGGCCGCGCAAGGGGTGGGACACCACCGTGGTGCTGGTGGCGCTCGTGGTCGGGGTGCTCGCCGCGATCGCGATGGTGTGGGTGGAGACGCACGTGCCGCAGCCGATGCTCGCCCTGCGCCTGCTCGGCAACCGGATCTTCCGCCAGTGCAACGTCGTGAGCCTGCTGTCCACGATGAGCTTCCTCGGCGTGCTGTTCGTGATGCCGCTGTACCTCCAGCTGTTCCGCGGGCAGGACGCGTTCCACAGCGGCCTCACCACCTTCCCGCAGGCGTTCGGTGTGCTCATCTCGTCGCAGTTCGCCGGCCGGTTGTACGCCCGCGTCGGGCCGCGCCGGTTGATGACGTTCGGGCTCCTCACCGCCGGCCTCGTGATCTCGATGTTCATCGGCCTCGACGAGGACACGAACCTGTGGCTGATCCGGGGGATGATGTTCCTGCGCGGCCTGTGCATGGGGTTCGCGTTCGTGCCGATGCAGGCGGCCAGCTACGCCACGATCGCGCCGGCCGACAACGGTCGTGCGTCGGCGATCTTCTCGACCCAGCGTCAGGTGGGCGTGTCGATCGGGGTGGCGATCCTCGCGAGCATCCTGGCGTCGTACATGTCGCTCAGCCGTCCGCCGGCACCCGACGAGATGGCCGACGCGCTCACCGGGTACCGCATCGCGTTCGGCGTGGCCGTGGCGTTCACGTTCATGGCGGCGCTCGCCGCCTGGTTCATCCGCGACAGCGACGCAGCTGCCACGATGGCGGCGCGACGTTCGCAGCAGACCGACACCGTGGCGGCCGGCGAGCGCAGCTAGGGCAGCACGAGCTGCAGACCGCCCGCGGCGGTCGTGCGGATCGGTGATGGGGATTCGGAGATGGGGGAGGGGCGATGACCGCCGGACCGTTGCACGGGTACCGGGTGGTGGAGCTGGGCGTGTGGGTGGCCGGACCGGCCGCGGCCGGGCTCGCCGCGGACTGGGGCGCCGACGTCATCAAGGTCGAACCGCCGGCGGGTGATCCGCAGCGCCGCGTGTTCGGCGCGCTCGGCATCGCGGACCAGCAGGGCGTGCCGCCGTTCGAGATCGACAACCGCGGCAAGCGGTCGGTGGTGCTCGACCTCCAGACCGAGGAGGGCCGGGCGCACATGGAGCGCCTGCTCGCCACGGCCGACGTGTTCGTCACCAACGTGCGGCCCGACGCCCTGGAACGACTCGGCCTCGGCCACGACGCGGTGCTCGCCCGGTTCCCGAAGCTCGTCTACGCGAGCCTCACCGGGTACGGCCTCGACGGTCCCGAGCGCAACCGCGCCGGGTACGACATCGGGGCGTTCTGGGCTCGCAGCGGGGTGGCGCACACGCTCGTCCCGCCCGACCAGCTGCCGCCCGCGTTGCGCAGCGGCATGGGCGATCACGTCACCGGCATCACGCTGCTGTCGGGCATCCTCGCCAAGCTGCTCGAGCGCGAGCGCACCGGGGTGGGCGGGTTGGTCGCCACCAGCCTGATGCGCACGGGCATGTACACGATCGGCTGGGACATCGGGATCGTGCTGCGGTTCGGCAAGCGCGAGAGCACCCGCCCGCGCGAGCGCAGCCGTGGCCCGCTCGTCAACTGCTACCGCAGCGCCGACGGGCGTGCGTTCTGGCTCCTGCTGCTGGAGGCCGACCGGCACTGGCCGAAGCTCGTCGCCGCGCTCGGCCTGGCCGAGCTGGCCGACGACGAGCGGTTCACGGATGCCAAGCAGCGGCTGGCCAACAGCGAGGCGCTGATCGCCGAGCTCGACGAGGCCTTCGCCCGCTTCCCGTACGACGACCTGATCGCAAGGTTCGACGCGCACGACGTGTGGTGGGCACCGATCAACTCGATCTTCGACGTGATCGAGGACCCGCAGGCGCAGGCGAACGGCGCGTTCGTGGAGATGACCCCGCAGCC
>WLDE01000179.1 GCA_009704985.1 Actinomycetota bacterium | reverse complement strand
GCGCGCCTGGAGGTCGGCGAGGTGCTCCTCGACGATCACGAGCGGCAGGTCGGCGACCTCCGCCACCACCTCGGCCTTCGCGAAGCCCTTGATGCGCAGTGCGTGGAACGTGCGGAAGAACGGATCTGAGTGCAGCGACATAGCGCGCGCGACTGTAGTGAGCGCGCCTGTCCGGCTCACTGCCGACGGACCACCACGTGGCCGACCCGCCGTCGATGCAACACGGCACCGTCGGGCCCGGCCGGCTGGTCAGGTCCCGGCGGACTTCCCTGCCAGGAGTCGTCCGCATCTGCCGGCGATCGAACCCACGAGCTCCTCTTCCGCGTGGGGCACCCAGATGCCCGCGACGGCACCCGACAACTCGGCCGCCACTTCCTCGAGCGTCTCACGCACGATGCTCCGAGCCTCTGCCTCGCGGAGCTTCCACCCGCGTGCCTCTGCGACGAGATCGTCCACCCCGACCTCGTGGATCGAGGCCACACCGTTCACGCGCATGGACAACTCGGAGGTGCGGTTCGGATGGAGCACCGTGTTGGCGACGTCGTAGATGGGCGCGAGCGAGAGCGTGGCGTTCGCGTGGTGCAGTAGGGAGACGTTCTTGGCGTGCGCGTCGGCATTGCCGATCGCGACGTGGAAGGTGAGTTGTGCGAGCAGACGGCGCACGTCCGACATCGTCGCCGTGCGGGCGAGCAACGACGCCGTCGTGGCGAGCAGGTGTTCCCCTGCGCGCTCGTACTTGTCGCCCGGTGCCCGATCGAGGACCTGGCAGAGATCCTCTTGATGGAGGCGTCGGACCTCACCGGTGTCCGAACGCAGCCGGTCGTAGCGCTCGGTGACGAAGCAGAGCCGACCACTCGGGAGCTGGAGCAGCGAACTCGAGCAGGGCGTCAGACCGCAACGACGCGCCAACTCGGTGCAGACCGCTTCGTTGGCCGACGAGCCGAACGGGGCATCGATCGGCTCGGGCTTCAGGATGTGCGTCGAGGGCGCCCCGCGCTCGGGAACGGCCCACGTCCCGTCCGGCAATCGGCTCAACAGCAGCTTGCCCTGCACGCCGGCGAGCGACGAACGGAGCCGACCGTCGTCGCCGAGCGGACGCCGTGGCAGGTCTCGCACCAGGGCATCGATCTCGGCGAGGCCGACCGGCCGGTGCGACGGCGGTCGGTCGGACAGGGTCGGGTCGCCGTCGGTGGGACCGGACCGGCGATCGGGACCGGCCGGATCGGTCGGACCGCCGATGACCAGTGCTCCGGCCGAGTCGAGCCCGATCGCTCGGAGGAGATCGAACGGGCGCGTCGACGTCGCATGGATCGCTGCCATCTCGGCTCGACCGACCTCGGGGAGCAGGTTGTCGAACCAGCGGCTGATCCGCTGGTCGGTGGCGAACCGCGACGACGCCAGCCGCAACGTGGCCGAGAAGACCCGCGAGCCCAGACCCCACCGTTCCAACGCTTCGACGTGTACTCCGGCACGTAGCAGATCTGCGCGCCGTTCGAGTTCGAGCGTCGGCGTGCCGTAGAGCCACACCACGAGCCGATCGTCGCCCGATGGGTGACTCACGGCGTTCCGGTCGGTTCGAGTCGGACCTCGTAGCCGAGTTCGCGCAGGACACGGAAGATCAACTCCACCTGAGCGACCGCCCGGCCGGTCTCCAGGTGCGAGAGCGCCGGGCGATGGACACCGACGCGTCGAGCGAGCTCCTCCTGGTCGAGACCACTCGTCCGGCGTAGCTCGGCGATCACCGATCCGAGCGTTTCGGCATCACGAATCGGGGAACGGGATCCACCCGCGACGGAGCTGGTACGGATTTCCATACATCGAAGCCTACAGCTGCGATGTATTGAAATCCATACACTCCGGCGAGGTGCATCGGCGTACGGATTCGCGTACGCGCGTGCTCATTCGCCGGCGACGGGCGCGGGCGCCTCGACCGTGCCGGTCGAGTCGAGGGCGAACGCGGTGTACTCCTCGCCCGTGTCGGCCCAGTCCTCGAACTGGATCACGCCCATCTCCTCGAAGCGGTGACGCAGCCAGTGGTCGTTGCGATCCAGCAGGCCGAGCTTCTTGCAGTTCGGCACGATCTTCGAGAACAGCATCGACTGGAACAGCACGCGGGTCGGGTCGGCGAGCACCATCGGCGCGATCTGCTTCACCTCGACGCCCATCCGCTCCCACACCTCCTGGCTCATGAAGCGGTCGCGCATGCGGACTGCGGCCTCGAAGGCGAACTCCTGGCGGTCCTTCAGCTCGGCGTCGGTCATGCCGTCGTAGACCTCCTTCAGGCTGAGCACACCGAACGCGACGTGGCGGGCCTCGTCGCTCATCACGTAGCGCAGGAGCTGCTTGAGCAGCGGCTCGCCGGTGGTCTGGTGCAGGAAGCCGAACGCGGCGAGGGCGAGACCCTCCACCATCACCTGCATGCCGAGGTAGGTCATGTCCCAGCGGCTGTCGTTGACGATGTCGTCGAGCAGTGCCCGCAGGTGGGCGTTGACGTGGAAGCCGCCGCCGAGCTTCTCCTCCAGATAGCGGGCGAACACCTCGACGTGACGGGCCTCGTCGACCACCTGGGTGGCGGCGTACAGCTTCGCGTCGTACCACGGCACGGTCTCGGTGATCTTGGCGGTGCACAGCAGCGCGCCCTGCTCGCCGTGGAGGAACTGGCTGAGCATCCAGTTGCGCTGCTGGATCCCGAAGTCGAGCCACTCCTTCTGGCCCCACGTCTCCACCGCGGTGCCGATGTACACGCTCTGGTCGAAGCCGGTGCCGAGCACCGCCTGGTCGGCGGCAACGGTGCGCTCGACGTCGACCTCGGTGTCCCACGGCAGGTCGGTCGTGCCGTTCCACTGTCCGGTCTTGGCCTTCTCGTACAGCTTGCGCAGCGCCGGCCGGGCGAGGGTGTAGTCCCATGTGAAGATCGCGTCGGCGTTGTCCTTCACGACGTGCTCGATCTCGTTCGGGTCGGTGCCCGGCATCGCCAGGATCGCATCGATGTCGTTGATGTCGGTCCGACCGATGATGTCGAGGTTGCTGTTGAAGTCGATGCTCATGTCAGGGCTCCTGATGGGGTGGGGGCTCGCGAGACGTCGCTACGAGGTCGTGCTCGGGGTGGTGGGCAGGAAGGTCGGCAGGACGTGGGTGGTGATGAACGCCCGCGCCGATGCCTCGTCCCCGAGGTCGACGTGGTCGGACGGGGCGAGGAAGTACGAGATGACGAGGCGGGCGAGGAGGTCGACCAGGCGCTGCGCGCTCGCGCGGTCGAGGTAGGCCTCGACCTTGCCGGACAGCAGCAGCGTGGCCATGCGGATGATGCGCGGCAGGCCCTGCACGGTGAGGTTCGACAGCGTGTCACCCGGCTCGCTGGCGAGCATGATCGCCAGGTGGTCGTCGGCCCGCAGTGACCGGGTGGCGTAGACCACCGTGCGCACGAGCATCTCCTCGAGCTCGTCCACCCCGTCGATGTGCTCGCGCAGCTCGGTGAAGAAGTCCTCGAGCTCCTTCACGCGGAGGGCCTCGAAGATGACGTCCTTGCCGCCCGGGAACATCCGGTAGAGCGTGGCGCGACTCACCCCGGCCTCGGCGGCGATGTCGTCGACCGTGACCTTGGCGATCCCCCACCGCTCGCAGCACGCCTTGGTGGCGTCGAGGACGCGTAGCTCGGTCGGGGTCATGGGATGAGACACTAAGACGATTTCCGTCTCAGCGTCAAGGGCCCGGCGGCGCGTCGACCGTCCGACCCACCGCGCTCCACCACGACGCGGCTCGCGAGAGAATCCCGACACGAATGGTCAGGTTTGGGGGTGAGCTGGTACGATCCCGACTTCCCGTCCCCCCGGGTCAGCGTGATCCCACGCTGCGTGAACACCAAGGAGACATCCATGAAGCGACTCGCCGTTGCGACCATCGTCGGCGCGCTCGTGCTCGCCGCCTGTGGCGACGACACCGAGGAGAGCGCCGCCACCGAGCCGCCCGCCGCGGAGACCACCGCCGCGCCGGAGACGCCGGACACCACTGCGGCCCCCGAGACCGGCAACGATCCCGTCGCCTGCGCCGAGGGCAACACCATCACGGACGGCGTCCTGACCATCGCCACCGGCGAGCCGGCGTTCCCGCCCTACGTGATCGACGACGCACCCGAGTCCGGTCAGGGCTTCGAGGCCGCCGTCGCGCTGGCCGTCGCCCGCGAGCTCGGCTTCGAGGGCGACGCGGTCACCTGGGTCCGCACCGCCTTCGACGCGGCCATCGCCCCCGGCCCGAAGGACTTCGACTTCAACCTGCAGCAGTACACGATCACCGACGAGCGCAAGGAAGTGGTCGACTTCAGCGAGGGCTACTACTCCGCCCCGCAGGCCGTGTTCGGCCTCGCCGACTCGGCTGCCGCCGGCGTCACCAGTGTCGCCGACCTGAAGTCGCTGAAGTTCGGCGTCGCCGCGGGCACCACCTCGATCGCCTACGTCGAGGACGTCATCCAGCCCGACCAGGAGCTCTTCGTCTTCCCGGACACGGCTGCGGCGAAGACCGCGCTCGAGAGCAACCAGATCGACGCGATCGTGGCCGACCTGCCGACCGCGCTGTTCATCACCGCCGTCGAGATCGAGGGCACCACGGTGTTCGGTCAGATCGAGGGCAGCGGCACCGACGAGTTCGGCCTGCTGCTGGCGAAGGACAGCCCGCTCACCGAGTGCGTGAACCTGGCGCTCCAGGCGCTGAAGGACTCGGGCGAGCTCGAGACGATCACCGTCGAGTGGATGAGCGAGTACACCGAGGCGCCGATCATCAGCGCCGAGTGACGTGCCACCCGTGACACGGACCGAGGAGGGGGCCGGCGCGTTCGCGTCGGCCCCCGCCGCGTCCCCGGGCCGCCTCGGCCAGGGTGGCGCGCTCACCCGCCGCCAGCGCTACGAGCGTCGTCAGCTCGTGCGCAGCGTGCTCACCGCGGCGATCAGCACGCTCGTCTTCGCGGTGCTGCTCGTCGCACTCGTCACCCGGCTCGAGACCTGGCCGCGCGTGCGCGAGACCTTCTTCGACGGGGGCGTGTTCGGCGACTCGTTCATGCCGATCCTGAAGGCCTTCTGGCTCGACGTGCGGATCTTCCTCGTCTGCGCACCGTGCATCCTGGTGCTCGGGCTGCTGGTGTCGCTCGCCCGCAGCACCCGCTCCCCCGTCCTGTTCCCCGTCCGGGCGCTCGCCACCCTCTACGTCGACTTCACCCGCGGTGTGCCGGTGATCCTGTGGATCTACCTCATCGGCTTCGGTGTGGTGGGCCTCGTGAACACGAGGTCGTTCTTCGGCGGCTACCTGTTCTGGGGCGGCGTCGCACTCGTCTGGACGTACTCCGCGTACGTGTCCGAGGTGTTCCGCGCCGGCATCGAGAGCGTCCACGAGAGCCAGCGCGCAGCAGCCCGCTCGCTCGGCCTGTCGGCCACGCTCACCAACCGCCACGTCGTGCTGCCGCAAGCCGTGCGCCGCGTGGTTCCACCGCTCATGAACGACTTCGTCAGCCTGCAGAAGGACGTCGCGCTCATCTCGCTGCTCGGTCCCGTGGAGGCGCTGCGCCGCGCCGACATCATCCAGGACCGCACCTTCAACTTCACCCCGTTCGTGGTCGCCGCGCTGTTGTTCATCAGCGTCTCCATCCCGCTCACGCGCCTCGCCGACCATCTGCTCGCCAAGGAGCGGCGCCGCATGTCCGGGACGGCCGTCCGATGAGCGCGCTGCTCGAGTACCGCTCCGTCCGCAAGTCCTTCGGCGAGAAGGTCGTGCTCGACGGCATCGACCTCTCCGTGCGCCGCGGCGAGGTGATCTCGCTGATCGGTGCGTCCGGGTCGGGCAAGAGCACCCTGCTGCGCTGCACCAATCTGCTCGAACCGATCGACGACGGCGAGATCGTGTTCGACGGCGTCGACATCAGCGAACCCGGCCTGCCCCCCGACCCGGTGCGGCGCCGCGTCGGCATGGTGTTCCAGAGCTTCAACCTGTTCCCGCACATGACCGTGCTCGAGAACGTCACGCTCGCGCCGCGCAAGGTGCTGAAGCGGCCGAAGGGCGAGGCGACCGAGCGGGCGATGACGATGCTCACCCGATTCGGGCTCGCCGAGAAGGCCAACGACTACCCCGACCGCTGCTCGGGCGGCCAGCAGCAGCGCGTGGCGATCGTCCGTGCGCTGCAGATGGATCCCGAGGTGATGCTGCTCGACGAGATCACCTCCGCGCTCGACCCCGAGCTCGTCGGTGAGGTGCTCGAGGTGGTGCGCGGCCTGCGCGCGCAGGGGATGACGATGCTGCTCGCCACCCACGAGATGGGCTTCGCCCGCGAGATCAGCGACCAGGTGTGCTTCCTGAAGGACGGTCGCATCCACGAGCAGGGTCCGCCCGAGCGGATCTTCACGATGCCCTCCGAGCCGGAGACACGCGACTTCCTGGCGCGCGTGATCGCCAGCGGCCGCATGTGACCTCCCGGGAGCGACCCAGCCGTTCGCTCGGCAGACTCCTGCGATGCACCGCACCGACCGCCTCCTGATCGAGCCGATCGACCGGACCCACGCCGAGGGGCTCTTCGCCGCGCTCGACGATCCCCGGGTCGGCGAGCACATCGGTGGCCCCGACGTCACCACGATCGAGGCCCTGCGCGAGCGCATCGACCACCTGGCCGCCGGGCCGCGACCCGAGTGGCCGGAGGACCGCTGGCTCAACTGGGTGGTCCGGCGAGCCGAGGACGGCGTGATCATCGGACGGCTGGAGGCCACCACCTACCCCGACGGCTGGGCCGAGGTCGCGTACGTGTTCGGCCCGGCGTACTGGGGGCAGGGGTACGCCGGTGAAGGAGCCCGGTGGATGATCGAGCACCTGCGCGGCGAGCTCGGCCTGGGCGATCTGTGGGCGGCCGTGCACCCCGACAACGCTGCGTCGGTACGCCTGCTGGAGCGGCTCGGCTTCGAGGCGCGGACGCCGCCGCCACGCCGTCCGCTCGGCTCGTACGACGACGTCGATCTCGTGTTCGAGCTGCCCGCCTGACCTGCCGTCGCGTCCGGTGGACGGACACCCGACGGCTCGGCGATCCGCTCAACGAGCCCCTCAGCGATCCCCTCAGCGGTCGAGGTGGAGGCCGTGCAACGCACCGGGGCGCACGCCGGCCTGGCGCAGCGCGTCGATCAGCGCGGCCACGTCGCGCCGCCAGTCCGCACCCTTCGGCAGCCGGGCCTTCGGCGACGTCGGGATCGCGACGCTGAAGCACGTGACCACCCCGCCCTCGAGGCCGAGGCGCAGGTACGCCCAGTCGCGACCCGGCTGCCAGTCCGCGCGCACCACCTGCTGGGGCGACACCGTCGCGCGCCGCCACCACCCCTGCACCACGAGCGGTCCGGCAGGGCGCACGATCACCAGCGCGCGCCGCTGATAGCGCAACAGCAGCACGAGCGGCAGCACGATCAGCAGCCCGGCCGCGGCGAGCCGGTTGACCGGCACGGTGAGGATCGCGACCAGGACGACGAACGCGACCGCGAGCTTGAGCGGCCGGCCGTCGCCGCCGAAGCGGACGAGCACCGTGGAGGCGCGGCCACGTGCGGGAGCTGCGTCGTTCACCCGCTCATCGTGGCGAGCGGACCGGGTGTCCGTCCAATCTTCCCGTCCGTGCCGCGCCGCTCGCGGGACTCAGGTGCGTCCGCTCGCGACGCCGCACACCACCTCGCGGTGCAGGCAGTTGCGCACCTCGCGCGCCAGCCGATCGGGGTCCCAGGCGTTGAAGAAGTCGGCATGCCCGCTGTACAGCCCGCCCGACGACAACTCGAGGCCGTCCGTGCTGCCGGTGACGGGGTACTCGACGCTGAACTGCAACTGCGGCACCGGCACCGGGTGCGACGCCGGGCACCGACCACGGTGGCTGTACGCGACGTGGCTCACGTGGTCGGGGCTGTCGAGGTCGGTGCCGTTCCAGCAGTCGGGGAACGTCACGAGCAGCCGCACGTTGCGGTCGGCCGGGCACTCCGGCGGGGTGGGCTCTCGGAGGCTGCCCGCACCGCAGGTCCACGCCACGACCGACAGCGGCTGCGCGTCCGTGGCGCCCGGGTCGCCCGCGATCATCATCAGCCCGAGCGGGTACGGCTCCACCGTCGTGGGATCCACGTCGGGCCCGGCCCGGTAGTACGCCACGCTCTTCACCGGGGTCTGCACGTCGCCGTCGCGGATGAGCGCGGGCGTCCAGTAGGACGCCCGGTCGAGGTGCTGGTCGCAGGTGGTGTCGCCGGCCACCAGATCGTCGACGGTGCTGTGCGCGTCGGTGACGGTGCTGCCGAAGAACACGTGCAGGTGGCTGGCGCCCTCGCGGCCCGGGTGCACGATGGGGTCGTCGAAGGCCTGGTGGCTGAAGCCGCACTCGACGACGAACTGCGCGACGGCACCCTGCGGTCCGCTGAGCACACGGTCGGGTGCGGTGTGCGGTTCCACCTCGGTCGCGGCCGATGCACCGGAGGATCCCGAGGCGCCGTCGTCGCCGCACCCGGCGGCCGCGAACGCGACCGCGACGAGCAGCGACGCAACGGCGCGTCGGACGCGCCGAGTGGTGATCACGCCGGCTTCGACGGCACCGTGATCGCGTCGAGGTCGACGGCGAACGGCACGTTCGTTGCCGGACTCGCGGGGGCCGTGGCCGCGTCGGGCATGTTCTCCTGCGGGCCCGGCTCCGGGGTCGGTGCCGTCTCGTACGGCTGCGCCGGCGGCCGGGTCTCGGCCTCGACGAGCCACTCGACCACGTTCAGCACCCCGACGTCCCAGCCGCTGCCGGCCACCGCACCGTCGCAGGGGGCGAGCCGCTCCAGATCCGTGGGGGCGGTGGTGCCGAACGTGTTGCCCGAGAAGCAGTTGCCGAACGTCGAGATGTCCGAACCCGCCGAGGCGACGGCGAGGTCGGCGCTGCGGCTGTCCGACACGACGTTGCCGATCACCCGGTTCTCGAACGAGTCCCACAGCAGCGCCCCGTCCGGTTCGGTCGGTGCCTGCTGCTTCTGCGTGGCGCAGTCGATCTCCCACTCGTCACGCGTGGGGAGGTCGTCGTTGGCGTCCTCCTCGAGGAACGGAACGAGACCGATGCCGGTCTTGTCGTGGTCGAACACGAGGTTGCGCTCGATCGTGTTGCGCACGCCGCCCGCCGAGAGGATGCCGTTGCCCATCGCGAGGATCGCGACGTCGATCGCCGGGGTGTCGGGCTGGTTGTTGGAGTGCACGATGTTGCCGACGATCGTGGTGTCGCGCTGCGGGTAGCACAGCTCGTAGCTGCCGCTGTTGGGCACGATGCCGGCGCGGTTGTTGCGGAACGTCGAGTTGACGATCAACAGGTTGCCGCCGGCGTTGGTGCCCGAGTAGCCGAGACCGTTGTGCTCGCTGACGATGGCGTCGATCACGGCGTCACAGGGGAAGCACTGGCCGATGTACACACCGGCGTCGGGGCTGCCGCTCGCGAAGCTGTGCTCGATCTGGCCCTGCACGGAGTCGAAGGCGTAGATGCCGTAGTCGCCGGTGCGGTAGGTGGTGATGTACGACGCGCGGTACCCGGTGACGCCGGTGAAGAAGATGCCGTTCTTCGTGTAGTTCCGCGTCGTGAGGTTCTCGATCGCGACGCCGTTCGCGCCGACCACGCGGATGCCGTTGTCGAGCTCGAACCCGCCGTCGAGGATCACCTCGTTGCGGTCGAGGCCGCGGATCACGATCTCGTTCGTGGTGACGTCGACCGCCTCCTCGTACACGCCCGGGGCGATGAGCACGAGGTCGCCGCTCGACGCGGCGTCGACGGCCGCCTGGATCGTGTCGAACTCGCCGGGCACCTCGAGGATGCCGTCGTCGGTGCCGGTGACCGCCTCCGCGGTGTCGGACGTCGTGGTGTCCGACGCCGTGGTGTCGGTGCCGGCGGCGGTGGTGTCGGTGCCGGCGGCGGTCGTGTCGGCCCCCGCAGCCGTCGCGTCGGCGGCCGCGACCGGCGGCGGCGCG
>WLDE01000017.1 GCA_009704985.1 Actinomycetota bacterium | reverse complement strand
TCCTGATCGCGTCGCACCAGCTCGAGGAACGGTTCGAGCGACTGCGGATGGTCGTCCATGTCGGCCCACGGATCGCCGCTCGCCGCGATCCGCCCGGGCACCGTCTCGATCGTCAGCAGATCCGGGCGCACCGTGTCGAGCTCGTCCCACGCGAACCCGGTCGACACCGGAGCGTGATCACGGGCCCGCACCGACCACGGTGCGAACACCGTCTTGTGCGGGGCGTTCTGGTTGAAGTCGACGAAGATGCGTTCGCCGCGGCCCTCCTTCCACCACGAGTCGGTGATCAGGTCGGGGCGGCGGCGGGCCAGCTCGCGGGCGACGGCGACCGCGGCGCTGCGCACGGCCACGCTGTCCCAGTGAGGGGTCACCCTCACGTACACGTGGAGACCGCGGTTGCCGGTGGTCTTGACGTACCCGCGTGTGCCGAGGTCGTCGAGCAGCCGGTGCGTCTCGTGCGCGGCCTCGCGAGCCATCGCGAACGTGGTCCCCGGGCCGGGGTCGAGATCGATGCGCAGCTCGTCGCAGTGCGTCGGGTCGGCGGCGCGCATCGGCCAGGAGTGGAACCCGAGACAGCCGAGGTTCACCGCCCACACCAGGTGGGCGAGGTCGTCGATCACGAGCGCGTTCGACGTGGTGCCGTTCGGAGTGCTGACGATCGTGGTGCTCAACCACTCGGGAGCCGTGTCGGGCATCCGCTTCTGGAAGAACGAATTGCCCGTGGAGCCGTTGGGGAAGCGCTGCAGCAGCACGGGCCGGTTGCGCATCACCCGCATCACCGGTGCCTCCATGACCAGGTAGTAGCGGACGAGGTCGAGCTTGGTGGCGCCACGTCCGTCGAAGGCCGCCGGGAACATCACCTTGTCGGGGTTGGTGATCGTGACGGTGCGGCCGGCGACCTGGAGCTCCACCGGTTCCCCGGCGGCGGAACGGGACGACGCTGCCACGGGGGCACGGTACCCCGGGGTGCGATGCAGACACACGAGGCGCGGTGGTGCCACGGCCCGAGCGACCGCACCGCCCGGAAGTACCGTCGGCGGGCGTGAGCACCCAGGTCGATCTCGCCGCACCGATGCAGGGCACCATCGTCACCGTCGACGTGAGCCCCGGGCAGGTCGTTCGGGCCGGTCAGCAGGTGATGCTGATCGAGTCGATGAAGATGCACCACGCGATCGAGAGCCACGAGAGCGGCACCGTGGCCGAGATCCTCGTGGACGTCGGCCAGACGGTGATGGCGGGCGAGGCGGTGGCGCGGGTGACGCCCGGTGGGACCGGGTCGGTCGAGGTGTCGACGGAGCAGACCGTCGACCTCGATCGGGTGCGTCCCGATCTCGCCGAGGTGCTTTCGCGCCACGCGATCGGCCTCGACGAGGCGCGGCCCGACGCCGTGCAGCGCCGCCGCTCGGTCCGTCGGCGGACGGCTCGCGAGAACGTGGCCGACCTCGTCGACGACGGCTCGTTCGTGGAGTACGGCCCGGTCGTGATCGCCGCCCAGCGGCGACGGCGCGCCCTCGACGACCTGATCGCCCGCACTCCCGCCGACGGGATGATCGGTGGCATCGGCACGGTGAACGCCGAGCGGTTCGGCACCGCGGCGGCGCAGGTGGTGGCCGTGTCGTACGACTACACCGTGCTGGCCGGCACGCAGGGCACGCAGAACCACCGGAAGAAGGACCGGTTGTTCGAGGTCGCCGAGCAGATGCAGCTGCCCGTGGTGTTCTTCACCGAGGGCGGTGGCGGCCGTCCCGGCGACACCGACCAGACCGGGGTGAGCGGACTCGACTGCCTCGCGTTCATGTACTTCGCCGAGCTGAGCGGTCTCGTGCCGCTCGTCGGCATCAACGCCGGTTACTGCTTCGCCGGGAACGCGGCGATCCTCGGCTGCTGCGACGTCGTCATCGCCACCGAGGACTCCAACATCGGCATGGGCGGTCCGGCGATGATCGAGGGCGGCGGCCTCGGGGTGTTCGAGCCCACGGAGATCGGCCCGATCGAGGTGCAGCGTTCGAACGGGGTGGTCGACGTCGTCGTCGCCGACGAGGCCGAAGCCGTGCGGGTGGCCAAGCAGTACCTGTCGTACTTCCAGGGGTCGCTGCCCACGTGGGAGGCACCCGACCAGCGCCGCCTCCGCCACGTGATCCCCGAGGACCGCAAGCGCAGCTACGACGTGCGCGAGGTGATCGATGCGATGTTCGACGTCGACTCGGTGCTCGAGCTGCGCCGCGACTTCGGCCTCGGCATGGTCACCGCGCTCGCCCGCATCGAGGGTCGGCCGGTCGGTGTGCTCGCGAACAACCCGCACCACCTGGCGGGAGCGATCGACAGCCCGGGGGCCGACAAGGCGGCGAGGTTCCTCCAGCTGTGCGACGCCTTCGGCTTGCCCGTCGTCACCCTCGTCGACACGCCCGGGATGATGGTGGGGCCGGAGGTCGAGCAGACCGCGCTGGTGCGGCACTGCACCCGCCTGTTCGTCACGGGCGCGAACGTCACCGTGCCGATGGTGACCATCGTGCTCCGAAAGAGCTACGGCCTCGGCGCCCAGGCGATGATGGGCGGCAGCACGAAGGCGCCGCTCGCGTGCCTGGCCTGGCCGACGGGCGAGTTCGGCGGCATGGGGCTCGAGGGCGCGGTGCGGCTCGGTTACCGCAAGGAGCTGGAGGCGATCAGCGACCCGGACGAGCGCGAGCGCACGTTCCAGCAGATGGTCGACCGGATGTACGAGCACGGCAAGGCGCTCAACGCGGCGTCGCACTTCGAGATCGACGACGTCATCGACCCGGCGGACTCCCGCCGCTGGCTGTCCACCCTGCTCGCGACCGCGCCACCGCCTCGAGCGCACCGCGGCAAGAAGCGGCCGAACATCGACACCTGGTGAGGCGCACCAAGCGGCGAGCGACGCGTCGTCGCGAGCGATGACGGCACCGCGGGTGGCCGTGGTGAAGAATCGGCGCATGCGCATCGACGAGATCGAGCTGAGGATCGTCCGGCTGCCCTACCGGAGCGTGTTCAAGACGAGTTTCGGGGCCGAGGCCGGCAAGACGGCGGTGCTGGTCACCGTCCGCAGCGAGGGCGTGGAGGGCTACGGCGAGGGCGTGATGGACCAGCTCCCGCACTACCGCGAGGAGACCATCGCCGGCGCGACCGGCCTGATGCGCGACGCGCTGGTGCCCGACCTGTTCGCGTCGGGATGCGACCATCCGCGCGACCTGTACGACCGGTGGGCGCACCTGCGGGGTAACAACATGGCGAAGACCGCGATCGAGCTCGCCGTGTGGGACTGCTACGCACGCCAGCAGGGCGTCCCGCTGCGCACCCTGTACGGCGGCGAGCGCACCGAGATCCCGGTGGGCGCGAGTCTCGGCATGAACCCGGTCGCGGAGACCGTCGCCTCCGTGGAGAAGCACGTCGCCGAGGGCTACCGACGGGTGAAGTTGAAGATCGAGCCCGGGTGGGACGTCGAGATGATGTCGGCCGTGCGTGAGCGCTGCCCCGACATCGAGCTCACGGTCGACGCGAACTCCGCCTACACCCTCGACGACGTGGAGCTGCTCCGCAGCTTCGACCGGTTCCACCTGCACTACATCGAGCAGCCGCTCCACTGGGACGACCTCGTCGACCACGCGAAGCTCGCGAAGCAGATCGACACCCCGCTGTGCCTCGACGAGTCGCTCACGTCCCCCGCCCGCGTCCAGGCCATGCTCGAGCTCGGCGCGGGCTCGGTCGTGAACGTGAAGGTCGGACGCTTCGGCGGGATCACCGCGGTGCACCGCATCCACGAGATCTGCGTGGCGCAGGGCGTGCCGATGTGGTGCGGCGGGATGCTCGAGACCGGCATCGGTCGCGCCCACAACATCCACCTCGCGACGATGCCGGGATTCGTGTACCCCGGTGACACGGCCTCGGCGAGCCGCACCTACGCCCGCGACATCACCGAGCAGCAGCTGGAGGCCTCGAACGGCGTCATGCCGGTGCCGGAGGGCCCCGGCCTCGGCGTCACCCTCGACCGGCCCTTCCTCGACGAGGTGACGCTCAGCACCGAGGTGCTGCGGCCGTGAACGCTGCGGGTGAGCCGGCCCGGCTCGAGTTCCGCGAGCTGCGCACGGCCGACGAGCTCGCGCATCTGCCACCGTTCGAGTCGCGGATCTGGGGGAGCGGGGGCGACCTCGTGTCGGTGAACATGCTCGTCGCGACGGTGGGCGAGGGCGGGGTCGCGCTCGGCGCCTTCGACGGCGACGAGATCGTCGGTGCCGTGTACGGGTTCCCGACGCGCGAGCCGCACGTGCTCCACAGCCACTACATGGCGGTGGATCCGCGATGGCGGCGCAACGGTCTGGGCGTGGAGCTGAAGCAGCGGCAGCGGCGGTGGTGCCTCGACCGGGGGATCACGCACATGCGCTGGACCTACGACCCGCTGCAGCTCGCCAACGCGCACCTCAACCTGCACGTGCTGGGCTGCGTCGGGATCGCGTACCACGTGGACTACTACGGCCACCTCGGCGGCATCAACGGATCGTTGCCGAGCGATCGGGTGACGGTGAGCTGGGACCTGCGCGACGGTGCCACCAAGCCGGCCGCGGAGCTGGCGGTCGACGTGCCGCCGGCGAGCGCCGACGACATCGCCGCGTCGAACGACACCGCGCTCCATGCGCGCCTGCACGTGCGGTCCGAGCTGCACGAGCGGATGGCCACCGGCTGGCAGCTCGTCGACGTCGACCGCGACGGCCGTCGCTACCTCCTCGGCCGCAGCTGACGACAGGCCTGCCGCTGGTCGCCCGGTCTGCCCCGTCCGCAGGGTTCAGAGGGTGTCGGGCATCTCGCCGTCGCCGTCGCCACGCAGCATCGACGTCGACCCGAGCAGGACACCGCCGGCGCCGCGGCTGTCGAGCACGAACGACGCCCATCGCTGTTCGGGTGCGGGTCGGAACGCGGCCAGCGTGACGACGGCGCCCCCCGACCCGTCCGGGAGGCGCAGCACGGCCGTGGCGTGCGAGTCCACGATCACGCCGTCGAACACCAGGTCCACGCTGGCCGCACCCTGCACCGCAGGGACGAGCAGCAGTCGACCGTCGTTGGACTGGACCGTGCGCGGATCGCCCGTCGGGAAGCAGGCGCCGTCGAACTCGACCACGGCGGAGCCCGTGTCGAGACAGACGAGCGGACCGGGCGAGCCGACGGTGGGGCCGCCGCGCACGAGTTCCTCGTCGGACGAGTCGAGCGCGACCACCTCCAGCGGCAGCAGCAGACCGGCGCGCAGGCCGTCACCCGGGAGGTCGACGACCGGATCCAGCGTGTCGCGACCCTCGATCGCGAACGGCACGGCGAACCCGGCGTGGTCGGCCACCAGGTCGCCGAGGAACGCCTCGCCCTCGCCGACGACCACGTCGCCGCGGACCACCTGCACGCCGGCGGCGGCACGCGGAGCGAGCCCGACAGCGAACATCACCGGTCGGTGGGATCCGGAGGGTGGCGTGGGGTTCGTCCAGGCGAGGGGCAGCTCGGCGTAGTCGGTGGAGTAGCAGACCTCCCACTGCTCGGGCACGTCGTCCCAGCCGAGACGGAGGCAGAGCGAGGCGTCGCGCCGCGTGGTGACGAGCGTCCAGGAGCGGCCGTCGAGCGTCCCGTGACGCACGTCGGGGTCGCCGGCGCGGGACGGGGGAGCGCTCGTGGCCGACACGCCGACCGGTACCGGGCCGGCCGCGGGGACCAGGTCGGTGGCGGGTCGAGCCGTGCGGACGTCCGAAGCGTTCTCGGGCGAGATCGCGGCACCGGTGTCGGCGCGCAGCGGGACGGCCGGTCCGGCGGACGGCGGATCGCGTGGGGTGGCGCACGATGCGGCGAGGAGCGCCGCGAGACCGAGCGCGGTGGCCACCGCCGACCACCGGATCCGTGGTGACCGCATCCCGAGCACATGGCCTCCGATCCGAGTCCTCGTCTGCAGGATGTGCTCGACGGCTGGCCGCGGCCAGGGCCGTTCGTCCTGCGCGGCCGTGGGCCCGGCGGCGCGGGATCAGTCGAGGACGGCGTCGGCGAGCTTGGGGAACACCTTGCGCACCTTGGCGAGCAGCCAGTCGCCGTACGGGCCGGCGACCGTCGTGAGGTCGGCGCGGTCCCACCGCTCGGACCGTTCCAGCGGGGCCACCCAGTCGTCGTCGATCGGCACCGGCCGCACCACGACGTCCCAGCCGGGGTCGAGGAAGAACGGCAGCGAGATCCGGTCGTGGCCGGCCACGTTGCGCACGCGGTGGGCGGTGCTGCGGTACCTGCCGAGCGTGAGCCGGTCGAGCATGTCGCCGAGGTTGCACACCACGAGCTGCGGGTCGGGGTCGACCTCGACCCACTCGCCGCCCACCTTCACCTCGAGCCCCGGGGTGCCGTCGTGCGCGAGGAGCGTGAGCAACCCGTAGTCGGTGTGCTCGCCGACGCCCCAGCGGTCGGGGGCGGCATCGGGGTGCGGCGGGTAGCGGAAGACCCGGAACAGCACCGTCGGGTCGGCCGTGAGCTCGCGGCGGAACCACGCGGCATCCAGGCCGAGACCGGTGGCCATGGCCGCGAGGGTGCGCTGCCCGAGATCCTCCATCGCCGTCATCCAGGCCGTCACCGCCGTGCGGAGCTCGGGCACCTCGGCGGGCCAGACGTTCGGCCCGTGGAGCGGCACGTCGGACGGCGGCAGCTCACGGCCGACGTAGAAGCCCTCCTTCAGGTCGGGCACACCGGAGGTGAGCTCGTCGCCCAGCGGGAACCAGCCGCGCCACGCGGTGCCGCCGGTGGCGAGGGAGACGCGTCGCTTCACCTCGACCGGCAGGTCGAAGAACCGCCGCGACGCGTCGAGCACCGCCGTGCGCAGGTCGTCGGGGACGCCGTGCCCCCGCAGCGCGAAGAACCCGGTGGTGCGGCACGCACGGTCGATCGCCGCCGGCGCGTCGGCGCGTCCGAGATCGACGACGGGAACCTCCACGTCCCGCAGCGTACCCGTGGTCGGCCGGGCCGACCCCGGGCCGATCCGGGCCGACCCCGGGCGGACCCCGGGCCGATCCGGGCCGCTGCGGGCCGAGCACTACCGTGGAGGGCCGTGCACCCGGTCCTCCACGTCGGCTGCCCCATGTGGGCGCACCGTCCGTGGGCGGGCCGGTTCCTCCCCACAGGCACGCCCACGTCGCGCGAACTCCACGCCTACAGCCGGTTCGTGAACGCGGTGGAGGGCAACACCACGTTCTACGCGTCGCCCGCGCCGTCCACCGTCGCGAAGTGGGCCGAGCTCGCCCACCCCGACTTCCGGTTCGTCTTCAAGGTGCCCAAGCACGTCACGCACGAGCTCCGGCTGCGCGACGCGGACGCCGAGATCGCGGCGTTCGTCGACCTGCTCGCGCCGCTGGGGCCGCTGATCGGCGGGATGACGCTGCAGCTGCCGGCGTCGTTCGCGCCCGTCGACCTGGGCGTGCTCGAGTCGCAGATCCGGCGGCTGCCCACGGGCATCACCTGGTCGGTCGAGGTGCGCCATCCCGCATTCTTCGAGGGTCGCACCCGGCTCGAGCTCGACCGGATGCTCGCCCGCAACGAGGTGGAGCGGGTGCTGCTCGACAGCCGAGCGTTGTTCCGGCAGGCACCGCGCACCGACGCCGGTCGCGACGCGTGGAGCCGCAAGCCACGGGTGCCGGCGCTCACCGAGGCCCTCACCGATCGACCGATCGTGCGCTTCATCGGCTCGGACGACCCGGCCCTCACCGCGGACGGGCTGCAGGAGTGGCAGCCGATCGTGGCCGACTGGTTGCACGAGGGCCGCACTCCGAGCCTGTTCGTGCACACCCCCGACAACGCCGACAGCCCCGGGCTCGCCCGCGCGTTCCACGCCGAGGTCGGCCTGCTCGTGCCCGGCCTCGCCCCGCTGCCCCACCCGCTTCCGCTGGTGGAGGCCGAACAGGGCTCCCTCTTCTGACGGTCCTGGGTGCCAGGACCGGCCGCCGACCGGCCGCGGTGAGATGCGGATGGCACCCAGGAGCGGGGGCCGGGGGCGGTCGGTGCCCGGCGGGAACTGACTCCGGGGAGAGGGGTGTGCGATCATCGGCGGCCGTGACGACCCCCACCACGATCGACCGGGCACGGCTCGCCGAGCTCATCGCCGACGAGCAGCGCCGCTTCGTCGACCTCCACCCCCGCTCCGCGGCCAAGGGCGCCGCCGCCGCCACCCACCTCCTCGGCGGCGTGCCGATGCCCTGGATGACCCGCCTCCCCGGGTCGTTCCCGCTGTTCTTCACCGAGGCCCACGGTGCTCGCTTCGTCGACGCCGACGGCATCGAGTACGTCGACTTCTGCCTGGGCGACACGGGCGCGATGGCCGGCCATGCGCTGCCGCAGGTGGCCGATGCGCTCGCCGAGCAGGCGCGCCGCGGCATCACCACGATGCTGCCCAACGACGACGCCCCCTGGGTCGCGGCCGAGCTGGCCCGCCGCTTCGGGCTGCCGGTGTGGCAGATCGCGATGACGGCGACCGACGCCAACCGGTTCGTGCTCCGCTTCTGCCGGCACCTCACCGGTCGCCCGAAGGTGCTCGTGATGGACTGGTGCTACCACGGCACCGTCGACGAGGCCTTCGCCGTGCTCGACGCGGACGGCAGGGTGATCGCCCGCCCGGGATCGCTCGGCCCGCCCGTCGATCCCTCCGTCACCACGAAGGTGGTCGAGTTCAACGACCTCGACGCACTCGACGCAGCACTCGCCGGCGGTGACGTCGCCTGTGTGCTGATGGAACCCGCCCTCACCAACATCGGCATCGTGCTGCCCGACCCCGGCTACCTCGAGGGTGTGCGCGAGATCACGCGCCGCCACGGCACGTTGCTGATCATCGACGAGACCCACACGATCTGCGTCGGTCCCGGCGGTGCCACGCAGGCGTGGGGCCTCGACCCGGACTTCTTCGTGATCGGCAAGACGATCGGCGGCGGGATGCCCGTGGCCGCGTACGGCATGTCGGCCGAGATGGCCGAGCGGCTCGCCCGTCCGGTCACCGAGGACACGATCGACACCTCCGGCGTCGGCGGCACGCTCACCGGCAACGCGCTCGCGCTCGCCGCGGTGCGCGCCACGCTGTCGTCGGCACTGCGCGAACCCGACTTCGAGCACATGATCCCGCTCGCGACGGCGTGGACCGAGGGGGTGCAGGCGTCGTACCGGGCCGCCGGGCTGCCGTGGCACGTGCAGCAGCTCGGGGCGCGGGCCGAGTACTGGTTCTGCCCGCCGCCGCGCAACGGTGCGATGGCGGCCGCCGGCATCGACGGCGACCTCGACCGGTTCATGCACCTGTGGGCGCTCAACCGCGGGATCCTCCTCACGCCGTTCCACAACATGGCGCTGTTCTCGCCCCACCACCAGCGGGCCGACGTCGACCGCCACACCGAGGTGTTCGCAGCAGCGGTGGAGGCGCTCACCGCACCGTGACCCGATCGTCGGCGTCGTCGTGAGCGGGGTCGAGCTCGCCGTCGTGGCGGGGTCGGTGTTCGTCGCGGCGATGGTGCAGGTGCTGTCGGGGTTCGGGTTCGCCCTGCTGTGCGTGCCGCTCATGACGCTCGCGGTCGACGCGAAGGAGGCCGTGGTGATCAGCACCCTCCTCGGGGCCGGGGTGTCGACCTGGCAGGCGTGGCACGGACGTGCCCACACGGAGCGGGCCGTCGCCCGACGGATGATCATCGGCGCCTACCTGGGCATGCCGGTCGGGTTGCTCGTGTTCCTGACGGTCGACGACCGGGTGTTGCGCTTCCTGCTCGGCCTGGCCGTGCTCGTGGCCGTGGTGCTGCTGGCGGTGCGGCTCGACCTGCGCCACGTCGGCGACGGTCTCGACACCGGCGCGGGCTTCCTGAGCGGCGTGCTCAACACGTCGCTGTCCACGAACGGACCGCCGCTGGTGTTCACGCTGCAGGCGCGTCACCTCCAGCCGGACGCGTTCCGGGCGACGATCACCACGGTGTTCGCGTACAGCAACGTGCTCGGCGTGTCGCTCTTCGTCGCGTCCGGCAAGGTCGACCGCGACGGACTCGTCGCGGCGGCGGTCGCGCTGCCCGCGCTGTTCCTCGGGCAGGTGAGCGGCTACCCGCTGCGTCGCCACGTGGCGGGTGAGCGTTTCCGTGTGCTCGTGCTGCTCCTGCTGACCGCGGCGGCCCTGAGCGCGATCGTCAGCGCACTCGCCTGAACGTCGCGTCGCGATCCTCGCCAGGTGCGTCGCTCTCGGTCCACGGACGGAGGTCCCGACTCCGACGATCACCCCGGGGACGGCGGTCGGCGCCGACGTGTGGCAACCTCGGACGATGGGGAACTCACCGACGAACGTGGTCGTGGTGCTGCTCGACTCGCTCAACCGCCATCATCTCGGTGCGTACGGCGGCACCGAGTTCGCGACGCCGCAGCTCGACCGCTTCGCCTCGCGTGCCACCACGTTCCTGCGGCACGTGACCGGCTCGCTCCCGTGCATGCCGGCGCGCCACGACATCCTGTGCGGCGCCCTCGACTTCCTGTGGCGACCCTGGGGGTCGATCGAGCTGTGGGAGCAGCCGATCACCGCCGACCTCCGCCACGCCGGGGTGACGACGATGCTGGTGACGGATCACCCGCACCTGTTCGAGACCGGCGGCGAGAACTACCACACCGACTTCGGCGGGTGGGACTATGTGCGTGGCCACGAGGGTGACCCGTGGAAGACGTGGCTCGACCCGAGCTGGATCGGCGTGCCCGCGCCGCCGGCACGCGACGGTGGTTGGTGGCTGCGGCGGCGGTTCGGCGAGGCGGCTCCGAAGCTCGACCGCGCCTACGACCGCGCGCGCACCCACTTCCGAGACGAGCTCGACTTCCCCGGTCCGCGCACGATGAGTGCCGCGGCGCAGTGGATCGCGGAGGCCGGCGCTCACGCCGGCGATCGTCCGTGGATGCTGTTCGTCGACGAGTTCGATCCGCACGAGCCGTTCGACACCCCGCCCGCGTGGACCGGCCGGTACGAGGACGAGCCCTGGGACGGCGACCGGATCATCTGGCCGCCGTACGTGGTGGGAGGGGTGAGCGGCGGCCACCTGAGCGAGGCGGAGGCCCGCCACATCCGGGCCAACTACGGCGGCAAGCTCTCGATGATCGACCACTGGTTCGGCGCGCTGCTGGATCAGCTCGACGCGACAGGAGCGTGGGACGACACGGCGGTGATCGTCTGCACCGATCACGGGCACTACCTCGGTGAGGAGCGCGACGACGGGCGCGGCAACCGGGTCGACCTGTGGGGCAAGCCGCAGGTGCCGCAGTTCCGGCCGCTCGGTCACATCCCGCTGATGATCCACTGGCCGGGCGTCGAGGGTGGCGGTGTGTGCGACGCCCTGACGACCAACGTCGACCTGCACGCCACGATCGCCGACGCGTTCGGGGTCACCCCGTCGCACCGCACGCACGGCCGGTCGCTGGTGCCGTTGCTGACCGGCGAGGCGTCGTCGGTGCGGGAGTGGGCGATCGGCGGGGTGTTCGGCAACTGGGTGCAGGTCACCGACGGGCACCGCGTGTACGCACGTGCGCCCGAGGGGGAGAACTTCCCGCTCAGCATGTGGAGCAACCGGTGGAGCACGATGCCCGTGCACGTGAGCGGCGTGGTCGAGCTGCCTCGGCCCGACCACCGGGCGTTCCTCGACCGGATGCCGGGCAGCACGGTGCCGGTGATCCGCCAGCCGTTCCAGCCGGGCGACGCCCTGCCGTTCTGGGTGCACCGCGCCAACGTCGGCCAGCACCACCTCTACGACGTGGACGTGGACCCCGACGAGCGCGAGAACCGGGTGGGCGAGCGCGTGGAGCGCGAGCTGCAGGACCTGCTGCGCACCGCGCTCGCCGAGGTGGAGGCACCCGACGAGCAGCTCCTCCGACTCGGCCTCTGACCCCGACGCGACGAGCGATCGGGTCGCCACCGCCCATCGCTCATCGCGACGGGTGGGGTCGCTGGGTCACTGGCCGCCGAACCACTGCATCCAGGCCTCCTGCGTCGTCGGCTTGAAGACGTAGTTGGTCTGGACGACGGCGTCGAGCGTGGCGCTCGACGGCTGCGAGTAGCGGTGTCCCGGATAGACGATCGTGTCCGAGGGCAGCGACGCCAGGGTGCGCAGGCTGTGGTACATGTCCTCCGGGTTGCTGCCCGGCAGGTCGGTGCGACCGCAGCCCTCCAGGAACAGCGTGTCGCCGCTCACCAGACGGCCCTCCACGTGGAAGCACTGCGAGCCCGGGGTGTGACCGGGGGTGTGCACGAGCGTGATCTCCACGCCCCCGACGGTCACCACGTCACCCGCGTCGTGCTGCACCAGGTGCGTCTCGTCGAGCCCGGTGGTGCGCATCACCCACGGCGCCTCGTGGCGCTGCACGTGGATGGGGCAGTCGGTCCGGTTCAGCAGCGCGGCGACGCCCTCGATCGTGAAGCCCATCATCGAACCCCCGACGTGGTCGGGGTGGTAGTGCGTGGCGAGCACGCCGGTGCAGCGCATCCCGTCGGCCTCCACCACGTCGAGCAGGTCGTTCACCGCGTAGGCCGGGTCGACGAGCACGCACTCGCCCGTGGCGCGGTCGCCGATCGCGTAGACGAAGTTCACCATCTGCGACGCGATCGGGTCGCCCACGGCGAAGTCGCGGCCGGACAGGAGCTGGCGGAAGTAGAACTGCTGCGGGTCCACGCGCTCACCCTAGGCCCGCCGCCCGGCGCCGGGGCGGGTTCAGTTGCCGCCGTGGGCCAGTGTGACGCTCTGCTGCAGGATCGGGACGAACGGCTCCACGGCCGTACGCTACGGGCCCATGCCGACCGGCCCGCTCCGATGTCTCACCCCCGGCCAGCTCGTCCCGTTCGGTGGCGACCGCGTGGCCGTGGTCGGCGACGACCTGGCCGCCGCCTTCGTGGAGGGCGACCGGCTCGTGGTCGTGCAGGAGACCGGTGATCTGCTCCACATCCCGCGAGCCGAGCACGAGCGGGTGCACGTCGCGGTCGGTGCCGCGCTGGAGGCGTTCCACGCGCTCGCCGGGGTGACCGACGACCAGCTGTCGCAGTTCTTCTGCGGTTTCGCCGACCGGCTCGCCGACGACCAGGTGTTCGCGCCGATCGCCGCAGCGAACGACGGCGACGTCGCGTCGGCGACGGCGCGGGGCCGGTCGACCACCCGGCTGGTGCTGTCGCCGAAGATGCGAGCCGACATGATCGCCGGGCTCCGTGTGTGGCAGCACACCGACGGTCGCCGTGACGTGCAGGTCGGCCGCGTCGACCACGCGGGCTGGTCGGTCGAGACCCGCCGGGCGCCGCTGGGCGTGGTCGGGTTCGTGTTCGAGGGCCGCCCCAACGTGTTCGCCGACGCGACCGGTGTGCTGCGCACGGGCAACACCGTCGTGTTCCGCATCGGCAGCGACGCGCTCGGCACGGCGCGGGCGATCATGACCCACGCGGTCGAGCCCGCGTTGCGCGCCGCCGGTGTGCCCGTGGGAGCGGTGCAGCTCGTCGACGCCGCCGCGCACGCCGCTGGCTGGGCCCTGTTCGCCGACGCCCGCCTCGGCCTCGCGGTGGCGCGTGGCTCCGGGCACGCCGTCGCCCAGCTCGGTGCGGTCGCTCGCCAGCACGGGGTCCCGGCCAGCCTGCACGGCACCGGGGGAGCGTGGGCGGTGGTGCACCCCGACGCCGACGCCGGCGACCTCGCACGGATCGTCCGGCACTCGCTCGACCGCAAGGTCTGCAACACGCTCAACGTCTGCTGTGTCGTGCGGGCCGGCGCCGATCGCCTGGTCCCCGTCGTCCTCGAGGCCGGCCGTTCCGCCGCGGCGGAACGGGGCGCGACCCTGGTCGTGCACGCGACCCCGTCGTCGGCGCCGTTCGCCGGGCCGGATGCGATCCCGCAGGCCGTCGACGATCTCGGCACCGAATGGGAGTGGGAGCGCGATCCCGAGCTGAGCCTGGTGGTCGTGGACGACGTCGACGAGGCCGTCGCGCTCTTCAACCGCCACAGCCCTCGGTTCGTCGCCACGCTGATCGGCGGCGACGCAGCCGCGCAGCAGCGGTTCTACGACACGGTCGACGCCCCCTTCGTCGGCAACGGGTTCACCCGCTGGGTGGACGGCCAGTTCGCGTTCGACCAGCCCGAGCTCGGGCTGTCGAACTGGCAGTCGGGCCGGCTGTTCGCACGCGGCGGCGTGCTCTCGGGTGATTCGGTGCACACCGTGCGCACCCGCGCCCACGTGACCGATCACGATCTGCACCGCTGAGCAGCGGTCACGGAGCGGAGGTCGCCCCGGCCGGCCCGCCTGCGGAGGTGCGGCCCGCCGACCCGGGGTGTGCGGTGCAGGCGCGGTGGCTACGGTGGCGGCACATGCGGCACATGCGGCACGATCGACGCTCTCGCACCGTGGTGGCGATCGCGGTCGCGGTCGGGTTGCTGGCGGCCTCGTGCTCGTCCGACCTCGACAGCGGGGTGCGGGCCGGGGAGTCGTCGGCGATCACCTCGTCGAGCGCTCCGCCGGTCACCGCGACCCCACCGGACGACGCACCGGCCACGTCGGTGCCGCCGTCCACCGAACCCGACGAGCCCGACGTGTCCACGACGACCCCACCGGACGACGGCGGGTCGGGGACGCCGGGCGGTGCCGGCTCGCCGGACGGCATCGGCGACCCGCTGTACCCGGACCTCGGCAACCCGGGTGTCGACGTGGAGGACTACCTGGTCGAGCTCGCCTTCGACCCGGACGGCGGCACGCTGACCGGATCGGTGACGATGCGGATCGCCTTCACCGAGGACCGTGACGAGTTCACCCTCGACAGCGTCGGCATCGAGACCACCTCGGTCAGCGTCGACGGTGCGCCGGCCGACTTCGAGATCGATGATCCCGAGCTGCGGATCAACCCACCCTCGCCGGTCGATCGTGGCGACACCGCCGAGGTCCGGGTCGACTACGCGGTCACCCCGGGCCAGACGGACTTCAGCGCGGGCATCCCCGCCGGCTGGTTCAACACCCCGCTCGGCTCATGGGTGCTCAACCAGCCCGACGGCGCCCGGTTGTGGCTGCCCTCGAACGACCACCCGAGCGACAAGGCCACGTGGACGTTCCGCATCACCGTGCCGTCCGGCTCGTCGGCGGTGGCGAACGGCCGGCTGGTCGGCACCACCTCGACCCCCGCCGGTGACACGTGGGAGTGGCGCGAGGACGAGCCGATGCCGACCTACCTGGTGCTCCTCGCGACCGGCGACTACGAGGTGGTCGAGTCCACCACACCCGACGGGCTGCCGCTGGTGAACGTCGCACTCGCCGACGACCTGGATCGGGTGCGCCCGTTCTTCGACGGCATCGCGGCACAGATCGACTTCTTCGACGACCTGTTCGGCCCGTACCCGCTCGACCGGTACGGCCTCGCGATCATCGACAGCATCCCCGGGCTGGCGATGGAGACCCAGGGCCGTTCGTTCTTCTCGCGTGCCGACATGCGCTCGTTCGACGGGTATCTCGAGCAGCTGCTGCTCGCGCACGAGATCGCGCACCAGTGGTTCGGCAACGCGGTGTCACCGGCGTCGTGGGACGACATCTGGCTGAACGAGAGCTTCGCGACCTACGCCCAGTGGCTGTGGCTCGAGCACCTCGGCTTCACCACGGTCGCCGACGAGGCCGAGTTCGCCCGCGAGACACGCGCCCAGCTCGGCGGCCCTCCGACGGGCGACCCCACCGTCGACGAGCTGTTCGGGTACAACTCCTACGACGGCGGAGCGGTGGTGCTCCACGCGTTGCGACTCACGGTCGGCGACGAGGCGTTCTTCGAGGTCCTCCGCCGATGGGTCGTCGAGAACGAGGGCACGTCGCGCACGACCGACGACTTCGTCGCGCTCGCCGAGGAGGTGTCGGGCAGCACCCTCGACGCGTTCCTCGCGACGTGGCTGTTCGCCTCCGACCTGCCGGAGACGTTCCCCGTTCCGGCCTGATCCGCCCGTGCTGCGCCGACGGGTGGGCGGCGACCCGGCGGCGTCAGTGCCCCAGCACGCGGTCGAGGATCGCGCTGCGGAACCGTTCGGGCCGCTGGTGCTTCGCCTCGTAGGCGTCGGCGCCCATCGGGAGGCGCACCATCGCGTTGATGCCGATCCACCGCAGCGGCTCGGGCTCCCACGACCGCGAGTGGTGCCCCACCCAGGGGAGATCGGTGAGGTCGGTGGCGTCACCGCTGATGAGATCGCACAGCGTGCGGCCCGCCAGGTTGGTGGTGCCGACGCCGTCGCCCACGTACCCGCCGGCCCACGCGAGCCCGGTGGCCCGGTCGTGGCCGACCGAGCAGTACCAGTCCCGAGGCGCCCCGACAGGGCCGCCCCACCTATGCGTGATGCGGGCATCGGCGATCGCGGGGAACAGCTCCACCAGGGTGCGGTGGATCTCCTGGTGGGTGCGATCGTTCCTGTCGTACTCCGGGCGGATCCTGGAGGCGAAGTGGTACGGCGCGCCGCGCCCTCCGAAGGCGAACCGGTCGTCTGCGGTGCGCTGTCCGTAGATCACGAGCCGTCGCCCGTCGGAGAACGTCTCGCGGCGTCGGAGACCGACCTGGTCCCAGAACGAGGTGGGCAGCGGTTCGGTGGCGATCATCAGCGAGTAGATCGGGATCATCCGTCGTCGCTGACCGGGCAGGGTGGCGGTGAAGGCCTCGGTGGCCCGCACCACGTGGTCGGCGCGGACCACACCTCGGGTCGTGACCACACGATGCGGCTCGATCGCCGTCACGCGAGTGTCCTCGTAGATCGACACGCCGGACGCCTCCACCACGCGGGCCAGACCACGTGCGAGCCGCGCCGGGTGGATCGCCGCGCAGTGGGGCGTGTACACCCCGCCCACGACGTCGGTCATGCCGATCACGGCGCTCGCCTCGTCGGCGTCGAGCCAGCGCACGTCCTCTTCGCCGAACCCGTACGCCCGCGCCTCGGCCACCTCGGACTGCATCCGACCGACGTGCGCGGGATTGCGCGCCGCACGCAAGGTGCCACCCTTGGCGAAGTGGCAGTCGATGCCCTCCGCCTCGGCCACCCTGCCGACCTCGTCGACCGTGGCGTACATCTCGCGCTGGAGACGGCTGGCGCCGTCGCGACCGTGCGTGGCGGCCATCGCCTCGAACCCCATCGGCAGCAGCGCCGAGCACCACCCGCCGTTGCGGCCGCTGGCGCCGAACCCGGCCACCTGCGACTCGATCACCGCGATCCGCATGTCCGGGTTGCGGCGACGCAGGTAGTACGCGGTCCAGAGCCCGGTGTAGCCCGCGCCGATGATCGCGACGTCGACATCGGTGTCGCCGGGCAGGCCGGCGCGGGCGACGAGCTGGTCGTCGTCGGGGAGGGTGTCGTGCCAGAGGGAGAGTGATCGCAGTTGCATCGCAGGCCGACAGTACCGCCGGTACGATCCGCCCATGGACCAGCCGGCGTCGACGTCGACCGAGTCGGGTGGTGGCGTCTCGGTGCGCGAGGTCCCCGCGCCGCCGGTCGGCCTGCTGGCCCCGCCACCCACCGATCCGCCTCCGCGCCGTCCCGGTCCGGCTGCCGGAGTGCCGCCGGCCGGGGCGTTCCCGCCGGGTTGGTACCTCGACCCGTACGTCGCCGGTGTCGTGCGGTACTGGGACGGGCGACAGTGGACCCCGTGGGCGGTCGCTCGGCCGAAGCCGCCCCGCCCACCGCACCCGACCCTGCCGCTCGCGGCCGGCGTGGGCGCGCTGGTCACCATCCTGGTGTCGCTCGTCGCGAGCCGCTACCTGGTCGACTGGCTCGCCACCTACCAGTGGCCGATCGCGGTGTACGTCACGATCGCCGGCCTCATCGGGTACGGCCCCGTGATGGCCTACTGCTGGTGGGCGAGCCGTCGCTGGGGTCGCCGCTCGCTGCGTTCCGACTCCGGCTTCTTCGGGCGGTGGGCCGACGCCGGGTGGGGTCCGGTCACCTGGCTCTGCTGCCTGGCCAGCCAGATGGTGCTCGGCATCCTGGTCATCACCACCGGCATCCCCTTCAGCAACAACACCGACGGGATCGACACCGTCGGGGGTGAACGCGGCTACGTGATCGCTCTGCTCGTGCTCGCCGTGGTGGCCGCGCCGCTCGTCGAGGAGATCGTGTTCCGCGGCATCGTGCTGAAGTCGTTCCTGTCGGTCATGCGCGCACCACTCGCCATCGCCCTGCAGGCGGTGCTGTTCGGCCTGGCGCACTTCGATCCGGTGCGCGGCTCGGGCAACATCGGTCTCGTCATCGTCCTGAGTGGCGCGGGCGCCGTGCTGGGTGGTGCGGCCTACCTGTTCCGGCGGATCATCCCGTCGGTGATCGCCCACGCGATCGTCAATGCGATCGCGATGACGATCGCGCTGCTCGGCCTGGCCGAGTGACCCGCTGCCGATCGGCGGGTGCGGCCGCCGGTGCCGACGGCTCAGCCGGTGCTGAGCAGCAGGTTGTCGATCAGCCGGACCTCGCCGAACCAGACCGCCGCGAGCGCCAGGCTCGGACGGTCGACGGTGTGCACGGGTTCGAAGGTGTCGGGGTCGACGATCTCGACGTGCTCCAGTCGGGCGAGCGGCTCGGCGTCGATCACCTCGGCCGCCCGCCGCACGAGCACGGTGGCGTCCGTCGTCCCCTGCCGAAGCGACTCCTCGATCGAGCGGAGCGCTCGCGACACCACCACCGCGGCCGCACGCTGCTCAGGGCCGAGGCGCCGGTTGCGGCTGCTGAGTGCGAGGCCGTCGGGCTCGCGGACGGTGGGCATGCCGACGATCTCGATGCCGAGGTCGAGGTCGAGCGCCATCCGTCGCACGACGGCGAGCTGTTGGGCGTCCTTCTGCCCGAAGACCGCGACGTGCGGGCGCACCGCTGCGAAGAGCTTGGCCACCACGGTGGTCACGCCGCGGAAGTGGCCCGGGCGGTGCTCACCCTCGAGTCGCTCCGCGAGCGGTCCGGGCTCGACGTGGGTCTGGAACCCGGGTGGGTACATCGCCGCCGCCGTCGGCGCGTAGACGGCGTCGACGCCGGCATCGGCGCACGCGCGCAGGTCGTCGTCGATCGGTCGCGGGTACCGGTCGAAGTCGGCCCGCACGTCGAACTGCAACGGGTTGACGAAGACCGACACGACCACCACGTCGCTGTGCCGACGGGCCTCGTCGACGAGGGCGAGGTGACCCTCGTGGAGTGCCCCCATCGTCGGGACGAAGCCGACCCGCCTGCCCGCGAGGCGGTGCCGCTCCGACCAGTCGCGCATCGCCGCAGGGGTGTCGATCAGTTCGGGCCGGGACACGGCCGACGAAGCTAGTGCCGCAGCGCCCCGGGGCACAGATCGCGGTACGACGGCGGGCCGCCGGGCACCGACTCGGCCTCGAGGAGCGCGCGGGTGCACGCGATCGCGAAGCACCGCGCGCCGGCCTCCGCCACGGCGTTCAGCTCGGTCGCCCGCGCCCGTGCGGCCGACGCGTCGACCGGTCCGGGTGCGCCCACGCCGGTGGAGAGCGCGAACACCGTGTCGCCGTCGAACAGCGTGTGTGCCGGCCGGATCGCGCGGGCGATGCCGTCGTGGGCGACCGACGCGACCCGCTGGCACTCCGCCTTGGTGAGCGGCATCGACGTGGCGACGACGCCGATCGTGGTGTTCAGCGGTGACGCCGCGGACTCGAGGCGACCGGCGAGGGCGGCACGTTCGTCCGCCGGTGGCCGGCGCACCCGGTGCGCGGTCGGCGTCCACGGCATGCCCGACGCGGGATCGACGAGGGATCCGACGGAGTTCACCACCGCGATCGCCCCCACCACCACGCCGTTCGCGAGCACGGTGCTCGCCGTGCCGACACCGCCCTGGAGCGTCCCGGCCACGGCGCCCGTGCCAGCACCGACGGCGCCCTCGGCCACCGCTCGCCTGGCCGCCCGCACGGCCCGTGCACCGAAGTCCGCCGTCGGTCGGTTCGCGACCGCGCCACCGCGGCCCAGGTCGTAGATCACCGCCGCCGGCACGATCGGCACCACTCCGGTCGTTGCTCCGCTGCCGACGGGGAAGCCGACGCCGCGTCGCTCCAGCTCGTCCATCACTCCGGTCGTCGTCGCCAGTCCGTACGCGCTCCCGCCGGTGAGGCACACGGCGTGCACGTGCTGCACCAGGTTGTCGGGACGGAGCAGATCGGTCTCGTGCGTGCCGGGGCCGCCTCCCCGCACGTCCACACCGCCGACCGCACCAGCGGAGGTGAGCACGACGGTGGTCCCCGTGCGCCAGCCGCGCCGGCGTGCGGTCACCTGCCCGACGAGGACGCCGGGCACGTCGGTGATGGAGCCGTCGGACGGTGCCGACGACGAGGACGACGACGAGGACGACGACGAGGACGACGACGAGGACGACGAGGACGACGGGGACGGGGGAGCGGACCGGGCCACGGGGGCACGGTACGACATGGCGCGCACGTCCATCGGCCACTACGTTGCGGCGGATCCCGGATCGGGACGAGGCGCCGCGCGGCGGCACGACACAGTGGGAGGGCCCGTGCGGGTCGGCATCACCATCGGCGGACAGCATCCTTTCGACGGCACGGCCATGCAGCTGCAGCTGGCCGAGGCGATCGGTGCCGAATCGGTGTGGTTCCCGGACCACATCCTCGGCGTGTTCCACCCGGGCCTGTGGCCCGACATGGCCTACTCGAAGATGGCGGCCGACCCGGACGCGTTCTACGACCCGTTCGTGGTGTCGGGCGTGATCGGCCGGATGACCGACAAGGCCGTCGGCATCAGCGTCACCGACACGGCCCGCCGCAAGGCGGCCGACCTGGCTCGCACGGCGCTCACCCTGCAGCACATGTGCCCCGGTGGCTTCGTGCTCGGTGTCGGCTCGGGCGAGGCCGAGAGCCTCGTCACCTTCGGGTACGACTTCTCCACGCCCGTCGCCGAGTGCGAGAAGGTGCTCCACGAGCTGCGCTCGCTGCTCGACACCGGCCGTATGCCCGAGGACATGGGCCTGAGCGGCCGCATGGGCATTCCGCTCGAGAGCGACAAGGGCAAGCCCCAGGTCTGGGTGGCCGGTCACGGACCGCGCATGCTGCGCCTCACCGGCCAGTACGGCGACGGCTGGATCCCGGCGTGGCCGATGACCCCGGAGGAGTACGGGCAGAAGGGCCGCACCATCGACGAGTGGGCCGCGAAGAGCGGTCGGAGCTGTGCCACGAAGTCGCTGCTGCCGTTCGTGATGCTCGGCCAGAGCAAGGAGTACATCGCCGACCTGATGGAGAAGGACCCGCTCGGCAAGCTGTTCGCCCTGTTCTGCCCGGCCGACCGCTGGGCCAAGCACGGCTACCAGCACCCGTTCGGTGAGGACTGCAAGGGCTTCATCGACCTGATCGTGCACGACCTCGACCCGGAGGAGCTGCGGGCGCTCGCCCCGGAGATGCCCTTCGAGCTCGTCGAAGAGGTCGTGTTCCTCGGCAACGCCGACGACGTCGCCGAGCGGATGTCCGGCTATGCGGCCAACGGGATGAACCACGTCGTGCTCGCCAACCTCACCGGTGTGGTGGGCGGCATGGAGGAGATCGAGGCGAACCTCCCGCAGTTCATCCAGCTGAAGGGCATGCTCGACGGGATGTGAGGTGTCCCTGATCCGGTGGTCGGGTTCGGGTGCCGTGATCGAGTGAGGAGCGGTCGTCCTCGGCCAGACTGCGCACGTGCGCATCGTCGAGGACGACCTCACCCACCCGGCCGTGATCGACCTGCTGCGGCTGCACCTGCAGCGGATGCAGGAGCAGTCACCGCCCGAGAGCGTGTTCGCGCTCGACCTCGACGGCCTTCGGTCGCCCTGGGTGACGCTGTGGACCGCGTGGGACGACGACGTCGTCCCGGCGGCCGGCGTGCCGGCCGCGGCGTCGCTGATGGGGTGTGGAGCGCTGAAGGAGCTCGACGCCCGGCACGCCGAGGTGAAGTCGATGCGCACGGCCGATGCCCACCTCCGCCGCGGCGTGGCGCGGGCGATCCTCGATCATCTCGTGGTGGTGGCCCGCACACGTGGGTACGAGCGGCTGAGCCTGGAGACCGGCACGGGCCCGGCCTTCGAGGCGTCCCACGCGCTCTACGAACGGGCCGGCTTCGTTCCCTGCCCACCGTTCGCCGGCTATGCCGACACCACCTTCAGCCGGTACTTCACGCTCGTGCTCTGACCGCGGAGCGACGGCGCGTCAACGTGCTCGCCGGCGGGCGAATGCGAAGATCGACTCGTCGCCCGTGCGCCACCGGACGGTGAGCCGGCAGGCCGCGATGCGCCAACCCTCGTCGGTGCGCACGTACCGGTTCGTGTAGTGGCCGCCGAGCAGGCACCAGGCGGGCTCGGCCGGACGTCCGAAGGACGCCATCGACTCGGCGTCGAACCAGTGCTGCGCCTGCAGCTCGTTGATCCCCTCGATCGTGGGCACGTCCGCCCCGTCCACGCGGCGGAGCCGATGGTTGGACATGAGGTGCTGGGTGGCGTCGAAGTTGCCGTTCACGGTGCGGACCGCGAGCACCCAGTCGTCGGCGGGCATGGACGCCGGAGCGCGTCCGCTCCACGACGAGAAGTCGTACTCGCACACGTCGGTGAAGATGCTGCGGTAGAGCTGCCAGTCGCGGTGGTCGATCCCGGCCGCATAGGCGAGCGAGAGCTCGATCACGTCCTGGCGGTCGGAGGGGTCGATCGTCGCGGTCCCGGTCACGCTGCGAACGGTAGCGGGAGCGGAGTCGGGTGGCCGTGGAGGGCGGCCACGAACCTTCGTCGACCGGGTCCGGGGCGTCGTGAGCGTCGAGGCGTCAGCGGACGTCGACGACGGCCAGCTCGCCCGAGTCGTCGCGAGAGCCGTCGGTGGTCGCCGCGCACGACTCGGCCCGCACGGCGTCGTGATCCGGTGCGGCACGTCGGACGATCCGGGCCGGGATGCCGACGGCGAGCGCACCCGAGGGGACGTCCTCGACGACCACCGCGTTCGCGCCGATGACGGCGTCGTCGCCGACGTGCACCTCGCCGAGGATGACCGCACCGACACCGACATCGACGTTGCTGCCGAGGACGGGGCAGGTCGCGTCGCCGGACCGGCGGCGGCCGATCGTGACGTTGTGGCGGAGCCGGCAGCCGTCACCGATGCGGCTGAGACTCTGGACGAGGATGCCGTTCTGGTGGTCGATCACCACGCGACGGCCGATCTCGGCGGCGTACTCGAGCTGGATCCCGTGCCGGCGGACGACGCGCCGTTGCATCCAGCGATACAGCAGGTCGAGCGGCGAGCGCAGCACCCGGGGGTGCACGCCCTTGCACCAGTTGCCGAAGCGGTGCACCGCGATCGCGCGAAATCCCGGCGTGGGAACGCGACCGTGTGCGCCGAAGTCCTCCCGGATCAGCTCCCAGAAGCTGAGACCGCCGGGATTCTGGTTCGCGAGGCCGCGCCACCGGAACGCGTCGGGCCGCTGGACTCGCACCATGGCGGGCAGGGTATCGGTGGCACCGATGCCGTGTCCGCTCATGTACGGAAATCCCCCGCGATGGTCGGATCGAGACCCCCGACGGTGAGACGGGTGACGCCCGCGCACCGATGTCGACGACGCAGCGTCGGATCGGGTCCGTCGCGCCCGTGCCGCTAGCCTGCGGCGCCGTGACTCGGCGACACGACCTCGCAGGTGTCGCGATCCGGCGGGCCTGGGACACGATCGGGCGCTGGGGCGCGATCGGGCCCAACAGTTCGACCGGCCGGGGGTTCGGCTCGTTCGGTCAGGGCAGCATCATCTGCTTCCCCACGAACACCGTGTTCAACGAGGGCTACATCCACATCGGTCGCGACACGATGATCGGCCCGCAGGCCACCCTCTCCGCCGGCATGGTGCCCGGGCAGCGGTGCCTGAGCGAGCGCGTGGTCACGATCGGCGACCGGTGCCTCATCGGCAAGGGGAGCGGCATCGTCGGCCACTTCTCGATCGAGATCGGCGACGACGTCTGGACCGGCCACCACGTCTACGTCACCGACCAGAACCACGGCTACGAGGACGTCGAGCGTCCGATCTCGCAGCAGTCGATGCCCGAGCGGCCCGTCCGGATCGGCAACGGGTCGTGGCTCGGCCACGGGACGGTCGTGCTGCCGGGAGCGCAGATCGGCGACCACGTGACGATCGGGGCGAACTCGGTGGTGACCGGCGTGATCCCGTCGTTCAGCGTGGCGGTCGGGAACCCGGCCCGGGTGATCCGGCGCTACGTCGAGGGCGAGGGCTGGGTGCGCGTCTGACGCGCCCGACGGGCTCGGTCAGCGATTGCCGCCCAGCTCGCCAGGAGGTGCGCACCGCTTCATGCGGTTCGCGGTGGTGAAGTCGACGAGGAGGTTCGTGACCGGCCCGCCGTCGATCTTCGTCTCGAGGTAGGGGCCGAGCTCGAGGTTCCGGAGGCGCTCGGTGTACGCCCGGCGGTCGGAGATCAGCACCTCGAACCAGCGCCGGTACTCGAGGACGAGTTCCTGGTCGCGGGCACTCGCCGGTAGCACCTCGAAGACCTCGTCGAGTTCGGCCTGGAGGAGATCGGTCGCCTGGTCCACGATGTCGGCGCGCTGCAGCATCTGCTCGTTCGTCGGGTCCGGGATGTAGCCCTCGTCCACGTCCGTGAGCTCGAGCCGGCGCTGTTCGTACACCTCGCAGATGCCCTGCGCTCGCTCGCTCCACGCCTCGTCCTCCACCACGTAGAGGCCCTGCCTCTCGGCGAAGCCGAACGCGTACACCCACATCGCCACGATGAGCAGGACCACCACCGCGAGCACCGAGCGGACGGCGATGGTGGCGGTGGAGCGCTTGGGGCGGGGTGCTCCCGGCGTGCGGGGATCCTGGCCGGGCGGCGGCGTACCGCCGGCGTCGGTGGGGGCGGGAGTGTCGGTTCGCATCGCGTCTTCCTGGGGGATGGGAGCGGTGTGCCGGTGATCAGTGTGGCGCGTGTCGGTGCCGTCGCGGCGTCGGATCGGTCACGTCGTGGACGCAGCGGCCGGGGCCGGGCGGTAGCACACGAGGAGCTGGACGACGGCGCCCCCGATGCCGAGCCCGGCGGCGATCGCCGCGCCCCACCAGCCGGAGCCGAGGAACGTGTCGTCCAGGGAGAGGACGTGGTCGAGCGAGTAGCCGGCCGGTCCGACGGCGGCGACGGCCCAGGCCACCACGGCGATCGACGCGCAGTACTCCCACCCCTGGTTCGGCAGGAACACGAAGAAGCCGACCTTCCAGTGCGCCACCACGATGGCGACGATCATCACGCCGATGATCGCCGCGGCCGCGAACGGGGTGAACAGGCCGAGGGCGAACGCCACGCCGGCACCCATCTCGGTGGCGGCGGCGAGACGCGCCTGCACACCCGGCCACCTGAACCCGATCGAGCGGAACCACCCCTCGGTGCCGCTGATGCCCTTCGCGACCTTGTTGTAGCCGTGGTAGGCGAGGAACAGGCCGAAGACGACACGCAGGACGAGCAGCGCGGCGTCGACCCGTGAGGCGTCGAGGGTGGTGGCGAACACGGCCACAGGGTACGGCACGGAATCGACCCCGTGCCCGACCGAGGGCCGGTGGTAGACATGATCCACATGTCCGTGACCGCCGATCCCGCCGCGCCCGCACACGGCCCGCTGCGGACCTGGCGGGTCGCGTTCGGCCTGATCCGGCAGTTGCTGCGGGGGTTCAACGGGCTGTTCGCGATCGCGGTCGCAGGTGCGTCGGTCTTCGCTGCCTGCACCGTGCTGTCGGCCGAGATCGTCGGTCAGATCACCGATCGGCTCATCCGGCCGCGGTTCGACGACGGTGACGTCGGCGCAGGCACCGTGGCCCTGGTGCTGGGCGCGCTGATCCTGGTCGGCATCGTGCGCGGCGCCGGCGTGGTGGTGCGGCGCACCTGGGCGGGACGCACCGGGTGGCGGATCGCCGAGCGGCTCACGGCCGACGTCGTCGACCACGTGGTGGCGCAGCCCGCACCGTGGCACCGCCGTCAGAGCACGGGCGATCTCATCACCCGGGCGGGCGTGGACACCGAGGCGGCCACGGCGGTGCTGCAGCCGCTGCCGTTCGCGAGCGGTGTGGTGACGATGCTCCTGCTGTCGTCGGTCTGGTTGGTCGTCACCGATCCCGTCCTCGGGATCGCCGCAGTGCTGGTGTTCCCGGCGCTGCTCGTCATCAACGTCGCGTACCAGCGGCGCGTCGACCGCTATTTCGCTGCGGCGCAGCGCGAACTCGGCAAGCTCAGCTCGGCGGTGCACGAGAGCTTCGACGGGGTGCACGTCGTGAAGGCGTTCGGCGCCGAGCTCCGCGAGACCGAGCGACTGGCCGTGATCGCCTCACGGCTGCGCGAGGCACGCATCCAGACCGTCCGGCTGCGGAGCATCTTCGAGGCGGTGCTCGACGGGATGCCGAACATCGTGAACGTCGGCCTGCTCATCGGCGGCGCCTACCGCGTGCGGGCCGGTGCACTGACGGTCGGTGATCTGGCGAGCTTCATCTACCTGTTCACCCTGATGGTGTTCCCGTTGCGCATCATCGGCTACGCGTTCAGCGAGCTGCCCCGCTCGCAGGCCGGCTGGTCGCGCATCCGTCAACTGCTCGACGAACCCGTCGAGTCCGATCCGGCCGACCGCCTGCACCGGTGGCCCACCAACGCCGTCGACGTCCGCGGCGTGGTGGTGAGCCACGACGGTGAGCGTGACGTGCTCCGCGGTGTCGACGCTCGCGTGGAGTCCGGGCGCACGGTGGCGGTCGTCGGCGCGACCGGCTCGGGGAAGACGACGCTGGTGCACGCCATCGCCGGCCTGATCGAATCGTCGGCGGGGTCGATCACGGTGCCGGACGGCACCTCGGCGGTCGTGTTCCAGGAGCCCTTCCTGTTCGCCGGGTCGGTGCGCGACAACGTGGCGCTCGGCGCCGCCGTCGACGACACAGCCGTCCGCGCGGCGCTCGCGACCGCCGAGGCGTCCTTCGTCGACGAGCTGCCGGACGGCCTCGACACGGTGGTGGGCGAGCGGGGCGTCGGGCTGTCCGGCGGTCAACGTCAGCGCATCGCGCTCGCACGTGCGCTGGTGCGGACTCCCCGGCTGCTGCTCCTCGACGACACCACCTCGGCGCTCGACCCGACCACGGAGGCGAAGGTGCTCGCGAACCTCCGCGCCACCCTTCGCGACACCACGGTGATCGCGGTCGCGTCGCGCCCGTCCACGATCGCGCTCGCCGACGAGGTGCTGTTCCTCGCCGATGGTGTCGTCGCGGCGCACGGCACCCACGACGAGCTGATGGCCTCGAGTCCCGACTACGCCGAGCTGATGCAGGCGTTCGAGCACGACCGGGCGGAGCTCGACTCGTCGGGGTCCACCGACGGGGCACCGCTGGTCGAAGGGGGTCGGTCGTGACCGGGGTCGATGCCGCCGGCGAGCCGCTCAGCCGCTGGACCGCGGTCGAGACGATCGGACGCGGCGTCCAGGAGGCCCCGGCGCTCAAGACCGGGTTCGGTCTCACCCTGGCCCTGGCGATGGTGGGTGCCGCCGGGCGGCTCTCGCTGCCGATCCTCGTGCAGCAGTCCGTGGACCGGGGGTTCCGTGACGGACAGGTCGACGTCGGTCTGATCACCACGTTCGCGCTCATCGCGCTCGGCGCCGTCGCGATCGGCACCGTGTGCCAGCGCACCGCCGTCAAGCGTCTCGGAACCCGCAGCGAGGAGGCGCTCTACGCGTTGCGGGTGCGTCTGTTCGAGCACATCCACCGGCTGAGCATCGCCGACCACAACGAGGAGAAGAAGGGTGCGCTCGTCGCTCGCGTGACCGGTGACGTCGAGACGCTCGCGCAGTTCTTCTCCTGGGGTGCGCTGGCGTGGCTGCTCGAGGGCACGTTGATGCTGATGGTGGCGAGCGTGATGCTCGCCTACGACTGGATCCTGGCGCTCGTGGCGTTCGTCGTGGCCGCCCCACTCGGCTTCGTGCTGCACCGGGTGCAACGGCACCTGGTGCGGGCCTACGACCGCGCCCGCGTCGACAACGCCCAGGTGCTCACGAGCGTGAGCGAGGTGATCTCCGGCGCCGAGACGCTGCGGGTGTACGGCGCCGGCGACCGCTACGCCGCGATCACCAAGCAGCACAGCCACCAGCGGTCGAACTCGTTCATCAAGGCCGGCACCATCGGTGCATTCCTGTTCCCGTCCGGCGAGGTCTTCAGCGTCCTCACGGTCTCGTCGGTGGTCACCGTCGGCCTGCTGCGCGGGCCGGACAGCGGGCTGACGGCCGGGGCGATGATCGGTTTCGTGTTCCTGACGTACCGGTTCCTCGAGCCGATCGCGCAGTTCACCGAGGTGATCGACCAGACCCAGACCGCGGTGGCCGGCCTCCGGCGGGTGCTCGGCATCCTCGAGATCCCGGTCGGTCCTCCCGAACCAGCGCGTCCGGTGCACATCCCGGCGGGGAAGCTCGACATCGACATCGACCACGTCACCTTCGCCTACCGGTCGCGCAGCGACGACGACGAACCCCCGGTGCTGATCGACGTCACCGCCCACCTCCCCGCCGGTCAGCAGGTGGCGATGGTGGGGGAGACCGGTTCGGGCAAGACCACGCTCGGACGGCTGGTCGCCCGGCTGGCCGATCCGACGGCCGGTGTCGTGCGCATCGGCGGGGTGCCGCTCACCCAGGTGGCGAACGCCGAGCTGCGCACCCGCCTCGTGGTGGTGCCACAGGAGCCGTTCCTCTTCGACGGGACGATCGCGTCGAACCTGGGGTTCGCGCGGCCGGCGCTGTCGCTCGCCGACATCGAGCGGGCCGTGCTCGAGCTCGGTCTCGGCGACTGGCTCGAGTCGCTGCCGGACGGGCTCGACACCGAGGTCGGTCAACGCGGGTCGGCGTTGTCGGCGGGGGAGCGTCAGCTCGTCGCGCTGGTGCGGGCCTCGCTCGTGGATCCCGACGTGCTCGTGCTCGACGAGGCCACGTCCTCGGTCGACGCCCTCACCGAGGTGCGTCTCACGCGGGCGCTCGACAAGCTGGCCGCCGGTCGCACCACGATCTCGATCGCGCACCGCCTGTCCACCGCCGCTCGCGCGGATCGCGTGCTCGTGCTCGAGCACGGGCGCCTCGTGCAGGACGGACCGCACGCCGAGCTGGTCGCGGCACCGGGGCCGTACGCGCGCATGTACGAGGCCTGGGTGGCGGCCACCAGCACGACCGACTGACGTCGGGCGGCAGGACGGCGACGTCGCGAGGGCTTGCGGAGACGGCTTCGGCCGGCGTGGCTCAGGCGGTGGGGTCGACGAGCACCTTGATCGCGCTCGACGGGTCGTCGGCGAGCTGTTCGATCACGGCGGGCAGGTCGGCGAGCGACACGGTGCGGTCGTGGAGCGGCTCGGTGCGCACCCTGCCGTCCGCGATCAGGTCGATGACCTCGGCGACCTCGTGGTGGAGGTGGCCGATCGCGGCGGTGACGGTGATCTCCTTCACCAGCCAGGTGGCCGGACTGATCGTGGCGGCGCCGCTCGCGAGCCCGACCAGATCGACGCGTCCGCCACGGCGGGCGAAGTCGACGGCCTGCTGGATCGTGGCGGGCACCCCGGCGCACTCGTAGACGAGATCGGCGCCCTGACGTCCGAAGCGCTCCTTGGCCTCGGCCGGTTCGAGCGCTTCTGCCGCGCCGAGCTGGAGGGCGAGCGCGCGGCGGTTCGCTGCGGGCTCGACGGCCACCACGTGGGACGCGCCACGAGCGATCGCGCACTGGAGCGTGAGCAGACCGATCGGTCCGCACCCCTGCACCACCACCGTCTCGCCGTCGCGGGGGAGCATGCGGTCGACCGCGTGGAGGGCCACGACGGCGGGCTCCACGACGGCGGCCTGGTCGTCGGTGATCGGCGCGTGCACCTTCACGAGGCGAGCGGCGTCGACCGCGATCGAGCGGGCGAACCCACCGTGCTTCGGCGCGAGCCGGTCGCGACCGACCATGCCCAAGAACGCGACCGGGCAGTACGCGGGCCGCCCCGCCAGGCACTCCGGACACGCTCCGCACGACGGTGGAGCGGCGAGCACCACGCGGTCGCCCTCGGTGACGTTGCCGACCCCGGCGCCCACGGCGGTGACGGTGCCCACCCATTCATGCCCGCAGATCGCCGGGTTGTACGGGTCGGTACCCAGGAAGCCGTGGAGGTCGGTGCCGCAGATGCCGCACCTCGAGATGGCGACCACCCCGACCGACGGGCCGGGTTCGGGGTCGGGGAACTCGACGAGCTCGAACCGCCGGTGGCCGGTCACCAGACCCGCGAGCATCAGGCGCTCCCGCCGCCGGCGTCGGCCGCAGCAGCGGCCTCGGCGGCCTCGGTGGCCCGGGCCGGCTCGCACGACCAGGCGATGCCCCGTCGCAGGAGCGTGTGGAACTCGTCGAGCTCCCAGGAGCCGCGCTCGATGCGCGGCCAGTACATCCCGTTGAACGGCGGGGCCACCATGTCGTAGTGGCTCCGGCAGTGTCCGAGCGTGAAGTAGAGGACGCAGCCCTGTCCGAGCGGCCGTCGGTACATCACGAGCCGCGGCTCGTCCTCGTGCCACTCCCGCTCGGCGAAGCCCGCACCGGTGTCACCCGACCAGCGGGTCTCCAGCAGCGGCTCCAGCTCGCCGTGGTACTCGCTCAGGTACAGCTCGTCGTTCGCGTCGAACGGCTCGATGTCGGCCACCATCGGGTCGGTCTCGGCCCCGGGCGACACGGTCACCCGGTAGGGCTCGATCGCCGGGTGCGAGAGGAACTGGCTGCCGAGCGTGTCGACGAACGTCGGGAACGCCCGCGGCGTGGTGAACGAGCCCTGACCGAGGGCCGGCGGCGGGTCGATCGCCGAGTTCGTGCCGTGCAGCGCGAACCAGCGACCGCCCCGCTCCACCCACGAGCGGAGCCGCTCCTGTGCCTGCTCGGTCGGTCGCACGTTGCACGTGTACGACACGAGCAGGTCGCACGCGTCGATGCGGTCGACGTCCTCGTAGTCGCCGGAGACGGTGGTGCGGATCTCGTGATGCTCGGCGAGCAGTTGGAGCAGCTGCAGCCGGGCGTAGTCGAAGTCGTGCCACCAGCCGCCGACGACGAGGTGGGCGTCGATGCGCCGGGTCACTTCGGTCGCGTCCCGACGCTCAGAACTTGATGCGCTTGGTGTAGCCGCCGTCGATCACCAGGTTGGCGCCGGTGATCAGCGACGCGGCCGGCGACGCCAGGAACGCGATCGCGTTGGCGATCTCGCGCGGCTCGCCGAGGCGCTTGATCGGCATCTTGCCGACGATCGTGTCGTAGAAGCCGGCCATGTTCTGCTTGATGGTGTCCCAGTTGCCACCCTCGAAGAACACCGGGCCGGGCGACACGATGTTCACGCGGATGCCCTTCGACGCGACGGCCTGCGCCAGGTTGTTCGCGTAGGCGACCATGGCGGCCTTCATCGGGCCGAAGTTGCCCGGGCCGGCGAACTCCTCCTGGGCGGCGATCGACGACAGGCACACGATCGAGCCGCCACCGCCGGCCTCCATGATCGGCACCAGCACCTCCTGGGCGCGGGTCAGACCGAACACGTCGAGGTTCAGGTTGTTGACCCAGGCACCCTCGCCGCGGCCGCTCGCACCCGACACGTTGTGCACGAACACGTCGCAGCCCCCGAGCTGCTCGGCGGCCTTCGCGAGCCAGCCCTTGTAGGCGTCGGCGTCGGCCACGTCGACCCCCTCGCCGTAGACGTTGCGACCGGTCGCCTGCAGCGCAGCGACCGCCTCGGACACGTCACCGCGTGCGCAGATCGCGACGTCGCAGCCCTCCTCGGCGAGCAGCTGAGCGGTGGCGAAGCCGAGACCGCGCTTGCCGCCGGTGACGATCGCCTTCTTGCCTGCGAGACCCAGATCCATCGTGATTCCCCTCGTGTCCTTCGTGACCTCTCGGTCGGAGATCGAACTGGCGCGGAGCCTAGGGTGCCGCCGTCGGTCGATGGCGAGTCGCAGCGTCGGCCGGGGGAACGGGGACCGCTGCGGCCGCACCGGGTTCGGTCGGAGGAAGGGGCATCCATGGCAGACACGGCGATCGACGCAGTCGCACTCGTGACGGGTGCCGGGTCGGGGATCGGGCGCGCCGCCGCCGAGCTCTTCCTCGAACGTGGTGGTGCCGTGGTGGCGGTCGACCTCACCGACGAGTCGCTGGCGTGGACGGCGGACCACCCGAACGCCGTCGCGTTCCCGGGCGACGTGACCGACGACGCGAACAACGCCGCCGCGGTCGCGGCGGCCGTCGAGGCGTTCGGACGGCTCGACGCGGCGGTGCTCAACGCCGGAATGGCCGGTGGGCTCCCGTTCGAGGACCCCGATGCGCTGGCCCGGTTCGACCAGATCATCGCCGTCAACCTCCGAGCGGTGGCGAGCGGCATCCGGCACGCGGCGCCGGCGATGCGGGCGACGAGCGAGCGCGGCTCGATCGTGATCACCGCCTCCACGTCCGGCCTCGGCGGCGATCCGCGGAACTGGGCGTACAACGCCTCGAAGGCCGGCGTGATCAACCTGATGCGCGGCGCGGCGATGGACTACGGCAGCCAGGGCGTCCGCGTGAACTGTGTCGCGCCCGGGCCGGTGGAGACCGGCATGACCACCCGGCTCGTGGCGGTGCCGCAGCTGCAGCACGCGATGGCGCGACGGATCCCGCTGCAGCGATGGGGGCGGCCGCGCGAACTGGCGGAGGCGATCTGGTTCCTCGCGTCGCCCGCGGCGAGCTTCGTCCACGGCGCGGTGCTGCCGGTCGACGGCGGACTCAGCGCGAACGCCGGCCACTTCGACCTGCCCGAGCGAGCCGTCTGAGGGAACCGTCCGAGCGGGAGCACGAACTCCGCCACCGCCACGATCACCAGCATCTCCACGATCACCAGCATCTCCACGATCACCACTCGACACACCAGGGGGGAACCCATGAGCGACGAGAAGCTCATCAACAACTACGAAGACGTCACGGTCTACGGCCTCGACCCCGAGCGCGAGGAGCAGCTGATCGCCGAGCAGAACGAGTGCACGTTCGGCTGGGTCACGAAGGACGGCTCGCCGATGGCGGCGATCATGAGCTACTTCCGGACCGAGGACGGCACGTTCTGGATGACGGCGAGCGGCCAGCGCAAGCGCATCCCCGCCATCCGCCGCGACGCGCGTGTGGTCGTCACGGTCACCTCGACCGGTACCTCGATGCGGCCCGGCAAGACCGTGACCTACAAGGGCATCGCCACCGTGCACGACGACGAGGAGACCAAGCAGTGGTTCTACCCTCGTCTCGCGGAGCGCCTGTACGCCCAGCGCAGCCCCGAGCGCGTGGTGGAGTTCGCGAAGATGCTCGACTCGCCGCGCCGCGTCGTGGTCTCGATCGTCCCCGTGCTCCGCGTCGGCTACGACGGCGACAAGATGGGCGAGGCGACGCGCAAGGCCCGCGAGGCCGGCGTCATCTTCCAGCACGACTGAGGTCGCGACCCCGCACGCCCCGAACTCGGATCGGAGTGTCGGGTCAGGGGTTCGGGTCGAGTCCGAACGGATACGGGCCGTTCACCGCGAAGATCTCGCACTCCGGCTCGGCCGGTGTGCGCCCCTGGGTGAGCACGGTGCGCTCCCACGCGACGGTGTCCCCGGGGGACACGTCGTCGACGATCACGTCCGCGCGTGCGACGAACTCGCGCCCGTCGAACACCTCGAGTTCGATCGTGTAGTCGCGCTCCGCGTCGTCGAGGTTGGTGATGGTGCCCGCCGCACGCACCGCGAGACCGTCCGCCACACACGACGTGATCTCCACGTCGTTGGGTCCCGGCTCGGCGAAGCGGGTGACCTCGCGGACGAGGTTGCCGGTCAGGATCACGCCGACGACGCACAGCGCCAGCGCGAGCGGTCCGAGCACGACACCGGACGTCGCCATGCCCTTCCCGGTGGCACGGCCGTCACGGATGCGGCTGCGGGCCACGAGGCCGAGCACGAAGGCCGCGATCGCCGCCGCGCCGCCGAACACGAAGAAGAACGGCATCCAGGAGGTCGCGAGTCCGGCGATGCCGAAGATCATGGCGAGCACCGCCATCGTGCGG
>WLDE01000178.1 GCA_009704985.1 Actinomycetota bacterium | reverse complement strand
GTCGCACGTCGTCGTCGGTCTGGCCGGGCAGGGTGCGGATGTCGACCTCCAGCTCCACCGAGGCCGGGATCGGGTTCGTCTTGCCGTCGGCGCGCAGCACGTTCGGCGACAGGGTGATGTGCGTGCAGGCGTGGCAGTCGGCGGCGAAGCCGCGGTCGGGGTGGTGCGCCGCCCACTCCCCCAGCGCCACCGGATCGAGCAGCACACGCGTCAGCTCCTCGTCGAACTCCATCGCCGCGACGTAGCCGCGCCAGGTGTCGTGGATGTCGGCGAGCGGCCGGTACTGGGCGATGCGACGCACGATCTCGCTCGCCTTCACGAGCGCGTTGTCGCCCATGATCGGCGTCGAGCCGTGCGCGGCGCGACCGTGCACGACGAGACGGGTCCAGGCCGCGCCCTTCTCGGCGACGAGCACCGGCAGCTTCATGCCCGACGGCGTGTGCATCGGCGTGCCGCCGCACTCCGTGAGGACGTAGTCGGCCATCACGTCCGTGCGGTGGTGGTCGAGCAACCAACCGACGCCGGCCGTGCCGCCCGCCTCCTCGTCGGCGACCGCGGCGAACACCACCGTGCCGGGCAGGGCCACGCGCCGGCGGGCGAGCTCCGCGAAGGCGACGGCCATCGAGGCCGTGACGCAGAGCATGTCGATCGCCCCGCGGCCCCACACCCACCCGTCGATCAGCTCGCCGCCGAAGGGATCGTGGCGCCAGTCGTCGGGGGTGACCGGCACGACGTCGGTGTGGCCGAGCAGCAGCAGCGTCGGCGCCGTCGGATCGGTGCCGGGGAGCCGGGCGACGAGCGACTGCCGGTTCGCCGACGGGCCGAACTGCTGCAGGTCGACACCGGGCAGGTCGACGACGGCCCGCAGCAGCTCCGCCGCGCGCGTCTCGTCGCCCGAGTCGGGGTGGCCGGTGTTCACGCACTGCAGCCGGATCAGGTGCTGGAGCAGCTCGGTGGAGGCGTTCGGCGCGACGGTGGTCATCCCCGCATCATCGCGCCGACCGCGTCCGCGACGCCGCCGATCAGATGCGGTCGAGCATGAGTTGCACCATGCCGAGCACGACCTCGACGTCGGGCTCGGCCTCGCCGACCACGGCGGTCGCCGCGCTGAACACCGTGACGTCGTCGCGCTGTGCCATCACGAACAGCAGGTTGAACATCGACCCCGCCTGATCCGCGTTGAGCAAGAACGAGACGGACTCCTCGACGAGCTCGAACTGGGGTTGGCGCACGACGACGTAGGTGGTGCCGTCGGGGTCGGTCGCCCCGTCGCAGTCGGCCACGAGCTCGGCCAGCCGGTCGAGGTCGGGCATCGGGTCGCTCACCGCAGCGCCGAAGGTGAGGAACGCCGGAGCGTCGGGCGCCGAGAAGCTGCGCTGCACGGCACCGTCGGACGCGTCGAGGTCCTGCACGCCCACGGCGTCGAAGGCGAGCCCGAGGCAATCGGTCGGCTCGGCGTCGGCCTCGCCCTCGCTCTCCGGCTCCTCGATCCATCCGGCCTCGGGCGGCAGGTCCTCCGCCCGGACGAGGATCGTCCGCAGCCGCTCCAGCACCGCCGGGTCGGCGCCGTCCTCGGAGGCGGGCGTCGTCGCGGGCTCGGTCGTCGCAGGCGCGGTCGTCGCGGGCTCGGTCGTCGCGGGCTGGGGAGACGCGGTGTCGGCGGTGGACGAGGCCGCGTCGGTGTCCGCAGGGTCGTCCCCGCCGCAGGCCGTCAGGCCGGTCGCCACCAGCACCATCGCCACCAGGACCCGCCCGCCTCGCATCGGACCAGTCTGCCAGCGAGCCCGCTGCGGCGGTGTGGATCAGCCGCCGCGGATGCGCGTGCCCGTCGGGGCCCAGGCGTCGTCGAGGCGCACCTCGAGCACCCGTCCGTCGGGGTACTGGATGTCGATGTCGTAGCCGTCGGGTTCGAGCTCGGCGCCCACCACGATGCCGTCACCGGCGGCACCGATCTCCTCGCCGAGGGCGACCTCGAGCGCGAGGTCGACGGCACGCCGGAGATCGACGTCGTCGGCGAGCTCGCCGGCCCGACGACCGGGCGCGAGGTCCTCCACGAACACGACACCGAAGCCGATGTCCAGCTGCACGGTGCTGAAGGTGCCATCCTCCTGGCGGAGCTGCACGACGTACCCCATGAGGTCGACGCTCGTCCGGATCACCTCGCCACCGGCCGCGGCGACGGCCGCGTCGCCGGCCCGCAGCACGTCCGCCTCGCTCGCGATCGCATCCGCGGCGTCGTCGACACCACCTGCCGCGCCGGTCGCGGGCACCACGAACGTCTGCTCGCCGGCGGGAGTCGCATCGCCACCGCACGCCGCGACGGCCCACGCGACCAGACCCACGGCGACGAGGAGGGTCGGGGCCCGGTGAGGGCGTCCACCCCGTCGGGTCGGATCGACGTCGTCCCGGTGCAGCACGGCCGCCAGTGTCGCAGTGCGGCACGGCCCTCGCACGTCGCGGGCGTCGCGCTCCTCGCTAGCGTCGTCGGCCATGGCGATCGATGCCGGGGCGTCCTCGACCCCGGCGACCGCGGCGTCGTCACACGGCGACCGGCAGGCCCCGCGCGACGTCTCGGCGTTTCTCGCCGGGGTCCCCCACGATCCGTGGCGGCCCGTCCGGCTCGCGGCGATGGCCGGCGTCGCCGTCACCTACCTGTGGTGGAGCCGGACGCAGGGGCTCGTGACCGACCGGATCTCGGCCACCGTGGCCGTGGGCGTGTTCGTGGTCGCCGCCTTCGTCGGCCACCCCTGGCGTCGGTGGGGACAGGTGGCGGTCGACGCCGTCGCGTACGCCCTGCTCTGGTTCGCGTACGAGAGCACCCGCGGGATCGCCGACGGCCTCGGGATGCCGCTCCAACTCCACGCGGTGCGGTCCGCCGACGGACTGCTGTTCCTGGGGACCCAACCGACGGAGTGGACGCAGCAGGCGTGGCTCGAACCCGGCGTGATCCACTGGTACGACCTGCTGCTGTCGTTCGTGTACTACACCCACTTCGTCGTTCCGGTGATCGCCGTCGCCGCCGTGTGGGCGGTGAGCCGGACGATGTGGCTGCGCTACCTGCGACGCCTCGCCACCGTGATCGGGGTTGCCTGCATGACGTTCGTGGTGCTGCCGACGGTGCCGCCCTGGATGGCGAGCGACGAGCGGTTCGGCTTCGGCGTGGGCGAGCGGTTGATCCGCCACACGCGACGCGGCATCGTCGAGCTCGGCTTCGGTGGGTTCGCGCACGACTGGGGCGTGGCGCTCGACTGGAGCAACGCCGTCGCGGCGATGCCGTCGCTGCACGCCGCCTTCTCGTTGTTCGTGGTGGTCTTCGTCGCGCCGCTCGTGCCCCGTCGGGTCCGCGTGCTGCTGTGGGCCTACCCGATCACGATGGCGGTGGCGCTCGTCTACTTCGCCGAGCACTGGGTGATCGACGTGCTGGCGGGCTGGCTGCTCGTCGCCGCGAGCTTCGCCGTGTGGGCGCGCATCGAGGCGAGGTGGCGCCGACGCGACGTGGACACGGCCACCGCGGCCCTCCCCGCCCTCGGGACGCTCGCGTCCCCGACCGGCCGCACCGACGCCGTCCGCGACCCGATCGTGGTCGCCCTCGACCAGTCGTACCTCTCGGCGATCGTCGACACGGCGGTACCGGGACACGACGCCGCACTGGCCCACTACCGCGGGCTGCTCGAGCGACACCTGGCCGACCGCATCCGCATCGTCGCCCGGGCCGACCACCTCGCCACGAGTGACGTCGGTCCACACCGCGGGCTGCTCGCCCCGGTGGCCGCGGTGCACGTCGCCGGCCAGTACCGACGCCAGGCCGCACGTCGGCAACGCGACCACCGCGTCGCGACGGGCGCCGACGCGTCACCGCCCGACGCGCTCACACTCGTGACCGCACGACGTGCGGGAGCTCGCGAGCTCTACGTCGTCTGAACCGATCCGCGACGGCCGGCAGGCGCGTCAGAGCAGACCGGCGTACGAACCGCCGTCGACGTGCAGTTGCAGTCCGGTGACGTAGTTGGCCTGTGCGCTGCACAGGAACGCGACCACCGAACCGAAGTCGTCCGCCGCACCGACGCGGCCGGCGGGGATCGTCGCCGCGAGCCCCGCCAGGTCGCCGCCGTACAGCCCCGACAGACGCTCGGTCGCGTGCATCCCGGGCTGCACCGAGTTGACGGTGACGCCGTCGGCCGCGACCTCGCGGGCGACCGTCTTCAGGAACCCGGTCACCCCGGCGCGGGCGGTGTTCGACAGGATCAGCGTGGGGATCGGTTGACGCACCGACACCGACGTGATCGCGACGAAGCGACCCCACCGCTGTTCGCGCATGCCCGGGATGGCCTCCTTGGCCATGCCCACCACGCTCATCAGGCTCAGGTCGAGCGCAGCGTCGTAGGCGTCGACGGGTGTCGACTCGAACGTCCCCGCCGGCGGGCCACCCGCGTTCGCCACGACGATGTCGAGACCACCCAGCACGTCGCGCGCCGCGGCCACGAACGACGCACCGCCGGTTGCGTCGGACACGTCGTGCACCAGCCCGACGCAACCGTGACCGATCCGCGCGACCGCGTCGTCGAGACGACCCCGGTCGCGGCCGCAGATCACCACCCTCGCACCCTCGGCGGCGAGCACCCTCGCGGTCTCGAACCCCAACCCGCCCGATGCCGCCGCCACCGCGGCACGACGTCCGTCCAACCCCAGATCCATGCCACCGACCGTAGCCCTCGTGCCCGATCGTCCGCACGGCCCGGAACCAACCTTCGCGGCGGTGCGGCCACGGGTAGCCTGAGGGCACGCCACACCCACGACTTGGCTGGTGATACCCCACATGGCGATCGAAGACGAGCAGGCCGGCATCCAGGAGTTCCACCTGGACGCCATCGCCGACGCGGACCCCTACCCCTACTGGTACGAGGACGTCGACGAGCCCGACAGCAACCCCACCCTCGTCCGCACCGAGACGTGCGACCTGTGCATCGTGGGCGGTGGCTACACGGGGCTGTGGACCGCGATCATCGCGAAGGAGCGCGACCCGAGCCGCGACGTGGTGCTCATCGACGCCCACGAGATCGGCTCGGCGGCGAGCGGACGCAACGGCGGCTTCATGGAGGCGAGCCTCACCCACGGCGTCGCGAACGGCCAGCAGCGGTTCCCCGACGAGCTGCCGCTCCTCGAGGAGCTCGGCCTGGAGAACCTCAACGCGATCGAGGACGCGATCCGCCGCTACGGCATCGACTGCGACTACGAGCGCACCGGCGTCATCGACGTCGCCACCACGTCGCACTCGCCCAGCTACCTGCCCGAGCTGCGCGACGACTACCAGCAGCTGCGCAGCCTCGGCCAGAAGGTGGAGCTGCTCGACGCCGCCGCGATGCGCGCCCAGGTGAACTCGCCGACCTACACGGGTGGTCTGTGGCGCAAGGACCGCGCTGCGATCGTCGACCCGGCGAGGCTCGTGTGGGGCCTCAAGGCCGCGGCCATGAAGCTCGGCGTGCGCATCTACGAGGACACCAAGGCGACCTCGATGGAGAAAGACGGCGTCGGCGTGCTGATCAACACGCCGCTCGGGCGTGTCCGCGCCGGCAAGGTGGCGCTGGCCACCAACGCGTTCAAGCCGCTGCTCAACCGCATGAGCCACTACATCGCGCCGGTGTACGACTACTGCATGGTCACCGAGCCGCTCACCGCGTCGCAGCTCGCCGAGATCGGCTGGGACAAGCGCCAGGGGCTCTCCGACATCGCCAACCAGTTCCACTACTACCGCCTCACCGAGGACAACCGGATCCTGTGGGGCGGCTACGACGCCATCTACTTCTGGCGCGGCAAGGTGAACACCGAGCTCGAGAGCCGGCCCGAGACCTGGGCGAAGCTGAGCAAGCACTTCTTCGACACGTTCCCGCAGCTCGAGGGGCTCAAGTTCACGCACATGTGGGGCGGCGCGATCGACACCTGCAGCCGCTTCTGCGTGTTCTGGGGCCGTGCGTGGCAGGGTCGTGTGGCGTACGCGGTCGGCTACACGGGGCTCGGCGTCGCCTCCACCCGCTTCGGTGGCGAGGTGATGCTCGACCTCCTCGACGGTCGCCGCAGCCGCGCCACCGAGACGAAGTTCGTCCAGGAGAAGCCGCTGCCGTTCCCGCCGGAGCCGTTCCGCTTCGTCGGCATCCAGGCCACCCGCTGGTCGCTCGACCGCGAGGACACGACCGGCAAGCGCAACCTGTGGCTGCGCGGCCTCGACCGCTTCGGACTGGGGTTCGACTCGTGACCACCGCGTCGGCGCTCGCGCAGAAGCACACGACGGACCCGGCGGCGTTCCTGCAGCACCTCCACCCGCGAGCCGAGGTCGTCGTCCCGATCGCGAACGGCGAGCCCGTCCACCTGCTGGACGCGCTCGAGGCCGCCGCTGCGGCGGGCGACCCGCGCATCGAGGCCGTCACGGTACGCCAGATGCACGCGCTCCGCGAACGGCCCACCATGCGGGGCGACTACGGCGACCGGCTCCGGCACGTCGCGTACTTCCTCTCCCACGTCACCCGGCCGCACTTCCACAACGGCACGCTCGACCTCGTGCCGAACCACTTCTCCGAGGTGTACGACCTCATCCGCCGCCGCGCCGAGCACCCCTACGTGCTGGCCGCCGCGGCACCGCCCGATCAGCACGGCAACTTCTCGCTCGGCGTGAGCGCCGACTACGCCGCGAGCTTCATCGGGCGGGCGCCGTTCTTCCTCGAGGTGAACCGGAGGATGCCGCGCACCTCGGGCCGCAACCAGATCCACATCAGCCAGATCGACGGCTGGATCGAGCGCGACTACCCGCTGATCGAGGTGCCGCCCGCCGAACCGAACGAGGTCGACCGCCGCATCGGCGGCTTCGTCGCCGAGCGCGTGCGCAACGGCAGCACCCTGCAGGCCGGCATCGGCGCGATCCCGAACGCCGTCCTCGCCCACCTCCGCGAGCACCGCGACATGGGGGTGCACACCGAGCTCATCTCCGACGGCCTCATCGACCTGATCGAGGCCGGCGTGGTGAACGGCGTGAAGAAGGCGAACAACCGGCTGAAGGTGATCGGGACGTTCGCGCTCGGCACCCAGCGGCTCTACGACTTCGTCCACGACAACCCGACGATCGAGATGTGGTCGGCCCGCTACGTGAACGACCCGCGCGTCATCTCTCGCGACGTCGACTTCGTCTCGATCAACGCCAGCCTCGCGGTCGACTTCCTCGGCCAGTGCGCGAGCGAGACCATCAACGGTCGGTACTACTCGTCGTCCGGTGGCCAGAGCGACTTCGCCCGCGGCGCGGCCTACAGCCCGGGCGGGCAGAGCTTCATCGTGCTCCAGAGCACCGCGAAGAACGGCGAGCTGAGCCGCATCGTGCCGCAGCTCGCGCCGGGCGACGTGGTGACCACGGTGAAGAACACCGTCGACATGGTGGTCACCGAGTACGGCGTGGCCGAGCTGCGCGGCCGCAGCGTGCGCGAACGCACGGCGGCGCTCATCGCGGTGGCGCACCCGAAGTTCCGTGACGAGCTCACCGCCACCGCGAAGGCGATGCGCTACGTCTGACCGCCGCCGACACCGCCGCGATCGACCCGTCTGCGGGACGAGCGAAGGTCACCCGAAGAAGCTGGCGATCTCGGTCGGGTCGTGCGGGTCGAGGCACACGAGCACCGCCCGGTTGACGCCCAGCTCGGCCCACTGGCGGCGCTTCGGGTGGTCGGGGTCGGCGAGCGCGCGGTCGAAGTGGTCCCACACGGACACCAGCATCGGCTCGCCCGCACGGTCGCTCGCGGCTCGGGCCTCCAGCCCGGCGGCGACGATCGCGGCCAGGTCGTCGTGGCTCTGACGCACGTTGAAGCCGTCGGTGCGGGTGGCGGCCAGGCGCGCCAGCGGCTCGCTGTTCACCCCGAGGAACACCGGCGGGCGCACCTCGGGCCGGTGGAAGTGCGTGTACTCGGGCTTGCGGTCGGCCGCCCACAGGTCGTCGATCAGGTCGAGCGCGTCGGCGAGGCGGCGGTGGCGCGCCGCGATCGTCGGCGCGATCTCCAGCCCGAGCGCGCGGTGCTCGGCGGACCACATGGTGTTCGGCGCGGCACCGGCGCCGAGGCCGAGCACGAGGCGTCCGCCGCTCACCGTCTGCACGGTCGCGGCCGACATCGCCATCACCCCGGGATTGCGGTTCGCGATGTTCACCACGAGCGTCCCCAGCCGGATGCGGCTCGTGGCACCGGCGAGCGCGCCCAGCAGCGCGAAGCACTCCAGCATCCGCTCGCCGCCGCGCAGCAGATCGCCCGCGAAGTGGTCGAACACGTAGGCGGTGTCGAACCCGGCGGCCTCGGCCACCTGCACGCCGTCACGGATGCGCTCCCACGGCTCGACGGCCGGGTTGAGCTGGATGTCGATGATCATGGCGACCCCCTCAGGTCGGCCGGTCCTCCGGGGAGACCGAGCGGAGCACCACCGTCGAACGGGGCGCCACGACGACCGTACCGTCCCCGCGTCGCACCGTGTCGGGAGAACTCGCCAGTTCCACCACCCACGTCCCCTCCGCCTGCACCGTGAACTCGAGCGGCTCCCACCACGCGTTCGCCATCACGTAGATCCCGCCGCTGCGCCACGCGAGCGACCTCGACTCGTAGCCGTAGTCGGGGCCGCCACGCACACCGAACACGTGCACGTGGTCGTGGTCGAGCAGACGTCGCAGCCGGAGCAGGTGCTCGACGTCGGTACGCAGCTGGTGCCACGCCTCGAGACGGGTCCAGTCGACCCAGCTGGTCGGGCCGTCCACGTCGTAGGGGTTGTCGTGCCCCTGCTGCGTGCGGGCGAACTCGTCGCCCATCACGAACATGGCCGCGCCCGCCGACAGCAGCAGGATCGTGAAGTGGTTGCGGATCTGCTGCGGCCGCAGCGCCGGACCGCAGTCCCAGGCGCGATGACGGTCGCTGGTGACCGCGGTGAGGTCGTGGAGGCACAGGCCGTCGTGGGCGTCGACGAAGTTGATGCTCCGCCAGGCCTCGCCGTCGAAGATCTCGGGACTCCCCTGGACACGCTTGACCATCGCCGGGATGGTGCCCGGCTCGCCGCGGACGAACCCGCGGACGTCGTCGCGGAACCGGTCGTTCCACTGCGGCCACCGGTGGTCGGGGAAGCCGCGGCCGACCTGGTAGGCGCCGAGGTCCCAGGGTTCGGCGACCACCACCACCCCGCGCCGCTCGGCCCAGTCGCCGATCTGGCGCACGAGCTCGCCCCCGTCGCGGGTGAGCAGCGAGGCGAGGTCGAAGCGGAACCCGTCGACCCCGAGGTCGGCGTAGCGGTCGAGCGCCTCCAGCACCAGCGATCGCACCCACGGGTGCGACGGGTCGATGTCGTTGCCGCAGCCGCTGTCGTTCAGCGCCGTGCCGTGCGCGTCGTGCCGGTAGGCGGACGGGTCGAGCCCGCGCAGGGTCCAGGTGGGAAGGCGGACGTCCCCCTCGCCGGTGTGGTTGAACACCACGTCGATCCAGACGGCCAGGCCGTGCTCGTGGGCGGCCGCGACCAGATCGGCGAGCTCCTCGGCCGCGTCGTCACCTTCCGCGTACTGCTCGTGCACCGCCCCCCACACGATGGGCATGTACCCCCAGTAGTTGTCGCGGGTGTCGAACGGGTGCACCGGCATCAGCTCGATCACGTCGACGCCGAGCTCGGCGACGAGTGCCAGGCGCTCGCGCACCCCGGCGAAGGTCCGCCCGAACCCGCGCACGTGCATCTCGTAGACCACCGGATGGGCGATCACCCGGCCGAGCTGCGGTCGTACGGGCCACGGACGCGACCGGACGACGCCGACGGGGCGGCCGTCGACGAACGTGACCGCCTCCGCCGACGGGTCGACGAGCGGATCGCTCCCGTCGACCACGAGCCACGTGTGGTCACCCCCGGACGCCTGCGTGGTCGCGCGCCACCACGGGGTGCGACCGAGGTCGTCGGTGGGCGGCCCGGACGGGACACAGGGCACCGTGCGCACCGTCCCGTCGACCGCCGACCGGACGTGGAGCACGACCTCGCGGGCACCGGGCGCGCGCACCGACACGGAGACGGGACGG
>WLDE01000177.1 GCA_009704985.1 Actinomycetota bacterium | reverse complement strand
TCACGGCGCGATGGTGAGCGCCGTCGACCCACACCGTGTGGCCCGAGTGTCGGTCCGAGCATCGTCGGCGGAGGTGGCGGACCCCGCCGATGTCGGAGTCGGGGGAGTTGCGGCAGCCCCGCTGCGACTCCCCCGGCTCGTCGATCCCGCGTGGCTCAGCGGTCGGGGTGCTGCGGAGTGCGATCGCGCGGCGCGAGAGCGTCGAGTTCGGGCCACCACAGGTGCGGTGCGCCGAAGCGGTCGACCAGCGTGCGGGCGGTGGCGAGGTGGTCCGCGCAGCTTCCGGTCTCGCCGAGCGTCGCCGCGCACAGTGCGAGACCGGCGTCGACCGGTCCGTGGGTGCTGAGCCCGTTCCAGGTCATCTGACCCCGGTAGGGGGCGAGCCGGCGCTGCAGCTCGGCCGCCAGGTCGCGGGCGCCGGTGCGCCACACGGGCACGCAGAGCTGGGTGAGCGCCGCGGTGTAGGTGGAGTCCTCGGCGATCGCCAGGTCCCGCGAGCGCAGCACGTCGAGCAGCTCGACCGTGCGTTCGCCGTCTCCGCCGGCGTCGGCGATGATCGCGCCGAGCGCGAACCAGGTGGTGTAGTCGGGTTGGTCGCGGAGGAAGTGCTGGATGATGTCCCAGAACTCGCCGGCGCGCCCCTGCGCCATGCGGACCGGGAACAGCAGCACCGAGTAGATCGACAGCGCCCAGGTCTGCGAGTACCCGTCGACGGCGGCGTGGAACGCCTGGTCGCCCCAGCGCTCGGCCGCCTCCAGGTCGCCGCACAGGAAGGCGTGCACGGCTTCCACCTGCAGCAGCGCGCGGGCACGGTTGCGTTGCCGCACGAGGGGGGTGAGGTCGCGCAGGTTCGCGACCGAGCGGTCGACGAGTGCACGATCGGCCGTCACGATGCCGAGGCCCACGCGCAGGAACTCCGCCTCCCAGCGTGCCTCGACGTCCTCCATCGTGGCGAGGCGGTCGGCGGCGTCGTGGCGCCACGAGAGGTCGTCGGGGTGGGCGAGGCCGAGATGCGCGTTCATGAGCACGGTGCGCACCAACCGCTCGTCCTCGCTGCGCAGCGCGATCGCTCGCGCCTCGCGGTACAGCCGGCGGGCGAGCGCCACGTCGGGTGACGAGGCCAGCAGCGTGGCCGATGCGGCGAGCAGCTCGGCGCGTCGGTGGTCGCCGAGGGCGAGCGAGAGCGCGTGGTCGAGGTGACGGCGGGCGTCCGCGTCGGTGGTGCCGACGGTGGTGGTGAGCCCGTGGAGGCAGAGCTCCACCACGCACCGGACGTGGAGCTCGTTCGCCTCGTACTCGGCGGCGAGCTCGGCGGCGCGCCGCAGCGCGAGGTCGCTGCCCGGTCGACCGAGGCGGCGTCGTCCGGTGCCGAGCACGGCCGAGAGCTCGGCCTCCACGAGCTGACCCTGCATGCGGTGCCGTTCCACCACGTCGAGGCCGTGTTGCGCCCAGTCGGACGCGAGCTGCCACTCGAACAGGGCTGCGTGCTCGTTCGCCGCGTCGGCGCACACTCGCGCGGCGCGGATGGGATCGAGCGCGGCGGCGCCGAGCGCGTGGGGTGCGGCGGCGACGGCGGAGAACCCGCACCGCTGCAGCGCACGGCACAGCTCGTCGTGCCACGACACCCGCGGCGCGGCCGGGATCGAGGCCACGAGCGCGTCGGCGACGAGGCCGTGGACGAACTGGCCGAGGTCGGCCGCGGCGTCGCAGGCGACGAGCCCCTCCTCCTCGGCCTCGGTGAGGTGGTCGCCGGCGCGCTTGCGCAGCTGGCGCAGCGGCGCGAGGGGGAAGGTCGGACCGAGGAGCGACGCGAGCTGCAACAGCCCGCGGCCGTTGCGCGACAGCGCCGACGTCCGCTCCTGGATGGCGGCCTGCAGCGTGAGCGGGACGTCGCGTCCGAGCTCGCCACGACTGAGCACGTCGAGCAGCAGCCCGAGGAACAGGGGATTGCCACCGGTCTGGTGGTGCAGCGATGCGGCGAGCTCCACCGTGGCACGCATCGGGAGTGCGACGCGTAGCAGCTCGCTCACCTCGGTGAGGTCGAACGGGGGGAGCTCGAGACGGGTGACCGCGGCGTCCCGCCGGCTGCTGACGGGTGCGACGGCGTGCACCCATTCGTGGACCTGCTCGTGCAGCTGTGGGCGCGAGGTGAGCAGGGCACGGACGCCGCGGTGGCCGACGACGGCCAGGAGGATCTCGGCCGACGTGGCGTCGAGCCAGTGGGTGTCCTCGACGACCACGACCGCGTCGCTCCCGGCGACGGCAGCGGTGATGAGCTCGGCCAGGTCGGCCACGAGGTCGTCGCGGGTGGTGGGCGGCACCTCGGCGGTGTCGGGCCGCGACACGCGCGCGAACGCATCGGCGAGGCGCCGGTTCCGGAGCAGCCGGGTCGTGAGGTCGGGGAGCTCGGTGTGCAACTGGTCGAGCAGCGATGCGATCGTCTGCAGCGGGCGGAACGGTTCCTGCAGCACTGCGACCCGCAGCACGGGCACGCCGTCCTCGGCGAGGCGCTGCGCCGTGAGGTGGGTGACCACCGTCTTGCCCACACCGGCCTCACCCGTGACCACCACGGAGCCGTCGCGCAGTGCGTGGATGATGCGCTCGACCTGCCGGTGGCGCTGCAGCATCGTGTTCGCGACCGGATAGGCGTCGACCTCGCGGGTGACGGTGTTCCGCGACGACGGACCGAGCTCGTAGCGCAGGATCTGCGCGTCCACCTCCGCGACCTCCGGGGAGATGACCGCGCCGATGTTCGCGAGGGCGTCGCGGTGGGCGTTGATGGTCGCGAGGCCGTGGCTGTGCCGGCCGTTCAGGGCGTACAGGGTGGCGAGGCGAGCGGTGATGTCGCTGCGGCGCGGGTCGTCGGTGAACAGCTGCTCGAGCAGCGGGAGCGACACCGCACCGTGCCGGCACGCGATCTCGCAGTCGGCGAGCGATCGGATCACCTCGTCGCGCAGGGCGACGAGTCGCCACACCGCGGCGTCGACGAGTGAGGTGCTGTCGACGTTGAGGAACGGCAGCGGCGCCCGCCACATCGACAGCGCCTGGGCGTAGCGCACGGCGGCGTCGGCGGGCGGGAGGTCGCGAGCCGAGGTCGCGAGCTGCTCGAACGCCGTCGCGTCGAGCAGCTCGAGCGGCCCCTTCAGGCGGTAGCCCGCTCGATTCACCCACTCGATGGTGAGACCCCGGTCGAGGTGGCGGCGGATGGTGCTGAGCTGCGTCTTGAGCGACCCCTTCGCCGAGTCCGAGACCTCACCCCAGATGCCGCGCAGCAGGGTCTCCTGGGGCACGATCGACCCGGCCGCAGCGGCGATCGCGGCGAGGATCTCGCGTCGCTGCGCGCTGGGGGCGGTCTCCACGCCGGCGGCGTCGCGGATGCTGATGTCGCCGAGCACCGTGATCGCCGGGGGTGCCGTGATCGCCGGGGGTGCCGGGGATGCCGGGCTGCTGCGCGTCGTGATCGGTGGGGCCGGCGCGATGGAGCCGTCCGGTGTGGCGCCCGGTGTGGCGTCCGGTGTCGCGCCCGGTGTGGCGTCCGGTGTGGCGTTCACCGCGGCGTGATCGATCTCGGCCACGCCCGCGACCTTACGTTCCGTGGCCGCTCGACCTCGCATCCGAATAGTGGCCATTCCCCGTCGTCGGTCACGTCACCCCAGCTCAGCGGGTTCGACCCGGGCCCCGTCGGAACCGGATCGGTCCGGATGTCGAATGAACGTTCGACGTTGACCGCGCCGAGGCGCTCACAGGTCGTGGCTGTCGACGATCCGGTAGTCGTAGCCCTGTTCGGCCAGGAAACGCTGGCGGTTGGCGGCGAACTGCTGGTCGACGGTGTCACGGGTGACCACCGTGTAGAAGTGCGCCTGCGTGCCCGCGGCCTTCGGGCGCATGATCCGGCCGAGCCGCTGCGCCTCCTCCTGGCGGCTGCCGAACGTGCCGCTCACCTGGATCGCGACGCTGGCCTCGGGCAGGTCGATCGAGAAGTTCGCGACCTTCGACACCACGAGCGTGCGCAGCTCGCCGTTGCGGAAGGCCTCGAAGCGGGCGTCGCGCACCTTCTGCGCGGTCTGCCCGGTGATGATCGGCGCGTCGAGCGTCTCGGCGATCTGCTGCAGCTGGTCGACGAACTGCCCGATGACGAGGACGCGCTCGCCGGCGTGGCGGTCGCAGAGCTCGCGCACCACCTGGGTCTTTCGGGGGGTGGTCGCGGCCAGTCGGTAGCGCTGCTGCGGATCGGCCAGCGCATACTCCATGCGGGCGTCGTCGTGCAGGCCGACGCGCACCTCGGTGCACACGGCGGGGGCGATCCAGCCGTAGTGCTCGAGCTCCTTCCAGGGGATGTCGAACCGCTTCGGCCCGATCAGCCCGAACACGTCGGCCTCCTTGCCGTCCTCGCGCACGAGGGTGGCGGTGAGCCCGAGGCGGCGCACCGCCTGGATGCGTGCGGTGGCGCGGAAGACGGGCGCGGGGAGGAGGTGCACCTCGTCGTAGACGATGAGGCCCCACTCGGTGCGGTCGAACAGGCCGAGGTGGGGGTAGAGCTGGTGGAGCACGTCGGCGGGCGCACCGTCGGCCGCGTCGCCGGTCGGGTCGCCGGTCGGGTCGCCGGTGGCCCCCGGGGTGTCGGGGATGTCGGGGATGTCGGGGATGTCGGGGATGTCGGTGAGGAGCTCGTCGTCGCCACGCTTGCGCTTGCGGGCGGGCGACCAGGTGAGCACCTGGTAGGTGGCGACCGTGACGGGCCGGATGTCCTTGCGCTCACCCGAGTACTCGCCCACCTGGTCCGAGGTGAGCGAGGTCTTGTCGAGGATCTCGCGGATCCACTGCCGCGCCGAGGTGATGTTGGTGGCGATGATCAGCGTGTGCGCACCGGCGGCGACCATCGCCGCCAGGCCGATCACCGTCTTGCCGGCGCCGCACGGGAGGACGAGCACCCCGTTGCCGGCGGCGTCGACACCGTCCTGCCACCACGCACCGACGGCATCTGCCTGGTAGCTGCGGAGCTCGCACGTGAGCTCCGCGTCCGCGAGCACGCTGCCCTCGGTGTAGCCCGCCTCGTCCGCGACCGGCCAGCCGAGCTGCAGCAGCGCCTGCTTGAGCGCGCCGCGGTCGCCGAGGCGAACGGCGAACCGGTTGCCGTCGAGGCGCTCGCCGAGCAGCACGCCGACGCGCTTGTCACGTGCGACCTCCACCAGCAGCGGCACCTCGTGGCTCACGAGCGCGAGCCCGCCGGTGTCGAAGTCGCGCACCAGCCGCAGCCGCCCGTAGCGACCCATCTGGTCGTGCACCTCGGCGAGCACGCCGGCCGGCACGGGGTACTTGGCGAGGTCGTTGAGCGTGGACGCCACCTCGCCCGCGCTGAGCCCGGCCACGGCCGCGTTCCACAGCGACAGCGGGGTGATGCGGTACGTGTGGATGTGCTCGGGTGCCTTCTCGAGCTCGCTGAAGCGGGCGAGCGCGGCACGGGCGTCGGCGGCGCGTGGGCTCGCGAGCTCGAGCATGACCGTGAGGTCGCTCTGCACGATGAGCGGGTTGGTCAGCGGGTTGGTCAGCGGGTTGGTGGGGTCGCTCACCAGCCCTCCAGCAGGGCTTCGAGCTGGGCGAGGTGCGGGTGCAGCACCTCCGGGACGTTACGGGCACGGGGTACCGGTTGCACCCGGGCGATCGTGACACCCGCCGCCGTCGGGTCGTCCGCTGCCGACGGTGCGAGGCCCGCCTTGCGCAGCGCGGCCATCACCTTGTCGAGGGGCAGGTCGCTCACCGCGACCGTGGGTGCGACGAGGGTGAGTCGCGCGGCGCGCACCCGCACGGCCTGGGCGAGGCCGAGCACGTCGTCGGCGGTCACCACGGTGCCCGCCGATCTGGCGGTGAGGCCGCCGCGCTGGCGTTCGACGTCGGTCAGGAGCTGGGCCACGACGGGAGCGACGGGCACGGCCGCGTGCTCGGTGAGGAAGTCGAGCAGCGCGGCGGCGGACTCGCCCGCGGCCATCTCGCTCGCGATGCGGGTGCGGTCGAGCCGGAGCACCGTGACGGCACCGGTCGACTCGGTGACGCACAGTCGGTCGAGGCGGGAGCGCACCGCCGGGTCGAGCGCCGGTGGTGCGACGACCGACAGGTCGGCCTGGACGACGAAGGTGCGGTCCTGCTCGGGCAGCAGGTCGTGCAGCGAGCGGGGTTCGGTGAGCACGCTGCGGGCGAGCGCACCGAGGCCGACGGGTCCGACGGGCGGCGCGAGGCCGAGCACGACGAGGTGGGTGTGCAACGACTCCAGGTCGACGCGGTCGGCGAGCAGGTGCCGGGCGTGGCACCAGTCGAGCAACCGGGCGGCGGGCACGCCGTGGCCGTCGGGGAGCTCGAGGAGGTCGGCGATCACCTGGCGCCGCACCACCGAGGTGAGCGCGCGCACCTCGCTCGGCGCGTCGAGTGCGTCGAGCCACGCGTCGACGAGTTGGATCCACTGGTCGGCGATCGACAGGCTCCGCCATTCGGCGCTGCGTTCGGGGTGGAGCTCGTAGCGGTGCACCCACGAGGCGGTGCGGCCGCGGCCCGTGTGCTCGCTGGTCTGCACGAGCAGGCCGAGGCCGAACGCGAGGTGGATGATCGGTGCGAGCTGATCGGCGCCCCACCCCATCCGCTTGGCGAGGTCGCGGATCGCCTTCACCCCGATCCCGCCGGTCTTGAGGCCGGGGATCGGTTCGGTGACGACGTGGCGCAGCAGGCTCTGCAGGTTGCGCAGCGCGTCGGGGTGGGCGGGCGCGTGCTGGTCGATCGCGACGTGCTGGACGCGGTCGACCGCGGGCCACTCGGCGTACGTGCGGCCGTGCACGGCGATGAGCGTCTCGAGCCACAGGCCCACCTGGCGAAGCTCGCGCTCCACCCACACGATGCCGTGATCGATCAGGAACTGCAGCGCGGCTGCCTCGGGGGTGAGGCCCGGCCGCAGCGAGGGCGGTCGGGGGTCGACCGGGTTCACCAGCCGCAGCTGCCACCAGTTGGCCGTGATCCGGTCGCCGGACATGCCGCGCCCGCCGGCCGCGGCGAGGCGCTGGAACAGCGCGCGCTCGGCGGGGGCGAGACGGTCGAACAGCGCGGCGACGGCGTCGGGCGAGCCGAGCTGCTCTCGGAGCGCCTCGATGCGCTGGGTCTTGCCGGCGGGCACCGGATGCACGCCGAGGCGCTGCAGCCAGATGCCGAGGACGTCCTTGGTGATCGTCTGGTCGAGCAGCAGCCGGTCGAGCGGTCGGCCGGGGCGCCCGACCATGTCGGCCACACCGGCACGCAACCGCAGCGGTGCGTCGGGTGACGGCTCCTCGACGAGGAACCGGTCGGCGAGGCTGCGCACGATGCGGTCACGTTCGTCGGGGGCGACCGGGGCGAGCTCGTCGTCGAGCTGCGCGGCCGTGACCTGGCCGCCGCGGCTGGCGAGGACGACGAGCAGCTGCGACGACGCCGGGTCGAGCAGCTCCATCGTCAGGCGCAGCACGTGCGGGTTGGCGAGCGCGCCGGCGAGTTGGCGGCGGCCGGGGTTGCGGGTGCTGTGGCCCAACCAGGTGCGCAGCGGGCCGGCGCCGACGCACCAGGCCGCGAGGTGCGGTTGGAGGGCGAGGCGGCGGGCGAGCTCGGTGGCGTCGAGTTCGGCGATCGCCTCGGCTCGGTCGGTCACCACGTCCGCGATCATGGCCGGAACCTATCGCCACGCCGGCGGTGAACCGGATGAGCCGCACCGGATGAGCCGAACCGGATGAGCCGCACCGGATGAGCCGCGTGGCCCATTGCCGCCGCGCGGGGCGTCGTGGTGTGCTCGTCCGATGGCGCGGATCATCGCCTCCAGCTCTCGCGCGGCACGTGCCGCGGTCGCGTCCGGGGTCGTGTCCGGGGTCGCGTCCTGCGCGTCCTGCGCGGCCGTCCGGCGCGGTCGTCCCGCTCGTCGGCGAGGGTCGGTGGTGCGGTGAGCGGAACCACGATCTCGCCGTCGTCGGCGCTCGAGCTGTCGGGCATCGACGGCGTGGACGCCGCCTGGGTGCTCGATCGCTACCGGCACCCGGTGAGCGGCGTGACCCGGGTCGGTCTGTTGCTCGGCCGCGCGAAGCACGCGGAGCTCGGGCCGCCCGCTCACCTGCTCGGGCGTCGCCTGGGCGAGGTGCTGTCGTCGCGCCCGTGGCCGGACGATCTGGTGGTCGTGCCCGTGCCGTCGTCGAGCGGTCTGACGGGCGAACTCGCACGGCTCGCCGCCGGTGGACTGGGACGTGCCACCTCGACGACGCTCGGGGTGCGCTGGGGGATCCTCGGCCGGCTCGACGGAGCGGCGCGCGGACGGATCCGGGTGCGCGGCCGCCGCTCGCCGCGGTTCGTGCTGCTGGTGGACGACACGATCTCGACGGGGGAGACGCTGTCCGCATGTGCGGCGGTGTTGCGCGCCCGCGGCGCGGAGCGGGTGTGGGCGGCGGCGACCTGCACGGTCGCGCACGAGTCGCAGATCGACGAGTTCCGCTGACGTCGCCGCGACGCGGTTCAGCCGGCCGCGGCGTGGCTGGCGTGGCTGGCGTGGCTGGCGTCGGTCGCCGTGGTGCCGCCCGCCGCGGCACCCGGACGGATCGAGCGCACGCGTGCGAGCTGGTCGGCGTCGAGCACGACGGGGCGCTGCTCCAACCAGCGTGCGAGGCGGCGGTGGTGCACGAGGGGCACGTCGTCGCCGCGGGGGATGAGCGTGGTGTGGTCGTCGGCGATCACCACCACCGGTGCGCAGGTGGTGCGCACCCCGGTGGTCGCCTCGACGACGTCACCGACCAGCTCCGCCGTGAGCTGGAACGCCGAGCGGCGATCCCGCCGCTCGTCGTGGCGTCCGTCGCGCCAGGGCCGGGACAGTCCCGCTTCGACCGACGGTGACGCCGGTTCACGAGCGGCCAGCACCACGAGCCCTCCGGGGCCGGCGAGCACCGGCCGGCCGACGCCCTCGACGGGGAGTTCCTCCCAGCCGGTGGGGATGCCGCCGGTGGCGGCGAGGTGGTCCACGATCGCTCGGATGAAGGGGTCGGCGGGTCGGCTCGAGGTCACGGCGAAGTCATCGGTTCGGCAAGGCGGGGTCTTGAGCGGCGGATCGTCACCGGTGGCCGACCACCCTCCGTCGCCCCTGGTGCGTCCGGCACGGCCTCGAGTCCGGCGCCGGGACGCCGCGGGCTGCGACACTCGGGGAGCGGCGCGCGAGACGCGCTGCAGGAGAGGGGACCGCACCACATGCCACGTTCGACCGTCACCGCGCCCGGCGCGAGCGCCGTCGGCCCCTACTCGCACGCCGCCGAGCAGCACGGCTTCGTGTACCTCAGCGGGCAGACCCCGGTGGTGCCGGGGACGGCGACGCTGGTGGCGGGCGGCATCGCCGAGCAGACCCGCCAGTGTTTCGCCAACCTCGCCGCGGTGCTGTCGGCCGCCGGGCTGGGGTTCGACGACGTCGTGAAGTGCAGCGTGTTCCTCACCGACATGGCCGACTTCGCGGCGATGAACGTCGTGTACGCCGAGGTGTTCACCGAGCCGTACCCGGCGCGCACGACGATCGGCGTGGCAGCGCTGCCGCTCGGTGCGACGGTGGAGATCGAGATGATCGCCGCACGCCCGGCGGGCTGATCCGGCGCAGCGGTCAGCGCAACGCGGGCGGTGCGGCAGCGACCAGCCCGTGGACGGTGTGGTCGTCGATGACCGCCGGTCGATCGCACAGCCACGTCACGAGGTCGGCCCGGTGCACCACTGCGGCGTCGTCCGAGCGGGCGACGAGCGGGAGGTCGTCGTCGATCACCACCAACGGCGCGCACGGGATCGAGCGATCCGGGGTGAGGCCGAGGCGGTGGCCGACGAGTGCGGCGGTGAGGTGGGCACCGGACGTGGCGCGCCGACGCTCGTCCTGGTCGCCGGTGGTGCGAGGCAGCGCGGTGGACGTGTTGCGGGTGAACACGACCACGACACCGCCGGGTCCGACGAGGACGGGCCAGTTCACCCCTGGCACGCGCACCTCGTGCCAGCCCGCGGGAAGGGGCCGGCCGGTGACATCGGGGAGAGAGGGGTGGGCGTCCACGGTGGTGTCGGGGGTGCTGGGGGTGCCGGGGGGATGGTG
>WLDE01000176.1 GCA_009704985.1 Actinomycetota bacterium | reverse complement strand
GCGGCCTGCCCGACGAAGGGGTGGTCGTGCTCGCCGACCACCACGGTCACGGGACACGCGATCGCCGCGAGGCGGGCACGGTCGGCCTGGGCCGCGAACAGCTCGATGCCGAGCGCCTTCATCGCCCACGGGTCGAACGCCGCGCTGCGCTGCTCCTTGAGCTGCTGCCACTCGGCCGGTGTGCGCTCGGCGATCAGCGCGTCCTCCGGATCCTCCATCGCGCTGAGGTCCGGCAGTCCTCCGGCGGGGTCGTAGCCGGCGAAGAACCCCTCGAACATCGCCGCCCTCGCCGGGTCGTCCGGCCGGAACGACCAACCGCTCGTGTCCATCAGGATCAGCGAGCGAACGAGATCCGGTCGGGCCAGCGTGACGGCGATGCTCATCGCCCCGCCCATCGAGTGGCCGAGCAGGTCGACCGGGCCGCCGATCTCCTCGGCGATCAGCGCCATGAGGTCGGCGGCGAGCCGGTCGATCGAGTAGCCGTCGAGCCGACCGAGCTTCGTGGAGGCACCGTGGCCCCGGTGGTCGACCACCACCACCTCCCGCGATCGCGCGAGGTGCTCGACGTGCAGCGCGAAGTCGTGCGACGAGCCCGAGAACCCATGGCACAGCACCAGCGGCACCCCGTCCGCACTCGTGCCGACGCGATCCCACGCCAGCTCCACCCCGTCGACCGCGAAGGTCCTCCCCAACGACGTCAGCATCACCACACCGTAGGCGAGCCGATCGAGCGAGGTGCTCTGCTGGGGATGCGCCCGGGTCTCGTCGAGCCGTCGGCCGCCGCCACGAGAGTCCTGGGTGCCACGCTCCGACGAACTCCCTGGAGATCCGAGATCACCGGCACCCGAGACATTCGCTCCCAGTTCCTGGGCGCCGGTGAGTCCTCACCGACGCAGGTCAGCCGGCGGTCCTGGCACCCAGAACACTCAGCAGCTGGACGAGCGGAGCTGCCGATCGGGACGCGATCGCGACGGGGTCGAACGACGCGCCCCTGATCCCGCCGGTGTCCCTCTCGGTGTCCATGCGGCGTCCCTTTGTGTCCATGATCGGTGTGGCACCCCTCGTGCATGCTGGGGGTGCGAACTCACCGGCTGTGTCGGGGCCATTCCCCGCTCCTCCCGGAGGGGCCACAAGTCGCCCGCCACCACGAGGGGCGCATTCGGGCACCGGCGGGTGCCCGACGGGCCGCATCACCAACCCATGTCGTGATGCCCCCACCGGCGGGTGGGGCGGGAAGGAGTGTGCGCGTGTCCACGATGGTCGACCCCCAGGCGGGATCCCCGCCCGACGGCGGGCCCGAGGTGCTCACCGACGACGAGGTGCTGGCGCGCTGCCGTCACATCGAGGAGCGTCGTCGGGCCGATCTCGCCGAGCACGTCCGTCTGCTGCACGAGCTCGAACGACGCAAGCTGTACTACGGGGACGGTCACCGCGACCTCGCCGGGTTCGGCCGTGCCGAGCACCGGTGGGCCGATCGCGACGCGAAGGCGCACCGCGACCTCGAACGACTCTGTCGCGAGTGCCCGCAGATCCTCGACCAGCTCACCATCGGACGCGTGGGCACCGCGCAGGTGTTCCTGCTCGCCCGACTCGCCCGGGCGCCGCGCGTCGGCCTGTACGTCGCCGAGCAGATCGACGACTTCCTCGAGCACGCCGCCATCCTGCCGTACCTCGCCTTCGAGCAGTACGTGCTCGCGTGGAAGTGCCTCATGGACGCCGACGGCCCCGATCCCGAGCGAGCGCATCGCCACCGCAGCGCCTCCCTCCGCCAGACCGGCCTGCTCGGCCGGTTCGAGGCGGAGGGTCCGGCGATCGACCACGCCAGGCTCAAGGCGCTGATGGCGCGCTTCGAGGAGATCGAGTTCCAGCGCGACTGGACGGCGGCGAAGGAGCGGTGGGGCGACGACGTGAGCACCGACCGGCTCGCCCGCACGGCGGCGCAGCGGCGCTACGACGCCTTCCAGAACCTGCTCGACCACGTGACCCTGCCCAAGCTGCCGACCTTCCAGGACGCCGACCTCCAGGACGCCGACATCCAGGACGCCGACACCGACGCCGCGACAGCCGGCGACCCCGCCGCCCACGGCGATGCGTCCGTCCCCACCGACGAGACGAACCGCACCGCCGAGCGGCACGGCTGCACCGGCGAGGACTGCGGCGTCGGCGATCCCGACGAGCACCGGGTGGAGCACACCGGCCGCCCCACGCCGTCGTCGCCGGTCGAGACCGTCGTCAACCTCGTCATCGACGGCGACACCTTCCTCCACGGCCTCGAGCTGCTGCTCGGCATCTCGCTCACCACGCCGGTCCGCAGCCCCTTCGGGCCCGACCGGGCGTTCTGCCAGACCTTCGACGGCGACCCCATCGGCGTACGCGACGCCGTCCTCGCCGCGCTCGTCGGCAAGGTGCGGCTGGTGCTGCGCGGCCCCGACGGCGTGCCGGTCGGGATGACGTCCACCACCCGGCTCTTCACCGGCGCGCTGCGCGACGCCGTCCTCCTCACGGCCACCCACTGCACCCACCCGGGATGCACGGTGCCCGCCTCGAAGTGCGAGATCGACCACCTGCGCCCCGTCCACCAGGGCGGTGTCACCGAGGCGTGCAACGGCTGCGTGGCCTGCGGTCACCACAACCGTTGGCGGTACCTCGCCGGCGCCACGGTCGTTCGGCTCGCCGACGGCACCATCGCCACCTACCGGGCCGACGGCACCCGCATCGCGGCACCCGTCTGACAGCACCGCACCGGTTCGATTCGTCCTGGGTGCCGCTCGCGACTCACCGCCGCAGGTCAGCGGCGATCGCTGGCACCCAGGGACGACGGCACCGGCTGCCTCAGACGCCGTGGTCGATCAGCGCCGCACGTACCTCGGCGATCGCGCGCACCCCGTCGGCGCCGACGCCGCAGCACCCGCCGATCAGTCGCGCCCCGAGCGCGACCCACTCCTGCGCGCGCTCGGCGAGGTCGGCGTCGCCGTCACCGATCCAGCACTTGGCGACGGCGTCCCAGGCGCGCCCGTGGTTCGGGTACACCACGAACGGCAGGTCGGTCACCTCGCGCGCCGCCGCGAGCAGCGGCGTCACGTGCCGCGGGTCGGTGCAGTTCACCCCGACGGCCAGCAAGGACCCGGCCGACCCGGCCGACCCGGCCGACGACACCGCGGCCACCACGTCCGCGAACGGCTCGCCGCCGCAGGTGTGCACCGCGTCGGCGCACGTGAACGTGAGCCACGCCGGCGGCGAGCCGAGCCGCGCCAGCTCGTCGAGCACGATCTCCGCCTCGGCACGTGTCGGGATCGTCTCCACCGCGACCACGTCGGCTCCCGTGGCTGCGAGGACCTCCAGCTTGCCCCAGTGGTACGCGCGCACCTCGTCCCACGACGCCGAGTACGTGCCCCGGTACTCGCTGCCATCGGCGAGGTACGCCCCGTACGGTCCGACCGACGCGGCGACGAACCGAGCACCCGCCCGCCGGGCGAGGTCGGTGGTCGACGCCAGCGCCACCCGGGCGGCCGGCTCGTCGAGGCCCGCACGCACGAAGCCGTCGACGCTCGCCTGGTAGCTCGACGTGATCACCACGTCGGCACCGGCGTCGACGAAACGACGGTGGGCGGCCACGATCAGCTCGGGACGATCGATCACGGCCTGCGCCGTCCACAGCGCGCCGTCGGGACGGTGGCCGAGTTCCTCGAGCGCCGTCGACAGGCCGCCGTCCAGCACGGTGAACGGCGGCTCGAGCAGCCCCGGCACGACCGCGTGCGCGGTCACAGGTGCACGGGCCGCACGGTGATGCCGGCGGCGGCCATCGCCGCCTTCGCCTCGCCGATGCGGTACTCCCCGAAGTGGAAGATGCTCGCCGCGAGCACGCCGGTGGCACCGCCCTCGAGCACGCCCTCGGCGAGGTGGGCGAGCGTGCCCACACCACCGCTCGCGATCACCGGCACGCCGACGGCGTCGGTGACCGCACGCGTGAGCCCGAGGTCGAAGCCCTCCTTCGTACCGTCGCGGTCCATCGACGTGAGCAGGATCTCGCCGGCGCCGAGCGCCGTGGCCTGCTCGGCCCACGCAATCGCGTCGATGCCGGTGGGGGTGCGACCGCCGTGCAGGAACACCTCGAAACCCGAACTCGAACCAGGGCCGAGATCCGAGCCGGGGGCACGGCGCTTGGCGTCGATCGCGCACACCACGCACTGCGATCCGAACTCGGCCGCGATCTCGCGGATCAGCTCGGGCCGCTGCACGGCGGCGGTGTTCACGCTCACCTTGTCGGCGCCCGCGCGCAGCATGGTGCGGGCGTCGGCGACCGAGCGGATGCCACCGCCCACGGTGAACGGGATGAACACCTGCTCAGCGGTGCGCGACACGACCTCCACCATCGTGCGCCGGTTGTCGCTCGACGCCGTGATGTCGAGGAACACCAGCTCGTCTGCGCCCTCGCGGTCGTAGAACTCGGCCATCTCCACCGGGTCGCCGGCATCGCGGAGGTCGACGAAGTTGACCCCCTTGACCACACGACCGTCCGTCACGTCGAGGCACGGGATCACACGCGACACCCTCATGCGTCCGCGCTCCCCCGCAGTGCGGCCACACCGTCGGCGACGGTGAAGCGACCCTCGTAGATCGCCTTGCCGGTGATCACGCCGGCGATGCCCGGCACCCGGCCGAGCGCCACGACGTCGTCGAGCGTGGCCACGCCACCGCTCGCGATCACGGGCACCGCCGTCGCCGCCGCTGCGGCACGGAGCCCCTCGACGTCGGGACCCTGCAGCATCCCGTCGCGCCCGATGTCGGTGATCACGAACGCGGCCGCGGTCGGGAACCACCCGAGCGCGTCGAACAGCTCCACCCCGCTCCCCTCGGTCCAGCCGTGCACGCTGAGCTCACCCCCACGGTGGTCGAGGCCGACGGCCACCGGCACGCACCGCGACGCCTCCTCCACCAGCGCGGGCTCGCGCACCGCTGCCGAGCCCATCACCACACGCGCCACGCCGGCCTCGGCGAGCACCTCCGCGTCGGCCACCGTGCGCACGCCACCGCCGGTCTGCACCCACGCGGCACCCGACACGGCCCGGGCGATCGCGGCGACGACGTGACGGTTCTCCGGCGACCCCGAGCGTGCCGCGTCCAGGTCCACCACGTGCACCCACCGGGCGCCCTGCTCGACGAACGACGCCGCCACCGCGACGGGATCGTCGCCGTAGTGCGTCTCGCGGTCGTAGTCGCCCTGCAGCAACCGCACCACACGACCACCGCGGAGGTCGATCGCCGGGTACAGCAGCGCGCTCATGCCGGCACCCGTCCGGCGAGACGCACGAACGCGGCGAGCAGCGCGAGCCCCGACTCGCCCGACTTCTCCGGGTGGAACTGGGTGGCGAACACGTTGCCGAGCCGGAACGCAGCGTTCACGACACCGCCGTAGTCGCACGTGGCGGCCACGACCGAGGGGTCGGCGGGCACGCCGTGCAGCGAGTGCACGAAGTACATCCACGGCGATTCGCCGAGACCGGCGAGCAGCGGGTCGTCGCGGTGCGCGTCGGTGGCGGCGAGCTGGTTCCACTGCATCTGCGGACGGGGCAGCTCGTCGCCCAGCCACCGCACGGTGCCGGGGATCACGCCGAGCCCCACCGCGTGCGGGTCCTCCTCGCTCGCGTCGAACAGCATCTGCATGCCCACACAGATGCCGAGGAACGGACGGCCCGACGCCACCGCGGCGCGCACCTCGTCCTCGAGACCCGCCGCGCGCAACGCGTCCATGCACGCCCCGAACGCACCGACGCCCGGCAGCACGACGGCGTCGGCCGCGGCGATCTCGGTGTGGTCGGCGGTCAGCACCGCGTCGGCACCCACGTGCTCGAGCGCCTTCTGCGCCGAGCGGAGGTTGCCGATGCCGTAGTCGAGCACGGCGATCCGCGGTGCCCGCTCGCCGTTCACAGCTCGAGGGCTCACGGCTCCAGCGCTCACAGCACGCCCTTGGTGCTCGGCAACGACGAGCCCTCCACGCGCACGGCGTCGCGCAGGCACCGGCCGAGGCCCTTGAACGTGGCCTCGATGATGTGGTGCACGTTGCGGCCGCGCACGAGCTCGACGTGCAGCGTGATGCCCGCGGCGGTGGCGAACGACGACACCGCGTGCTCGGCCAGCTGCGGGTCGAACGGCGGGGTGCCGAGCGGCAGGCACTCGGGCATCTGCACCTCCCACACCACGAACGGCCGGCCCGAGAGGTCGAGCGCGACGTCGACGAGTGCCTCGTCGAGCGGGTAGCGACCGCTGGCGAAACGACGCACGCCCACCTTGTCGCCGACGGCCTCGCGGAACGCGTCGCCGAGCGCGATCGCGACGTCCTCGACGGTGTGGTGCGTGTCGATGTGCAGGTCGCCGGTGGCGGCGATGCGGAGGTCGAAGCCGCCGTGCTTGCCCACCTGCTCGAGCATGTGGTCGTAGAACGGGATGCCGGTGGAGGCGTGCGCGTCGCCCGTGCCGTCGAGGTCGAGGTGCAGCTCGATCGACGTCTCCTTCGTCACGCGGGTGCGGCTGGCCGTGCGGGCCGGACGCGCCGTGCGGTCCGGTCGGGGGGCGGCATCGCTCACGGGAGGACCTCCTGGAGGGCGGCGAGAAAGGCGTCGTTCTCGTCGGGCGTACCGACGGTGACGCGCAGGCAGTCGTCGAGGCGCGGCCAGCTGCTGCAGTCGCGCACGAGCACGCTGCGATCGAGCAGGCCCTGCCACACCTTCCGGCCCGGCACACCCCGGGGCCGGAACAGCACGAAGTTCGCGCCGCTCGGCACCTGGTCGACCGGCAGCGCGTCGAGCGCACGCACGATCCGCTCGCGCTCGGCGACGATCATCTGTACGCGCTCCTCCATCTCGCCCACGAAGCGCAACGCGAGCCGGCCGGCGATCTGCTTCGCCGCGTCGAGGTGGTACGGCAGGATCACCTTGTCGAGCTCGGACACGAACCACCGCGGTCCGATCACGTAGCCGAGGCGAGTACCGGCCATCGACCAGGTCTTGGAGAACGTACGGCTCACCACCACCGGCGTGTCCTCGTCGAGCAGCTCGAGCGCGCTCCAGCCGGCGAACTGGGCGTAGGCCTCGTCGACCACGAGCAGACCGGGCGTGGGCAGCGACGTGACGGCCTGCAGCACGGCGCGCACGTTGGCGGGCGGCTCCACCAACCCCGTCGGGTTGTTGGGCGAGCACAGGAACGTGACCGACGGCTGCTCGCGCTCGATCGCGGCGAGCGCGGCCGGGAGGTCGAGGGTGAAGTCGGGTGACCGGTCGGTCTCGCTCACGCGTACCCCGGTGAGGCGGGCGATGTGCGCGTGCAGCTGGTACGTGGGCTCGAACGTGCACACCGTGCGGCCGGGTCCGGCGAAGGTGAGCAGGATCGTCTGCAGCACCTCGTTCGACCCGTTGGCCGCGAACACCTGCTCGGGTGCCACGCCGTGCACCTCGGCGATGCCGGCCCGCAGCGCCGTGGCCGCACGGTCGGGATAGCGGTGCCACTCGACCCGGCTCATCTCGGCGGCGAACGCGTCGCGCCACGCGGCGGGCGGCTCCACCGGCGACTCGTTGGTGTTGAGCCGCACCCGCACGTCCACCTGTGGCGAGTGGTATCCCTCGAGGGCACGCAGGTCGTCGCGGACGGGCACTCGGGTCACGGGTGGCAACGCTACCGAGGCGACCCTTCGCTCCCCGAGTGCGTGTGCGCGCGTGGCCGTGTGCCGCGCCTCCGTTTGCCGGTGACGCACCCCTCGGCCAGACTCGCTCCATGGCCGTGGACGCTGGGAGCGCGAAGTCGGAACTGTCGGTCGCATCCGACCACGTCGAGCGCTACCGCGAGCGGGTCGTCGGGCTGGTGCCGTCGCTCTCGGGCGGTCGCCACGACGACGCCATCGCCGCGATCTACGAAGCCGAGCGGGCACTGCGCACCGCCACGCGGGCGCTCGACCGCGCCGTCAAGCTGCTGCGCTGACCGCGGGCCCGAATCCGCCGGGAACTCGACCGGAACATCGACCGGAACATCGACCGGAACATCGACCGGAAAACGAAGCGACGGCCCCCGTAGGGGCCGTCGCTGTGCGAAGCCAGACGGCGGATTCCGGCTTCGCCCACAACCCAGGTGGCGGGAACCTGGTTGGTGTGGTCAGCATACGACGGAACGCGCGAGAACGCAAGCCGCGCGAACATGAACACGGTCCGTACCTGCAGGCCACGCCGGGTGACCAGTCGGCTCAAGGAATCGTCAAGCGGGTCGCGCGGTGTCGGACCGGGGAGCCACGCGGCGTGCTCCTGCCCCACGCGCCCGTGGCACGAGCGACGACGGGCACACGTCCTCCAGCACGCACTCACCGCACCGCGGCTTCTTCGCGTCGCACACCCGGCGACCGTGCAGGATCAGCCGCAGGCTGAACGCCCCCCACTCGGGGGGTGGCAGGAACGAGCCGAGCTCGTGCTCCACCTTCACCGGGTCGTCGTGCTGGGTGAGTCCGAGCCGGCGACTCAACCGACCGACGTGGGTGTCCACGGGCAGGCCCGGTAGGTCGAACACCACGCTGCGCACCACATTGCCCGTCTTGCGGCCCACGCCGGGCAGGGTGACGAGGTCGCCGAGGTCGGTGGGCACCTCGCCGCCGTAGCGCTCGAGCAACCCCTGCGCCATGCCGATCAGGTTCTTCGCCTTGGTCTGGTAGAAGCCCGTGGAGCGGATGATCTCCTCCAGCTCCGTCGGATCGGCACCGGCGAGGGTGGTCGGGTCGGGGTACCGGGCGAACAGCACCGGCGTCACCATGTTCACCCGTGCGTCGGTGCACTGCGCCGAGAGGATCGTGGCGGCGAGCAACTCGAAGGCGTTGGTGTGGTCGAGCTCGCACACCGCCTCCGGATAGGCCACGGCGAGGCGTTCGGCCACGACGCGCGTGCGGCCCTTCGGAGTCCTGGGTGTCGGCGTCCTCGGCTTCGCGGTCGTCGGTCTGGATGTTCGTGGTTCATCCACGGCGCCGAGGCTACGGGTGCCGTCCCGGTTCGCCCACGACCCGGCCCCACACCCGCCGGATAGCCTCGCCACGATGCGGATCGACGTGCGGCACGAACTCGGCGACACCGAACGCCAGGCCGTGTACGGCCTCGTCGCCGAGGTGCAGCGGCGCACCGGCCACCGCCCGCTGTCGGATCACCTGTGGCTCGACCTCGTGCACGGCGGCCGTTCGTGGCACGCGGCCGTGCTCGCCCACGACCTCGACGACACCGGCGGCGCGGGCGGCGAACTCGCCGCGTACTGCCAGCTGTCCGACGGCACCGGGTCGTGGGCGATCGAGTTGGTGCTCGACCCCGATCTCCACACCCGCGCGTCCGCCGATGCGATCCACGACCTCGCGACCGGCGTGCTGCGCACCGCGCTCGATCTCGTCGCCGACGCGGGTGGCGGGCACGTGCACTGGTGGGTCGTCGATCCCGACGAGCGCACCGACGCGCTCGCCGCCGCGGTCGGCCTCGCACCCGGCCGCACCCTGCTGCAGATGCGCGTGCCGCTGCCCCTCGCGGGCGCCGACGCCGCGCCACCCGCCGACGTCGCCCTCCGCAGCTTCGAGGTCGGGCGCGACGAGACGGCCTGGCTCGAGGTGAACAACGCCGCGTTCGCGTGGCACCCCGAGCAGGGCGGGTGGGATCTCGCCACGCTGCAGCTGCGCGAGCGCGAGACGTGGTTCGACCCGCAGGGCTTCCTGGTCCACGAGCGCGACGGCCGGCTCGCCGCGTTCTGCTGGACCAAGCTCCACCACGACACCGACCCGGTGCTCGGCGAGATCTACGTGATCGCCGTCCACCCCGACTTCCACGGCCTCGGACTCGGGCGGGCGCTCACCGTCGCCGGTCTCGCGTCGATCGCCGCGCGCGGGGTGCACACCGGCATGCTCTACGTCGACCGCGACAACACCGCCGCCGTCGGCCTCTACACCGCACTCGGCTTCCGCGTGCACCGCAGCGACCGCGCCTACGTCGGGGATGTCCCCGCCCGCACGAGCACCTCCGCTCCCGACGCCACCCCGGAGCACCGATGACCGATCTCCTTCCCATCTGGGACCCCACCGACGTTCACACCTCCTTCGCCGCCCGCTCGTTCACCGACGCGATGGAGCGCATGGTGAGCGATGTCGATCGGCTCGTCGCGCTGTTCGACGAGCTCGGTGTGCGCGCAGTCGAACCGCGCACCCCCACCGCCGCCGACGCCGAGGCCACCGCACGCGTGATCGACGCGTACAACGACACCGCCCGTCAGCTCGGCGAGCTGCGCGCCTACACCTACGCGACGGTCGC
>WLDE01000175.1 GCA_009704985.1 Actinomycetota bacterium | reverse complement strand
GGCGCCCTGCTGCACGACATCGGCAAGGGGTATCCGGGTGACCATACGGAGGCCGGCCTCGAGCTCGTCGACGGCATCTGCTCGCGGATGGGGTTCCCGCCGGCCGACGTCGACGTGATCCGGGCGCTGATCGAGCACCACCTGCTGCTGTCCGAGACCGCCACCCGGCGCGACCTGTCGGACCCGCGCACCGCGGCGAACGTGGCCGAGGCGGTCGGCGACCTCACGACCCTGGAGCTGCTCGAGGCGCTCACGATCGCGGACAGCAAGGCCACCGGTCCCGCCGCCTGGTCGTCGTGGAAGGCCACGCTGATCGAGGAACTGGTCCACACGGTCTCGCTCGTGCTGCGCGGCGAGCAGCGGCCGGCTGAGGCCACGCCGCTCGACAGCCGCTTCGGACACCTGGTCGACCAGGTGCAGGCCGGCGGGGGTGTGCTCATCGAGCACCAGTCGGTCGGCGACTTCGAGATGCTGCGCATCGCGAGCGCCGACCGGCGCGGCCTGTTCTCGCTCATCGCCGGCACGCTCGCGTTCCACGGGCTCGACGTCGTCGGCGCCGATGCGTTCACGGGTGCCGATGGCACCGCGGTCGACGAGTTCCGCATCCTGCGCACCAACGGCGTGCAGCCGAACTGGTCGAAGTTCGCGCACGACCTGCGCGGCGTGCTGAAGGGCGACGTCGACATCGACGCCCGTCTCGAGCAGCGGATCAAGAGCCAGGGTCGGGCCCGTCGGGCGCTCGCCGCCGCCCCGCCCCGATTCGAGGTCATCATCAGCAACGACGCGTCCGACTCGACCACGATGATCGACGTCCGCGTGCCCGACGCACCGGCGACGCTGTACCGGCTGTCGCACGCGCTCGCCGAGGACGGCTACGACATCCGCTCGGCGAAGGTTGCCACGCTCGGACACGAGGTCGTCGACGTGTTCTACGTGCAGGGTCCTGCAGGCAAGCTGCCGTCCGGCGAGCACCAGCAGGTACGCGAGCGGCTCAAGGCGGCGCTGGCCTGACACCGCCCACCTGAAGCACACAGGCCCCGATCGCGATGACGACGGCGACAGTGGGGAACCGGTCAACGCGTCAGGCGTCGAGCAGCGCGAGAGCGGCGGCTTCGGCGCTCGCGCTGAGCATCCAGCCGCGCGAGCGCACCGTCACGATCGCGTCGGCGCCGAGCCGCTTGCGCAGTCCGACGAGGACGCTGTCGCAGCGCCGTTCGCTCAGCTCCGCCAGACCCGCGTGACGGGCGAGCTCGCGACGGCTGAGCACGCGCTGCTTGTTCGCCAGCAGCGCGGAGAGAACCGCCCGCTCCTGCACACCGAGGGACGCCGATCCGAGGGGGTTGGACGTGGCATCGACCTGGGTGGCAGGAGCGGGCGTGGCCATTGACCGACACCGTAGGGATCGTTCGTTGCGTGGGCGTTCTCGGTCTGTGAACGGCCCGTGAACCGACGACGGACGTCACGCCACGTTCTCGCCCGGACGATTTCACCCCACTTGACCCGCGGGTCAATACTGGGGAGATGGACCTGAGCTACCCCGCCGACGCCGAGGCGTTCCGCACCGAGATCCGCAGCTGGCTGGCCGAGAACCTGCCCGACGGCTGGATGGCCGCGGTGGATCGCGGCGAGACGTTCGAGATGTCCTCCGACGAGCGCAAGGCGTTCAACGAGGAGTGGCCGAAGCGCCTGTACGCGGGCGGCTGGATCTGTGCCACCTGGCCGGTCGAGTACGGGGGCAAGGGCCTCACCACCATGCAGGGCGTGGTGCTGAGCGAGGAGTTCGCCCGGGCGAAGGCACCGCTGCGCGCGGACTTCTTCGGCGACACCCTGGTCGGCCCGACGCTGCTGCAGTGGGGCACCGAGGAGCAGAAGAAGGAGTTCCTCCCGAAGATCCTCTCCGGCCAGATGCGCTGGTGCCAGGGCTTCAGCGAGCCGAACAGCGGCTCCGACCTCGCGTCGCTCAAGACCACCGCCGTGCTCGACGGCGACGAGTGGGTGATCAACGGCCAGAAGGTCTGGACCACCGGCGGTCACCACGCCGACTACTGCTTCCTGCTCACCCGCACCGACCCGGACGGGCCGAAGCACAAGGGCATCAGCTACCTGCTCGTCCCCATGCGGCAGCCCGGTGTGGAGGTGCGCGGCATCGTGCAGCCCGACGGCACCGCCGAGTTCTGCGAGGTGTTCTTCACCGACGCGCGCTGCCCGAAGGACAACGTCGTCGGCGGCGTGAACAACGGCTGGAAGGTCGCCAACTCGACGCTCGCGTTCGAGCGCGGCATGAGCGCCACCACCGGCTACCGCCGCTTCGAGGAGGAGTACAAGCTGATGGTCGCGGTGGCGCAGGAGAACGGCGCGATCGACGACCCGCTCGTGCGTCAGCGGCTCATGGAGTACTACACCAAGATCCAGATCCTGCGCGTCAACGGCCTGCGTTCGCTGTCGGCGACGCTCGCCGGTTCCAAGGACCTCGGTGTCGCCGCCCTCGGCGCCACGAACAAGATGTTCTGGAGCGAGATGCACAAGGCGGCGATGGAGCTCGCGCTCGACATCCACGGTGCTTCCTCGATGCTGGTCGACACGGGCAGCGGCGCCGGCTCGTGGCCCGGCACGGCTCGCGAGAAGCGCCGTGAGGGCTACCCGGTGAGCGCGATGATGAGCGCGTTCTTCTTCAGCCGTAGCGAGACCATCTGGGGTGGCACGAGCCAGATCCAGCGCAACATCGTCGGCGAGCGGGTCCTCGGCCTGCCGAAGGAACCGCAGACCGCCTGACCGCGCAGCGCCCGATCCCCCGACCCGCGATCGGTGCACGCGATCGGCCCCGTGTGTTCACACGCCTGACATAGTTTGGTGATCGTGCGGCAACGGGGCTCGGCCAGCGTGAGGCGATGACCATGGCACACGTGCGCGCCCAGGCCGACCTCTGGGACGAGCTGCTCGCCCCCGACGGCACCCCGCGACCTGCGGCGCGGGAGCTGATCGACCAGTTGGCGGCGCTCGAGCACAGTGAGCTGCAGGAGCGCCAGACGCTCGCCGAGCTGAACATCCTCACGATGGGGATCACCTTCACCGTGTACTCCGACGGCCGCGGTATCGACCGCGCCTGGCCGTTCGACATCATCCCGCGCGTCATCGCCGCGTCGGAGTGGCGCCGGGTCGAGGCGGGGCTCACCCAGCGGCTGCGCGCCGTCAACATGTTCATCGACGACCTGTACCACGAGCAGCGGATCGTCGCCGACGGGGTGTTCCCCGCAGACCTGCTCGAGCACTCCAAGAACTTCCGGCCGGAGTGCGTCGGCGCGTCACCGGTGCACGGTGTGTGGGCGCACATCTCCGGCAGCGACCTCGTGCGCGACGCGGACGGCACCATGTACGTGCTGGAGGACAACCTGCGCGTGCCGTCGGGCGTGAGCTACGTCCTCGAGAACCGGGCGATCTCCAAGCGCGTCTTCGCCGACCTGTTCGCGAAGCAGAGCATCCTGCCGGTCGACAGCTACACCGACGAGCTCAACCGGATGCTGGTGTCGATCGCACCCGACGGCATCTCCAACCCCACCATCGCCGTGCTCACGCCCGGCATCTTCAACTCGGCCTACTTCGAGCACTCGTTCCTCGCCCAGCGGCTGGGTGCCGTGTTGGTGGAGGGCGCCGACCTCGTCGTGGCAGATGACGACTGCGTGTACATGCGCACGATCAGCGGTCTCGAGCGGGTGCACGTCATCTACCGTCGCATCGACGACGCGTTCCTGGATCCCGAGGTGTTCCGCCCCGACAGCGTGCTCGGGGTGCCGGGGCTGATGCGGTCGTGGAAGGCGGGCAAGGTCGCGATCGCGAACGCGCCCGGCGCGGGCGTGGCCGACGACAAGGTCGTGTACGCGTGGGTGCCGGACATCATCCGGTACTACCTCGGCGAGGAACCGCTCATCGCCAACGTGCCCACGTACCGCTGCCACTATCCCGACGAGCGGCAGTACGTGATCGACCACATCGACGAGCTCGTGGTCAAGCCGGCGAACGAGAGCGGTGGCTACGGGCTCCTGATCGGCGACCGCGCCACCCGCAGCGAGCTGGATGCGCACATCGCGCTGATCGAGGCCGATCCGCGGAACTGGGTCGCACAGCCGATCCTGTCGCTCAGCACCGTGCCCACGCTGTGCGACGGCGAGATCGAACCGCGCCACGTCGACCTGCGCCCGTTCATCCTGAGCGGTGCCACCAGCTACGTCACCGCCGGCGGGCTCACACGTGTGGCCTTGCGCAAGGGGTCGCTCGTCGTGAACTCGTCGCAGGGCGGCGGCAGCAAGGACACCTGGATCGTCGAGGACGAATGACCGGCACCATCCCGACCCACCCCGTCGCGGCGGAGCGGCGCTGATGCTGCTGTCACGGGTGGCCGACAACCTGTACTGGGGTGCCCGGTACCTCGAGCGGGCCGAGGACACGGCACGTCTCGTCCGCAGCTACACCGAGCTCGTGATCGACCTGCCGACGAGCGCACTCTCCACCTGGGAACCGCTGCTCGCGGTGGCCGGTTCCAGCGACGCCTTCCAGCAGCAGCACGCCGACGCTCCCGTCGGTGAGCTCCCGATCGTCCGCCATCTCGTGGCCGATCAGCACCACCCGGGCAGCATCACGTCGTCGGTCGCGTTCGCCCGCGAGAACCTGCGCACCACCCGCGAGATCATCCCGCGAGAGGCGTGGCAGACGGTGAACGACCTCTCCCTGTACGTCGGCTCCAACGCGGCGAGCGGCGTCGAGCGACGCAGCAGGGCCCGGTTCCTCGGTCACCTCATCGGTGAGTGCCAGCAGCTCGACGGGGTCCTCACCACGGTGATGAACCGAGACGACGCCTATGAGCTGTGGCGTCTCGGTCAGTCGATCGAGCGCGCCGACATGACCACGCGCGTCGTCGGCGTGCGGGCGGCTGCGCTGCTCGCCGCGGAGCAGCAGGTGGGAGCCGACGGATCGATGACCGACATCCACGACGACGTCCAGTGGATGGGTCTCCTGCGTTCGGTGAGCGCGCTGCAGATGTACCAGCGCGCCACGCGCGGCCCGATCGACGGTCGCGCCGCCGTGCGCTTCCTGCTGCTCGACCCGATGTTCCCGCGCTCGGTCGCGAGCTGTGCCACGCGCATCCGCGAGGCGCTCGGCCGCCTCCCGCGCTCGAAGCGCACCCTGCCCGTCGTGGACGAGCTCGAACGTGTGCTCCAGGCGTCGGCCGCAGTCGGTGAGGACGGCGCGAGCCTCGACCGGGCGATGGAGGACGTGCAGGTGGCGCTCGCCGCCGTGAACGACGTGGTCCACGAGGCGTTCGTGCGGTCGAGCGTCTGATCCGGGAGCGATCGAGCCAGGTGTTCTCCGAGAACCACTACGCCCCGCAGCGCGGCCGGTACGACGAGGCCGTCGCCGAGGACGGGACGATGCGACCGGCGTGGTCGACGCTCGGTGCCACGCTGCGCGACCTCCGGCCGATCGACCTGCTCGACCAGCAGCGCCAGACCGACCGTCTCCTCGACGCCGAGGGCGCCGGCCACCTCGTCCACGAGCTGCCGCCCGACGGCACGGCCGACGCCGGGGTGCGCGCCGCCGACAGCCGCCCCTGGCGCCTCGACCCGATCCCGATGGTGATCGACCACGACGAGTTCCGGTCGCTGTCGCACGGCGTGGCCCAGCGTGTCCGCCTGATGGAGGCGTTGCTCCACGACCTGTACGGCGAGCGCCGGCTCGTCTCGACGGGCATCGTGCCGGCGTCGGTGCTGTTCTCGGTCGGGTCGCTGCGCACCACCATGGCCACCCACGCACCGCCCCGATGGGTCGTGAACCTCGCAGTGGATCTGGTCCGCACGGCCGACGGCACCTGGCGGGTGGTGCAGGACCTGGTCGATGCTCCGGCGGGTGCCGGGTACGCGCTGATGAACCGCTCGGTCGTGGCGCGGGTGATGCCCGACGCAATCCGCCGGGCGGGTGCGGCACCGGTGAACTCGTTCGTCGCGGTGATGCGGAGGGCGCTCGCCGCCCAGTCGCCTCCCGGTCGCAGGAGCCCGCGCACCGTGGTGCTCACCGGCGGCCCCACGCACGGCACGTACGTCGAGCACTCGTACCTCGCGATGCAGATGGGGTACCACCTCGCCGAGGGCGGCGACCTCGTCGTGCGCAAGAACCGGGTGTGGCTGCGCGTGCTCGACGGTGTCGAGCCGGTCGACGTGATCTACCGGCGGATCGAGGACGCGGCGCTCGACCCGCTCGACGCGCGGACGGTCGGAGGCAGCGGCGTGCCGGGCATCACCTGGGCGGCGCAGTCCGGCGGTGTGGTGCTGGCGAACGCGTTCGGCACCCGGCTCGCCGAGGAGCGCGTGCTCGCCCCGTATCTCGACGCCGCCGCCCGGTCGCTGCTCGGGGAGTCGCTGGAGCTGCGCGCCCTGGCCGACGACGAGATCCTCGCGTCCGCGCCGTGCCTGTCGTCGTGGACGCCGGGAGCGGTGGTACCGGGCACGGTGGTGCTGCGCATGCACGCGGCGGTGACGCCCGACGGGATCACCACGATGGAGGGCGGCGTCGGCCGCGTGCTCGCGCCCGGCGACCACCCGGCACGCCCGACCGCCCAGCTGGTGAAGGACGTGTGGGTGGTGGGTGGCGTGTCGGCCACGCGTCTGCCCGCGCGGGTCGCGCACCCCCAGGTGGACTTCGGCGGGTCGGTACCCAAGCGGGTGGCCGACGCGCTGTACTGGCTGGGTCGATCCGCCGAACGTGCCGAGGTGGCGGCGCGCACCACGCGGGTGATCGGGAGCCAGCTGCAGCAGGAGCCGTCGCTGCTCTCGGTCGGAGGCGGTGGATGGGCGGCGGGCGCGATCGCGCTGCTCCGGACAGCGCAGGCGCTGCCGGTCGCCGTCGACGGCGGACCGGAGGACGGGCCCGGCGCGCTGCCGTTCGCCGAGCGGTTGCAGCAGGAACTCCGCGGCGGTCAGCAGGCGGTGGCCGCGCAGATCGCCTCCCTCGCGCAGGAGGCGACGACGGTCCGCGAATTCCTGTCCACCACGACCGGACGACTGCTGGGTCGCCTCACGCGCGTCCGCTCCGACCTGCTCGCGGCGGAGTCGGCGCCGGACGACCTCGACGTCGTGCTCGTCGACCTGGCCGCACTCGCCGGGCTGTCGATGGAGAGCACGGTGCGCGGGCCGGCATGGCGGTTCCTGGACCTCGCTCGGCGGCTCGAACGGGCGATCGCGGTGCTGGGCTCCATCCAGGCGGCGGCCGGTCCGGCGGTCGAGCAGTTCGCGTTCCAGCCCCTCGCCGAGTCGCTGCTGCAGGTGAACGAGAGCCTCGTCGCGTACCGGCGCCGCTACCGCAGCGACGTCGAGCTGGGCGCGGTGCTCGACCTGCTCGTGCACGACGACGCCAACCCCCGCAGCCTCGCGTTCCAGCTCGACCGGCTGCGCGAGCACGTCGCATCGCTCGCCTGGCAGGAGGGCGCCGACCTGGTGCACCAGGCGTCGCTCGGCATGCTCACCCACGTCGACGACACGGTCGCGGGAGGTCGCCGGCTCGGCGTGGACGCGATGGTGCTCGCAGCGCGCGGCCCCCTGCTCGAACTCGGCAACGCGGTCGTGCGTCGGTGGTTCGCCGATCCGGTGAACCCGATGGTGATGGGGTCGTCGTGACCACCCGCTTCGACGTCGTCCACCGCACGGAGTACACGTACGGGCTGCCGATGAGCGACGGCTACACCGTCGCCCACCTGCTACCGCGCGACACGCCGACCCAGCGGGTGGTGTCGGCGGAGATCCAGGTGTCGCCCGATCCCGACGAGTACGAGGAGCACACCGACCTGTTCGGCAACCGCGTGGTGCGGATCGGGGTGCACCGTCCACACGGCCACCTCGGGGTGACGGGTCGGTGCGTGGTCGAGGTCGAGCCACCGGCGAGACCGGAGCACGTCCCGGCAGCGGGCACGTCGTGGGACGAGGTCGCCCGACAGCTGGTCACGGCGCAGGGCGAGATCGCCACCACCATCGGCCCGTTCGTCGCGGCGACGGCGGCCACGCCGTCGATCCCCGAGCTCGCGGTGGTCACCGACGACCTGTTCGTGCCCGGTCGCGACCTGCTCGACGTGGTGCGTGCGCTCAGCAGCCGGATCCACGCCGAGTTCGTGTTCGACCCCGAGTTCAGCGACGTGTCGACGCCGATCGCCGCCGTGTGCGCCGCCCGACGCGGGGTGTGCCAGGACTTCGCGCACCTGATGATCGCGTGCCTCCGGTCGCACGGCCTGGCCGCGCGCTACGTCAGCGGCTACCTCGAGACCTTCCCTCCTCCCGGTCAGCCGAAGCTGACCGGCAGCGACGCGTCGCACGCCTGGTGCAGCGTGTGGGTGCCCGATCTCGGCTGGCTCGATGCCGACCCCACCAACGACCAGGTGCCGCCGCAGCGCCACATCACCGTGGCGTGGGGCCGCGACTACTTCGACGTCACCCCCGTCCGTGGGGTGGTGATCGGTCCGGCCGCCTCGCAGTCGCTCAGCGTCGGCGTCGACGTCAGCGGCCGGGAGATCGACGCCGAACCGTGATGTCCGAAACCCGCTGGTGAGCCGACCGGTCCGGCGGCACACTGGTCGGGTGCTCGACGACCAGTGCTACCGGGCGGTGCAGAGCCGTGACGGTCGCTTCGACGGCTGGTTCGTGGTCGCCGTGCACACGACGGGCATCTACTGCCGTCCGTCGTGCCCGGCCACCACGCCACGCCGCCAGAACGTGTCGTTCTTCCCGGCGGCCGCGGCAGCCCAGCAGCACGGGTTCCGCGCGTGCAAGCGGTGCCGCCCCGACGCGTCGCCCGGCTCCCCTGAGTGGAACGTGCGCGCGGACGTGGTGGCGCGCGCGATGCGGCTCATCTCCGACGGGATCATCGACCGCGACGGCGTCGGGGGGCTCGCCCGCCGGTTGGGCTACAGCGAGCGTCACCTGCACCGACTGCTCGCCGACGAGGTCGGGGCCGGACCGCTCGCGCTCGCGAGGGCGCAGCGGGCGCAGACGGCGCGGACGCTGATCGAGACGACGACGATGCCGATGACCGACATCGCGTTCGCCGCCGGGTTCGCGAGCGTCCGCCAGTTCAACGACACGGTCCGTGAGGTGTTCGCGACGTCGCCGTCGCAGCTGCGCGCCGACCGCCGGCGGCGGGAACCCGTACGCCGACCCGGCGCCGGTGGCAGTTCCACCGGCGCGGGCGCGGGTGCGATCACGCTGCGGCTGCCGGTGCGAGCGCCGTTCGCCGCAGCCGAGCTCACGGCCTTCCTCGCCCACCGCGCGGTCCCGGGCGTCGAGTCGTGGGACGGGACCTCGTACGCCCGCACGCTGCGGCTGCCAGGTGGCGCCGGCGTCGTGCGGCTCACCCCGACCGATGACGCCGTGACGTGCACCCTCTGGCTCACGGCCCTCGCGGACCTCCAGGCGGCGGTGCAGCGGTGCCGCCGCCTGCTCGACCTCGACGCCGATCCCGTCGCCGTCGACCGCCAGCTCGGCGCCGACCCCCTGCTGGCGCCGCTCGTGCGGCGGGTGCCCGGCCTCCGGGCTGCCGGCGCGGTGGACGGACCGGAGATGCTCGTGCGCGGGGTGCTCGGCCAGCAGGTGTCCGTGGCCGGCGCCCGGACGGTGACCGGTCGCCTGGCCGCGGCGGCGGGGGAGCGGACCGAGGTCGCACCCGCCGAGCTCGGTCTGCCGGACCTGCTGTTCCCGTCGGTGTCCTCGCTCGCCGAGCTCGATCCGGCCGCCGCGCCGATGCCGGCGGCTCGTGCCCGGGCGCTCGCCGGCGCGTGCCGGACCGTCGCCGACGGGTCCGTCGTGATCGACGCCGGAGCCGATCGCGCCTCGCTCGTCCAGCAGCTCGTCGCCCTGCCGGGCATCGGACCGTGGACCGCGCAGTACGTGGCGATGCGCGGCCTCGGCGACCCGGACGTGTTCTTGCCGACCGACCTCGGCGTGCGCCGTGCCCTCGCCGCGCTCGGTGGGGACGACACGCCGCGGGCCGCCGAGGCAGCGGCCGCCCGCTGGAGCCCGTGGCGGAGCTATGCGCTCCACCACCTCTGGCGCTCGCTCACCCCCGACCCGTCCCCCTCCCGACCGCGAGGAGTCCAGCCGTGAACCGCACCCCGATCGATCGGCCGACGCGCACCGACCCGACACGCACCGACCCGACGCGCACCGACCCGACGCGCACCGACCCGACGCGCACCGACCCGACGCTCGCCACCACCACGATCGACACGCCCGTGGGGGTGCTCACGGTCGGCGCGTCCGACCTCGGCGTCCGCCTCGTCACCTGGC
>WLDE01000174.1 GCA_009704985.1 Actinomycetota bacterium | reverse complement strand
GCGAGATCAGGCGTCGAGCGAGATCAGGCGTCGAGCGAGATCAGGCGTCGAGCGAGATCAGGCGTCGAGCGAGATCACGGCCGCCTGGTCGGCCGGGAGGCGCCCCTCGAGCACCTCGTCGAACGCGGCCCGCACCGCGTCCGGGCCCCGGTGCTCGACGATGCGGAGCCATCCGGCGGCCGACTCGGTGAACGCGTCCCACGCGGCGCCGACGCGCTCGTCGAAGCCGCTCGGCCCCCACTCGGCCACGCGGCGCTGCACGTGGTCGGGCGCGAAGAACAGCGCCGGGGTGGGTCCGGGGAGCTCGGCCCCGAAGCGCACCTGCTCCCAGTGCGTCGCCCCCACCTGGCAGCTGTGCTGCAAGGAGCCGGCGAGGTGGCCGTGCACCTCGGCGAGCACGGCGCCGTCGCCGCCCATGTCCACCAGCACCGTGGGCACCGTGGTGTCGAGCTGGGCGACCTCGCCGTAGCGGATCACGCGGTCGTAGTAGCCGACCGAGCCGACGAACTCGGCGTTGCGGGCCGACGTGAGCCCCACCACCTCCACCCCACCGCGGGCGCGCAGCAGCGCAGCGAGCGCCAGCGCCGTCTTGCTCGACGCGCTCGCGACGATCACGCGCGACGCCCCGAAGCACCCCTCACCCGCGAGCCAGTCGTCGATGAGGAACGAGGTCGTGAACAGCGGCCGCAGCACCTCCTGCACGTGTTCGTCGTGACGGGTCGCGCGATCGGCGATGCGGGTGTACTGGTTGTAGACGGGCGGCAGGCCGGCGCGGTGCGCGGCGGCGTCGACGAACCCCGTGCGCGACACGCGCTCGGGCGTGACGACGAGGTGGGTGGACATCGGCAGGTAGCCGTACACCCGCTCGCCGTCGGTGATGCCCTCGGCGCGCGAGGCCACGACGTCGGCGAAGCCCCACACGGGGACGCGTCCCCAGCCGTCCTCCGCGGGGAAGAAGTTCCAGTAGCCCATCACGTCGCCGAACGCGCCGTAGGTGATGTTGTTGGCCGTCAGCGCGGCGTGGTCGATGTGCAGGAGCACCTGCCCGTCGGCGATGTCGGGCACGGGTGCCTCGATCACGCGCTGGGTGCGGAGGTCACCCCGCCGGACCTCGAAGGTCACGCTGGTGGTGCTGCTGGTGGTGCCGCTGGTGGTGCCGCTGGTGGAGGGCGTCGCGCTCGGGTCCATGGTCGGCGACCCTACGTGCCAGCATGCGCACATGGGAAGCCTTGCCGCCGGCGTCAGCCTCACCCCGGACGAGCTCGACGAGCTGATGCTGTCGTCGTGGAACATGCGCGTCGCCACCGTCGGGCCGGGCACGCGGGTGAACGTGACGCCGCTGTGGTTCGGATGGGCGGGCGGGAAGGTGTACTTCTACTGCCGCGGTCAGAAGATCGCGAACCTCCGCCGCACCCCGGTGTGCACCGTGCTGGTCGACCGCAACGAGCGGTTCCCGGAACTGCAGGGCGCGATGTTCCAGGGCAGCGCCCGGGTGCTCGAGACCGTCGAGGACGAGGCCGCCGACGAGCACCTGGACGCGGTGCGCGCCCAGATGGGCGTCAAGTACGCCGGCGGGCACGGCGAACCGGCGCCGGCCGACACGAGCGGCCTGCGCTTCGAGGCGTCGGCCCGGGGCCGCCACTGGCGCTGGGTGGTGTTCACCCCGGACCACCTCGTCACCTGGGACAACCACAAGCTCCCGCGGCGCTGACCGCACCGCACCCGAACCTCGACCGATCACACCCGAGCACACCCGAGCACACCCGAGCACACCCGCACCACCATCCCACCAAGCCGCCAGAGAGAGGCACCGATGGACCGACTCCGCCAGATCGACCCCGCCGACTGGGACCCGCGCCTGCAGGACGCGATCCACCCCGAGGAGCGCACGCCGCTCGAGAACGGGCTGATGCGCTACTTCGCCCACCGTCCCGAGCTCGCGCTCGGGCTGATGTCGTTCAGCGGGTCGCTGAAGCGCCACCGCCGCCTCGACCCCCGCCTCGTCGAACTGGTGCGACTGCGGATCGCGTTCCACAACCAGTGCCGCAGCTGCATGGCGATCCGCTACCAGGACGCGGTGGCCGCCGGGGTGACCGAGGACCTCGTGTGCTCGCTCGAGCGACCGCTGGAGGCCCCCGACCTCACCCCGGCCGAGCGGGTGGCGGTGCGCTTCGGCGACCTGTTCGCGAGCAACCACCTCGCGATCGACGACGCGATGTTCGCCGAGCTGCACGAGCACTTCGACGACGGCGAGATCATGGAGCTCGCCCTGTTCAGCGCGCTGTGCGTCGGGGTCGGCCGCCTCGGGGCGGTGCTGCACATGGTGGAGGAGCTGCCGACGACGTTCCAGGACGCGCCGATCGCGCCGGGCGCGCTCGCACCCTGGGGCAACGACTCGATCGTGGTGCGCTGACCGGCGACGTCAGGTGCCGGGCCGGCCGAGCTCGACCTCGTAGCTCCACAGCTCGGCCTGGATCGGCATCGGCGGCGGGGCCGCCGCGCCCTCCGGGCCGCGGTGGCCGTGCGCGAACGACGCCGAGTTCCGCCAGGCGTCGAACGACGCCTCGTCGCGCCAGCGCGTGACGACGAGCCAGGTCGTGCGGTCGTCGGTGGGACGCAGCAGTTCGAAGCCCTCGAACCCGTCGAAGCCGTCGACGGCACCGGCGCGAGCGGCGAAGCGGCGGGCCACCTCCTCGCCCATCTCGGCGGGCACGGTCAGCGCGTTGATCTTGATGACGGTCATGGCCCGATGATGCCACGCACCCTCCGCCGGCACACCGTCACCGCTCGGTGGGGCCCGCCGACGCCGTGCCGCACCTCGGCCTGTTCCTGTTCGGCCGCAGCAAGCTCACCACCGAGCGACTCGAGGCGACTCGAGGCGGCGCGACGCGAGGCGCTGACCGACTCGACGGACGGTGCCGCGGCCGGCGCTGCGACGTCGCGATCAGGCGGCGAGCGCGGCGGCGACGGCACCGAGGCCGGCGACGAACGCCTGCCGCTCCGACGCGTCGAGCACCGCGTACGCCTGCCGCACGATGCGGTCGGTGAGCGCCTCGGCCTCGGCCATCTTCGCCTGCACCTCGTCGTCGACGACCGGGGCGTCCTCCTCGGTCCAGCCGAACATCTTGCCGTCCCCCGGTCGCTTGGCGTGGTGAGCGGTGCGGGTGTCGAGCCCCACGGCGCGCACGGCGAGCAGGTGGGCGCTGCCGCGGTGCTCGCGCAGCACGGTGACGAGCTGCATCGCCCGGCCGGGCAGGTCGTCGACCAGTGGCTCCGCGGCGGTGCCCGCGTAGAGCGCGAGTCCGTCGCGGTCGGCGGCGTCGTTCACCTTCCCGGCCGCGGCCACGAACTCGGCGAGCCCCTCGACGCCGGCGAGCTTCGCCCGGCCGTGGTCGGCGCAGCACGCCATGAACACCCGGGCGGCCTCACGCGGCGCGACGATCGCCCTCGCCGTGTTCCACACGTGCGCCACGAGCGACGGGTTGAAGTAGCCGAAGGCCGACGAGATCACTGCGGGCTCCACGTCGCCCAGCACACCGCCGCGGCCGAGGAAGTAGAACTGGAAGCCGTCGAGGCCGAGCTCGGCGCCCTTCGCACGGGTCTCGGGCGTGAAGTAGAACGCCCACCCGTTGTCGCGGAGCAGCGCGGCGGTGGAGCTGACGAGGTCGTCGACGGAGAGCTGGTCGGTCATGCAGGCGAGGTTACGCCGAGTGCCAGCACCTCGTCGAAGCCCTCGCGCAGGCAGCGCATCATCAGCGCCGTGTCGGTCACCGCGGCCGTGTCGAGGTCCACGCCGACGCAGCACGTCCCCGCGTACGACATCAGCGTCACGTTCATCGACGACCCGGCCGTCGGCCCGAACGGGACGTACCGCAGGACGCGACGCCCCTCCAGGTACAGCGGCACGGCGATGCCGGGCACGTTGCTCGCCAGGAAGTCGACGTGCTTGAGCATCGTGCCGATCACGCCGGCCGGCAGCAGGTTGAGCGCCCCGGCGATGGCCTCGGTGTGCGGCAGCGACCGCTCCTGGCGGATCCGCCTGCCGATGTCGTGCAGGCGGCGGATCCGCTCGTCGGGGTCCTCCACCCCCACCGGCACCAGGAAGCGCATCACGGTGACGTGGTTGCCGCCCGCGTCGTCGGCGCTGGTGCGCAGGCTGACGGGCATCGCGATGCGCAGCTCGTCCACCTCGGCGCCGAGGGCCTGGTGGTACCGACGCAGCCCGCCGGTGATCGCCGCGAGGAACCCGTCGTTGAGCGTGCCGTTCGCCGCTGCAGCGGCGCGGCGGAGGTCGTCGACGGGCACCTCGAGCATCTCGAAGCGGGTGTCGCGGTGCCGTTCGACCATCACCGGCGACAGCGTGGTGACGACCGGCGCAACGGTGCGGCCGATCGACTCGACGGTGCGGACGGTGTCGGCCACGACACGGAACGGGTCGCGCACCGCCCGGACGAGGTCGGTCGCGACCGCCGGCAGGGCACGACGGGCGAGGCCGACCACGCTCGCGAGGTCGTGGGTGATCACCTCGCGCAGGTGGCCGGCGATGCCGTGGATCTCCGGCGCCCCGGCCACCGGGGTGTCCGACGGCGGCCGTACGGGCTGCGACGGCTCGGCCTCGAGGTCGAACAGGTGCGTGGCGAGTTGCACCGCCCCGATGCCGTCGGTGACCACGTGGTGCGCCTTCATCACGAACGCGGCCGAGCCGTCCGCGAGGCCCTCCACGAGCGCGAACTCCCACAGCGGACGGGTGCGGTCGAAGCCCGCCTGCGCCATCGTGCGGGCGAGGTCGAGCACCTCGCGCGTCGTGGCAGGTGCCGGCACGGCCACCCGCCGCAGGTGGTACGACAGGTCGAACTCGGGATCCGGTTCCCAGCGCCACGTGGTGGGGTGCAGCGGCACGGCGACCACCTTCTCGCGCAGTTCGGGCACCATCGCCGTCACGTGGCGCATGCGGGTGACCAGGCGGTCCCAGTCGGGCGCGCCGTCGAGCACCACCACCCCGACGATCGTCGACCGCAGCAGCGGATCGGACTCGATCGTCCACATGATCGCGTCGTTCTGGCTGAGGTAGGTCCGAGGGCGGTTCGAGGCCGTGACCATGGGACCAACCTCCCACCGGCGTGACGCCGGTGACAGGGCCGAAGGTCATCGGGCATGTCGGGCGTCGGCGCGTCGGCGCCTGTGGCAAGCTCGCTGCCGTGCAGCGCTCCCGCGACGACTGGGCCACGAGCGTGGTGCTGGCCGACGGCGAGACCGGGTACGTGCGGGCGCTCACGCCCGCCGACGCCCCGGCGCTGCTGGCCTTCCACGAGCGCCAGCCCCGGGAGAACCTGTACCGGCGGTTCTTCTCCCCGAAGCCCACGCTCACCGCGGCCGAGCTGCGGCACTTCACCGAGATCGACTTCGTCGACCGGGTGGCGCTCGTGCTGGAGATCCACGGCGAGTTCGCCGCGTGGGCGAGCTACGAGCGCTGGCCCGGCCGTGACGACGCCGACGTCGCGTTCATGGTCGACGACGTGCACCGCGGCAAGGGCATCGCCACGCTGCTCCTCGAGCACCTCGCGGCGATCGCCCGGTTCAACGGGATCGGTCGCTTCACCGCCGACGTCCTCGCCGACAACCGGCCGATGCTCGGCGTGTTCTCACGGGCGGGGTGGCCGGTGCAGCGGCACTTCGACAGCGGCGTGGTGGAGCTGGAGTTCCCGCTGACCGACACCGAGCAGTTCGTCGACTCCGTCGAGCAGCGCGAGCGCCGCGCCGACAGCCGCTCCGTCGCACGGCTCCTGCTGCCCCGGTCGATCGCCGTGATCGGTGCGAGCGACGAACCCGGCTCGATCGGCAACGAGGTGTGGCGCAACGTCGCCTCCGGCGCGGTGCAGCCGTGCTTCCCGGTGAACCCCAACCGGACCACCGTCGGCGGCGTCCCGGCATTCGCGACCGTGCTCGACATCGACCACGACGTGTGGCTGGCGGTCATCGCCACCCCGGCCGCGGTGCTCGAGCAGGTGATCGACCAGTGCATCGAGAAGCGGGTCCGGGGTGCGGTGGTGCTCACCGCGATCGACGGCACCGGCATCGACGTGCAGGCCATCGTGGATCGGGCGCGCCGGTTCGGCATGCGCATCATCGGTCCGGCGAGCATGGGCATCGCGACCGGGCGGGTGCGGGGCGACACCGACGGCCCGACCGACGAACCCGTGGGGGTGCAGGCGGCGCTCGTTCCCGTCGAGCTGCCGGCGGGTGGCGTGGCGATCTCGCTGCAGTCGGGTTCGCTCGGCGCGTCGCTGCTCCAGCTCGCGTCGCAGATGTCGATGGGCATCTCGTGGTTCGTGAGCCTCGGCGACAAGAGCGACGTGTCGGGCAACGACCTGCTGCAGTTCTGGGAGGACGACGAGCGCACGAAGGTGATCGCGATCTACACCGAGAGCCTCGGCAACCCGCGCAAGTTCGCCCGCATCGCCCGACGGGTGTCGCGGCGACGGCCGATCGTGGCCGTCCGCACCGGCGCGGCGGCGCTCGGCACCGCCGCCGAGGCGCTGTACCAGCAGGCGGGGCTGATCGAGGTGCCGACGGTGCGGGCGATGCTCGACACCGCCCGCGTGCTGGCGTGCCAGCCGGTGCCCACCGGTCCGCGGGTGGCCGTGCTCACCAACTCGCGCTCGCCGGGTGTGCTCGCGGCAGCGGCGCTCCAGGCGGCCGGGCTGGAGGTCGTGCCCCCGCCGGTGCCGCTCGACTGGCGCTCCGACGTCGACGACTACGGACCGGCCGTCACGGCCGCGATCGCGGACCCCTCGATCGACGCGCTGCTGGTGGTGCACGCACCGCCGATCCTGTCGGCGCGGGTGCCCACGCGGGCGATCGACGAGGCGGCCACGGGTGCCGCCAAGCCGGTGCTCGCCGTGATGCTCGGCCGTCAGGACGGCCCGATCCGAGACGGGTCGACGGTGCCGTCGTTCTCGTTCCCCGAGCCCGCCGCCGCCGTGCTCGGCCACCTCGCCGCGTACCGCCGCTGGCTCGACACCGAGGCGCTCGCCACCGTCGCCGACCTCGACGGCGTCGACCAGGTGGCGGCCACCGGGCTCATCACGGCGGCGATCGAGCGCGCCGGCGGGGGCACCGCCCACATGGACGCGTCGATCCCCGAGGTGCAGGGGTTGCTCGCCTCGTACGGGGTGCTCGCCCCGGCGACGGAGCTCGTCGAGGCGTTCGGCCCCGACGACATCGTCGAGGTCGCCGAACGCATCGGCTACCCGGTCGGGCTGAAGGCCGGTCAGCGACGGGCCGGCCGATCGGCGGAGGCCGGCATCGCGCTCGACCTCCCCGACGCCGACGCCGTTCGCGACGCGGTGGCGGTGATGCGAGCGAGCCTCGGCGACGGCGCCGCGAGCATCACGGTGCAGCGGATGGTGACGCCCGGGATCGACGTGCGCATCCGGTGCACCACCGACGACCGCCTCGGCGCGGTCGTCACCGTGGGGCTCGGCGGGATCATGGCCGACGCGATCGGTGACGAGGAGAGCCGCCTCGCCCCGGTGAGCACCGCGGCGGCGATGAACCTCGTCGCGACCTCACGTGTCGGCGCTGCGCTCGCCGCCGCGGGCATCGACCCTCGCCCGCTGGTCGACACGATCACCCGTGTCTCGCACCTGGTGTTCGAGCACACCTCGATCGAGGAGCTCGACATCAACCCCGCCATCGTCAGCGACGCCGGCTGCTGGGTGGTCGACGCGCACCTCACCCTCACGGCGACGACGCAGCCGGAGACACCGATGCGTCGGCTCGTCTGATGGTGGAGGCACCCGGCGCACCGCCCAGCGACGACCCGGAGATCGTGCGGCGGACGCAGCTGGTCGACGTCGTCCGGTCGATCCCGGCCGGCGTGCTCGTGCCGATCGAGTCGACGATCGTCCTCACGATCGCGATCACCCGCTTCGACGCCGCCGGATGGGTGAAGGGCCTCATCGCGGCGGCGGCGGGCATCGGCCTGCTCGCCTCGCCCTTCCTCACCGCGGCCGCACGTCGCACCCGCCGCCCGGTGATGGTGATCGCCGCCGCGGTGAGCCTGGTGGGGGCGGCCGGGTTCGTGCTCGCCGCCAGCGGAGCGCTGTCGCTGATGGTGGTCGGTTCGATGATCGGGGTCGCGGCCGTGAGCGCACCGATCCCGTTGCTCACCGCCACCTACGAGCGGAACTTCGCGGCACGCGACCGCGGCAGGCGGGTGGGGCGCGGGATGGCGGTGCGGGTGGCCGTGAGCGCGCTCGCCGGCCTGGCGATGGGCAGCTACCTCACGACGCACCCCGACCGCTGGTGGCAGTTGCTCGTGGTGGCCGCGGCCGGGATGGCGGCGGTCGCGGTGTGCCAGGCGAACCTGCCGTCGGAGCCCCTCGCCCCGCTGGAGGGGCACACCTCCGTGCTCCCCCACTTCCACCTCGTCGCCGAGGATCGTCAGCTGCGGCTCACGCTGATCGCGTGGATGTTCATGGGGTTCGGCAACCTGATGCTGCTACCGCTGCGGGTGGAGTACCTGGCGCGGCCCGTGTACGGCGTGGGTGCCGACGCGGCGAAGATCACGATGCTGACGGTGACGGTGCCGTCGATCGTGCGGCTCGTGTGCATGCCGGTGTTCGGCTCGCTGTTCGACCGCCTCTCGTTCTTCTCGGCCCGCATCATGGTGAACCTGCTCTTCGCCCTGTACGTGGCGGCGTTCTTCTCGGGTTCGTCCGACGTCGGGCTGGTGCTCGGCGCGGTGGCGTTCGGCGTGGCGAGCGCGGGTGGTGACCTGATGTGGAGTCTGTGGGTCACCAAGTTCGCGCCGCCGGGCCGCGTGGCGGACTACATGGGCCTGCACACGTTCTTCACCGGGGTGCGGGCCGTGACCGCGCCGATCCTCGGGTTCCTCGTGATCGAGCGCTTCGATCTCGGCACGGTGGCCTGGATCGCGACGGCGATGATGATCGTGTCGTCGATGGTGCTGCTGCCCGAGGCGCGCCTCGAGCGACGGGCGGCCGCCGAGCGGGTGGGCTCGCGCTGATCAGCCCGAGCCGGGTGCTGCGGCGGGTGCGGCCAGCTTGCGCGCCCAGTCGATCGCGTGCTGCAGCGACTCGGTGAAGGCGACACCCTGCCAGGCGATGTCGAACGCGGTGCCGTGGTCGACCGACGTGCGCACGACCGGCAGCCCGATGGTGACGTTCACCCCGTGCTCGAACGCGAGCAGCTTCATCGGCGCGTGACCCTGGTCGTGGTACATGCACACGATCGCGTCGTGCCGGTGCCGGTGCACCGCCTGGTGGAACACGGTGTCGGCGGGGTGCGGACCGCTGGCGTCGATGCCCTCGCTCCGGGCCCGCTCGATCGCCGGAGCGATGTGCACGGCGTCCTCCGAGCCGAACAGGCCGTGCTCGCCGGCGTGCGGGTTGAGGCCGCACACGGCGATGCGGGGCGCGGCGAGGAACCGGGCGAGCGTGGTGTGGGTGAGGCGGATCACGTCGAGCACACGCTCGGTGGTCACCCGCTCGATCGCCTCGCGCAGCGACACGTGGGTGCTGACGTGGGTGACGGCGAGGTCGCCGGCGGCCAGCATCATCGAGTAGCTGGCGACCCCGCACTCGGCGGCGATGAGCTCGGTGTGGCCGACGAACCCCGGGTCGGTCTGCTGCGTCGCCTCCTTGTTCATCGGCAGGGTGACCACCGCCGCGACCTCGCCCGCGAGCGCGGCACGCGTGGCCGCCACGACGTAGGCGCGCGCCGCGGCACCGGCGGCAGCGTCGAGCTCGCCGGGCCGGTGCTGCTCGGCGGCGAGCAGCCCCAGGTCGACCACCGCCAGCCGGCCGTCGGCGCTGCCGCGTGCCGACGGCGACGTGACCGCGACGATGTCGCGGTCGGGGTCGAGCGGCAGTCCGAGCAGCCGTGCACCGTGGCGCAGGATCGCGAGGTCGCCGTACACCACGACGTCGCCGAGCCCGTGCGACACGTGGCGGCGGAGCACGATCTCGGGGCCCACGCCGGAGGCGTCACCCATCGTGACGGCGAGCGGTCGCGCGACGGCGAGGGCGCTCACGTGACGACCGCCCCGGCGAGGAGGTCGACGAGCGTGTCGGGTCCGCCGAACCCGCCCGGCTTGGCGACCACGCGCATCCGCCGTCCGACGAGCTCCGTGGTACCGACCGCGATGCCGACGCCGAGCGAGCCGTCCACGTCCACGCAGGCGTCACCGAGCACGGCTGCCGCGGTGTCTCCCCCGATCAGCAGCACGGTGTGCACCTCGGGGTGCCCGACGAGGTGGTCGCGAGCCGCCCGTCCGAGCGCGTCGAGTACGGCGTCCGCGTCCTCGATGCGGGCGTCGGCAGGTGGGCGCAGCACGGCGATGCCGTGCGCGACGACCGAGGTGCACTGCGCCACGGCGGCGGGGTGCTGGCTGGCCGACACGACGAGCACCCCGGCGGGGTCGAGCGGGACGGCCCGCGGTGTCGCCGGGTCGTGCGCCG
>WLDE01000173.1 GCA_009704985.1 Actinomycetota bacterium | reverse complement strand
GCGCACCGGGTCGGTGCGGCAGCCGCACGAGCAGCACCGCACCGATCACGGCGAGGAAGCTCACCGCGTTGCACCACAGCGCGAGCTCGATCCCCCCGGCGGCGATCGCGAGCGCGGCGAGCGCCGGACCGATGATGCGACCCAGGTTCCACTGAGCGTTCGACAGGCCGACGGCGGCGACCAGCTGGTCGCGCGGCACCAGGTCGGGCAGCGACACCTGGAACGACGGGAAGCCGAACATCACCACCGCTCCGGCGACGAACGCCAGCAGTGCGAGCCCGGCCGGCGTGGCGTCGCCGGTGCCGACCCACACCGCGAGCACCGCGGCGATCAGCCCGGCCACGGCGTTCGTCACGATCAACACCCGCCGGCGACGTAGCCGATCGGCCATCGCCGAACCGATCGGACCGACGATCGCGCCCGGCACGAACCCGGCGGCCGCCACGACGGCCGACCACGACGCCTTCCCGGTCGTGTCGGCCACGTAGTAGCCGAGCGCGACGGTCTCCATCCACGTGCCGACGTTCGACACGAGTGCGCCGATCCACATGATCGCGAAGTCGCGCGATCGGAACGGTGCGAGCGACGCAGCGGCCACGTTCGAGCGACCGGACTCAGAACCAGGTGGAGCAGTGCGGCGCCCGACCCACGACGAAGAACGCGTCGGCACGTGCGAGCGTACGGTCGTCAGGGGCCTCCAACGTGCGTCCGGATGCGAGCGCGGTGGCCCGCACGCCGCCGAACAGCAGCGCGCCGAACGAGGGCGCATCGGTCACCAGGTCGGGTCGGCTGCGCACCCGGCGGCACGACGCCTCGCCGTCGGCCTGCTCGATCGCCCACCGCACGCCGTCGACCTCGACGACCAGGCGATCGTCGGTGCCGTAGGCGCGAGCACCGAACACGACGGCGGGGTCGATCACCTTCGCCCACATCCCGTCTCGGAGGTGGGTCGTGGCCACCGATCGCACGTCGGTGAGCAGCCACGGCAGCGCCTCGTCAGGCGCCAGGTTCTTCGACGCGATCGTGCCGACGAGGTCGACGCCGAGGATCGTGGCCCACAGGTCGAGGTGTGCCTGATCCGTGACCGGGACGAACTCGACGAGCTCCAGGCGGTTCTCCGGTCGTCCCGTCCAGTGCTCGCGGATCCGGTATGCGGCGTACCCGTCGCGGTGCGCGAGGTGGAACGTCGCGCTCATCTCGTCGTTCGGCTTCTCGCGCACCTCGTGGGTCTGGTCGTGCCACACCGTGTCACGGGAGATCTCCCCCGCGCGTGAGCGGCGGTACCGCTCCCACGTGACGGCCAGGTGGTCGCGCGCCGCGTCGCCCTCCACGTACCGGACCGCGTCACGGTCGACCGGGAGCCCGCTCCGGAGGTGCGCCGTCGCACGTTCGATCTCGTACCAGCGCAGCATCGTCGCGACGCCGAACCCGAAGCGCCGGTAGATGCCACCCTCGCTGGCGAACAGCACCGCCACGGGTTCGCCGCGCTCGTCGGCCTGCTCGTCGAGCAATCGCATCAGCTCGGTCAGCACCCCATGCCGGCGGTGCGTCGCCGAGACCGACACCCAGGTGATCCCGCTGGCGGGCACGGTGGCGCCGCCGGGCACGGTGATGTCGAACGCGAACGCACCGGCGACCCCGACGATCTGACCGCCGTCGACGGCGATGCGGAACCGGTCGAGGTCGAGCATCGGACGCCGCTGCTCGATCATCTCGGGGGTCGGCACGAAGCCGAAGGCCCGTGCGTCGGCGCGCATCATCGCGGGCCATTCGTCGTCGGTCGGCACCCGGAACTCGATCGTCATGTCGCCAGCCTCGCAGGTCGGGCCGCTGCGCACCGGGGTGCTTCACCGTCGTACGCTCGGAATATGATCAGGCGTCTCGGCAAGAACCTCGCCCTGTCGTCGGCGGATGCGCCGGAGGCCTCGCAGCAGCTCGAGCGCGATGGTTTCGCGGTGCTACGCGGGGCGCTGTCGGCCGACGAGATCGCCGAGCTCACGGCCGAGGCCGAGCGCGTCTTCCGCGAGCACCCGCCCAGCCGGCAGCGCAGCGACCGTGACGAGTTCCGCTACGAGATGCTCAACCTCTCGGAGGCGGCGCACCGGGCGATCGGGCACCCGCGCATCCTGGAGGTGATCGAGCCGCTGCTCGGCCAGGACTGCCACGTGATCGCGAACACCCTGTGGTGGAATTCGCCCGAGTTCGCCGGCGGCCCGTGGCACTGCGACGCCGGGCCGCACGTGCCCCGCCCCGCCGACGTGCCCTGGGACGATCGCATCCCCTACCCCGTGTTCGCGATCGGTGCCCACCTCCTGCTCAAGCCGTGCCGTGTGGCCGACGGACCGACGGCGGTGATCCCGGGCAGCCATCGCTCCGGCCGGCTCGCCCCGTTCGACCGCATCCACGACCCCGAGCTCACCTACGACGGGCGACCGGCGGTGCTGCTCGAGGGCGAGGCCGGCGACGTCGCGCTGTTCGTGAGCGACGCCTGGCACCGTGGCACCCCGGCGAGCGGCGGTGACGGTCGCTTGTTCCTGCAGGCGCACTACGGACGCCGCGACATCGCCCAGCGGATCCGCACCACGGTCGAGGTGCACCACCTGTCGCCCGAGGCGATCGCGTGGGCCGACACCCCCCGCCGCCGCGAGCTCGTCGGCCTGCACGACCCCTACTTCTACGACGGCTGACGGCGTCCGGCTGCCGACGTCCTGGGTGCCACCCCGATCTCACCGACGCAGCTCACGGCGTGTCACTGGCACCCAGAACCTGGGCGTCCCCGACCTGGGTGCCACGCCCACCTCACCGACGCAGGTCACGGCGACGCCGTGGCGCCCAGAACCGGTCCCCGACCTGGGTGCCACGCCGACCTCACCGACGCAGCTCACGCAGCGACCCTGGCACCCAGAACGAGCGGCCGGGGACGCACGGGGTGGGCGGCACTACATTCGGCGCATGAGCACCACCACGACCTCGTCCGCCCCCGGTCGCTTCTCCCCCGGTCGCTTCTCCCCCGGTCGCTTCTCCCCCGCTCGAGTCATCGCCGATCTCCGCGCGCTCGCCGATCGCACCGGCGGCCCCGAGGGCAGCCGCCGGCTGGCGTGGACGCCCGACTGGTTGGAGGCCCGGGCGCTGCTGCGCGAGTCGCTCACCGGGCTGCCGGTGGAGGTCGACGAGGACGAGGCGGGCAACCTCTGGATCGTGCTGCGCGGCGAGCGACCCGACATGCTCGTCGTCGGCTCGCACCTCGACAGCGTGCCCAAGGGCGGCTGGCTCGACGGAGCCCTCGGCGTGATGGCCGGGCTCGAGCTGATCCGCTCGCTCGCCGCCGACGGCACCCCACCGGTCACCGTGGCGCTGGTCGACTGGGCCGACGAGGAGGGAGCGCGCTTCAGCCGAAGCCTCTTCGGCTCGGCGGCGTGCGTCGGCACGCTCGACGTCGAGGTGCTGCGCGGCCTCACGGACAAAGAGGGCGGCAAGCTGCCGGAGATCCTCGCCCAGCACGGCGTCGACATCGACCGGCTGGACGGCGCCCGCACCCGCATGCGCGACGTGAAGGCCTACGTGGAGGTGCACATCGAGCAGGGCCCGATCCTGGAGTCGATGGGCAAGGGCATCTGCACCGTCACCGGCACCAAGGGCATCGAGCGCGAGCGGCTGATCTTCCGCGGCCAGGCCGCGCACGCCGGCACGATGCCGATGGAGATGCGTCGCGACAGCTTCCGGGCCGCGTCGCGATTCGCCCTCGCTATCGCCGAGATCGGCGAGCGCCACCAGGGCGTCACGACGGTGGGCTTCGCGCAGTGCTGGCCCGGCGTGGTCACCGCGGTGGCCGGCGAGACCCGCATCACGATGGACATGCGCCACATCGACGCCGGCTCGCTGCAGGCGATGTTCGACGAGGCCCACGCGGCCGCAGCGGCCGCCGCCGAGGCCGAGGGCTGCACGGTGGAGTGGGAGCACATCTTCCGCATCCCGCCGATGCCGTTCCACCCGCTGCTGCTCGACGCAGCCCGCGAGTCGGTGCGCGAGGTGGAGGGTCACGACGTGGAGCTGCCGAGCGGCGCGCTGCACGACGCGAGCGAGATGGCCCGCGAGGTGCCGACCGTGATGATCTTCTCGTCGTCGACGAACGGCCTCAGCCACACCAAGGAGGAGGACACCCCCGAGGACCACCTCCACATGGCGGCCGATGCGTTCGACCGCACCTGCCGGAGGACGATCCAGCTGATCGTCGACGGCGCGCTCTGACCCAGCCGTCGATCGTTCTGGTCGCGAACCGTCGCGGATTCCGGGAGGAATCGCGACCGGAACGAGTCGGGTTCAGCCCTTCTTCTGCTCCAGCAGGGCGGTGACGAGCTTGCCGTCGGCCTTGCCCTGGCTCGCCTTCATCACCGCGCCCACGAGCGCGCCCATCGCCTTGCCCTCACCGGCGCAGTACTTCGCCCAGGCATCGGGTTGAGCGGCGATCGCCTGATCCACGAGCGCCTCGAGCGCGGAGGTGTCCATCGCCTCGAACCCCTTCGCCTGTGCGATCGCCTCCGCGTCACCGCCGCCGTTGGCGACGAGCTCGGCGAGCACCGCCTTGGCCTGGGTGGCGGTGAGCTTGCCCTGCACCTCGAGCTTGGTGAGCAGCGCGAGGTCGGTGGCCGGCACCGCCGGCTCGGGGCCCTGCTCTGCGTAGGCCTCCTTCACGTGCACCAGCGCGCGGCCGATGTCGCCGCCGACGTGGCCGACGGCCTCCACGTACTGGTCCTGGCCGCGCTCGACGACCACGGCGATCGCCTCGCTCGTGGCCGGCTGTCCGGTGAGCTCGGCGAGCCGGGCGCGGCGCTGGCTCGGCAGCAGCGGCAGCGACTCGCGCACCTCGGCGATCCACTGCGGCGACGGCTCGAGCGGCACCAGGTCGGGTTCGAGGAAGTAGCGGTAGTCGTCCGCGTCCTCCTTGGTGCGCAGTGTGTGGGTGCGTCCGTCGTTCTCGTCCCAGTGGCGAGTCTCCTGGCGCACCACCTCGCCGGCTTCGATCATCGCGATCTGCCGGCGGGCCTCGTACTCGATCGCACGGCCGAGCGAGCGCACGCTGTTCACGTTCTTGATCTCGCAGCGCGTGCCGAACGGCGTGCCCGGCTCGTGGACGCTCACGTTCGCGTCGCAGCGCATGCTGCCCTCTTCCATCTTCGCGTCGCTGGCACCGATCGCGACGAGGATGGCGCGCAGCTCGCTCACGTAGTCGCGAGCCTGCTCGGACGTGCGGATGTCGGGACGGCTCACGATCTCCACGAGCGGCACGCCGGCACGGTTGAAGTCGATCAGCGAGTAGTCGCTGCCGTGGATGCGACCACCGCTGCCGCCGACGTGGGTGCTCTTGCCCGTGTCCTCCTCGAGGTGGGCGCGCTCGATGCCCACCCGGAAGCCGTCGGGCAGGTCGAGGTACCCGTCGACGTTGAGCGGCTGGTCGTACTGGCTGATCTGGTACGCCTTCGGCATGTCCGGGTAGAAGTAGTTCTTCCGGTGGAAGGTGCAGGCCTGGATCGTGCAGTTGAGCGCCGCACCGATGCGCATCGCCAGCTCGACGGCGTGGCGGTTCAGCACCGGCAACGCGCCGGGGAGCCCGAGCGTGACCGGGTCGATGTTGGTGTTCGGCTCGTCGCCGAAGCGGTTGGGGCTCGCGCTGAACAGCTTGGTGGCCGTCGCGAGTTCGACGTGGACCTCGAGGCCCACCACCAGCTCCCACCCTCCGGGCAGCAGGTGATCCTGCGGATCGCTCATCACGCCGCTCCCTTCGGACCGAGGGCCGCACGTTCGAGCGCCGCACCCACCCGGAACATCGTCGCCTCGTCGAGCGTGCCGGCCAGCACCTGCACCCCGACGGGCAGACCGTCGGCCCCGGTGCCGAAGGGCACGCTCATGCCGGGGTGTCCGGCGAGGTTGGTGGGGATCGTGTACAGGTCGCAGAGGTACATCGCGAGCGGGTTGTCGCCCTTCGCCCCGAACGGGAACGCCACCGTCGGCGACGTGGGCGTGAGCAGCACGTCGGCGTGCATGTACGCACGGGCGAAGTCGTCGTGGATGAGGCGACGCACCTTGAGCGCCCTGCCGTAGTAGGCGTCGTAGTAGCCGGCGCTGAGCGCGTAGGTGCCGAGCATGATGCGGCGCTTCACCTCGGCACCGAACCCGGCGGCCCGGGTGGCCGAGTACATCGAGTTCGTGTCGGGCGCGTCGACGCGCAGGCCGAACCGCACCCCGTCGAAGCGGGCCAGGTTGCTGCTCGCCTCCGCAGGCGCGATCAGGTAGTACGCCGTGAGCGCGTAGCCGAACGCCGGCACCTGCACGTCGACCACCGTGGCCCCTGCGTCGCGGAGGGCGTCGAAGGCGGCCTCGAGGCGCTCGGCGACGTCGGGGTCGGCGCCCTCCGGCAGGTCGGTGATCCGGCCCACCCGCAGCCCTTCGACCCCGCGGTCGAGGACGTCGACGAGCGGTGAGTGCGGCTCGGGGATCGACGTGGAGTCGTGGGGATCGTGGCCGCCGATCGCGTCGAGCACCAGTGCGGCGTCGTGCACCGTGGTGGCGAACGGCCCGATCTGGTCGAGCGAGCTGGCGAACGCGATGAGCCCGTACCGGCTCACGTAGCCGTAGGTGGGCTTCACACCGACGACGCCGCACAGCGCAGCGGGCTGGCGGATCGAGCCGCCCGTGTCGCTGCCCAGGCTGACGGGCGAGAACCCGGCGGCCACGGCGGCGGCGCTGCCGCCCGACGACCCGCCCGGCACGCGGGTGGTGTCGTGCGGGTTGCGGGTGGGACCGAAGCCGCTGTTCTCGGTGCTCGACCCCATCGCGAACTCGTCGAGGTTGGTCTTGCCGATCACGACCGCACCGGCCCCGGCGAGCCGGGAGACGACCGTGGCGTCGTACGGCGGCCGCCAGCCGTCGAGGATGCGGGACGAGCACGTGGTGGGCACACCCTGCGTGCACATGTTGTCCTTGAGCGCCACCGGCACGCCGGCGAGCGGCCCGACGTCCTCGCCCGCCGCCACGCGGGCGTCGATCGCCGCGGCCGCGGCCCGGGCCTGGTCGGCCATCACGAGGTTGAACGCGTGGATCTCGGGCTCGCGGGCGGCGATCGCGGCCAGGTGGTGCTCGACGACGTCGGCGGCGCGCAGCTCACCGCCGCGGACCCCTGCGGCGATGCCGGCCGCGGTCGACGGTACGGACGGTACGGACGGCACGGTCGGCAGCGTCACGAGTCGAGCCCGATGATCGGGGGCACGTGGAAGCGCCCGTCCTCGACGCGAGGCGCCACGGCGAGCACCTCGTCGCGGTCGAGGCTGGGCTGCACCACGTCGTCGCGCAGCACGTTGCGCAACGGGTAGGGCTGGGTCATCGACGCGACGTGGGAGAGATCGAGCGCATCCATGTCGGCGAAGTGCTCGAGCATGCCGTCGAGCTGCACCGTCATCGTCTCGATCTCCTGGCTCGTGAGGTCGAGGCGGGCCAGCTTGGCGACCTTCACGACGTCGGCGGTGGAGATCCGGTCAGACACGTCCACCGATGCTAGAGCCAGTGTCGAAGAGCCGGACCATCCGTTCCGCGAGGTGCTCGCCGATCGCGACGAGTTGCAGGTGCTCGGTCTCGGTCAGGTACTGGTCGAGGGTGGAATAGTCGGGGAAGCGGTCGTCGGTCGCGCCGTACTGCACCAGCGACGGGCCCGCCGCCTCGCTGAGCTGCGACCGCCCGTACAGCAACCGTGCGGTGCGCTGCACCCCGTCGGCGTCGGCGGGATAGGTGATCGTCCCCTCGACCGCGCAGTCGAGCGGGACGCCGGTCTCCTGCTGGAGCCGCAGGGTCACCAGGTCGACGTCGACGTCGACGCCCAGCTCCACGCGGGCGAGCTCGATCGCGTCGCGCAGCGTCTGGAACGACTGCGGCCGGTCGCCGCTCGCGTCGACGCAGAACACGACGTCGGGGCGCTCACGGAGCAACTCCACCAGACCCAGGTTCTCCCGGTGGCCGCCGTCGGCGACGTACACGAACGGGTCACGATCAGGGTGGTAGCGGTTGAACAGCTCCTTGAGCAGGTAGCCGAGGTGCACGCGCGGCGAGCTCGCCGGATCCGCGAACCAGTGGGCGAAGCGAGGGTTGGGCACCCAGCACCCGAGGCGCAGGTTGAGCGCCACGAGCAGCGCCTGGGTGGTGCCGAGCGCCTGGCGACCCATCGCCGACGCGAACGCGGCACCGCTCAGCGCCATCGAGCGGCTCACGATCCAACCCCGGGGGAACCCGTCCCACCACGACCCGCGGGGGTACGACACCGCCGGCACACGGGCGGACGAGCCGTCGGTGCGGTCGTGCAGCGTGACCGCCGAGGGTCGGAACGTGAACCCGAACGCGGGCAGGCCGCAGAACGTGGGCCGCGAGCTGTGCGCCGTGGCGGCGACGATCAGTTCCGGTCCCGGCGCACCGTCGTAGGCCGCCCAGTGCGGCTCGCCCCGGTAGGGCAGCGGATCGAGCGGCGACGTCGAGCCGTCGGCGGTCGCGAAGGTCGCCGCGAGACGCTTGCGATACACGCCGCCGAGGGTGAGCCGGTGCGACGCGACCGAGTCGAGCAGCACGATCCACACGACGGCCACCACCACGAGCACGTCGGGCGACCACACGCCGCGGTACCCGTAGGCGAAGGTGTCGGCGACCTTGCCGGCGAACAGCAACGCCACGACCGCGAGCAGCACCCCGCCCAGTGTCATCCACCGTCGTTTCAGCTGGGCGACCACCACGCCGGTCACGGCGGCGACGATGCCCGCGCTCGACAGCGCACCGAGCACACCCGCCCCGGCCTCCGCGCTGCCGACGACCGGCACGTCGGTGAGGAACTGCCGCCCGTACACGAGGCCGGCGGGCACCCCGACCAGCGCGACCAGGAGGCCGACGCCCGCACCGACACAGGCGACGACGGGCATCCGCAGCCGCCGCCGGGCTGCCGGGCTCGGGTTGGAGAACGCGACGAACGCGAGCACGGCACCGGCGATCACGAGCACGGCACCGGGCAGCACCAGCCGTGCCGGCACCAGGTCGCGCCACGCCAACCGGACCTCGAGGCTGGCGTCGGTGTACGGGAACGAGGGGTGCACCGCCCGCGTGCCGACGGCGCTCCCGACGGCACGTCCGATCAGGTACAGCGCCGACGCGCACGCACCGAGGACGGCGACGGTGCGGACGACGAGGTTGAGGACGCCTCCGACGATCGACAGGCTGCCGTTGTCGAGGAAGCGACGCCGGTCGCGCACCGTGTGCGCCCAGGGGTGGTCGGCGTCGAACAGCCCGTCGCGCGCGTCGGTCGCGAGCGGTTCCACCGCATTGCCCGGCCGGCGGCTGATCCGCCAGCCGCCGGCGGTGTACGCGCCGCCGGACACCGCGACGAGCCACCGGCTCGAGCGGAACAGCGAGGTGCCGTCGGTGCGCGGTGCGTCGAGCCGGCGCAGCGCACCCAGCGCGACGCTCGCCGCCCGGATGCCACCACCGGAGACGCAGATGCCGAGGCTGGGTCCGTCCGCCGGGGACGTGGCCGGCGACGTGGCCGGCGACGTGGCCGGCGACGTTGCCGGCGAGATGTCTCGCTGGGCGCGGTCCGGGTCGTCGGTCGTCGCCGGCAGGTCCGGGTGCGTGCCCGCCAGCGAGTCGAACCGACCGAGCAACCCGCGCAGCACCGGCCGCACCCAGGGCGCGAGCAGCGGCCCCACCACCAGCGCGAGCAGCGCGGCCAGCGACCAGGCGAAGAGCAGCCAGGTGATCCACGTGACGCCCGTCAGGGTGAGCGTCGTGCCGGTGGCCGGTTGACGCTTGCCCACCATCGACAGCGCGAGGACGTTCTGGACGAGGTCGGCGGCGCCGGCGAACAGCGCCACCCGCGGCGCCACGCGCCAGCGCGGCACGAGCCGTCGTCGCTCCGGCGCCCATCGGTCGCACCCGGCGCGCAGCAGGCGGGGCACGACGAGCACCCACGACAGGACGAAGAGGTTGTCGAGCCAGAGCGCCGCCCGGGCGTCGGCCCGCCCGGCGCGCACCACCGTCGCGGCGAAGCGATCGGGGGTGCCGGCGAGGTCGAGGTGCTGGTGGAAGGAGTGGAAGGGAGCCAGGACCACCACGAGGACGGCCATGACCCCGGGGATCAGGAGCAACCACCCCCAGGCACGATGACGCACGTCAGCCCCTCATCCGCCCGGTCGTGCACCGGGCACGACGCTCACGACCCACGGGACCCACGGGTCTCCACACTGCCACACCCCGCCGGAGAACGTGCGGGGAGAACGTGCGGTGGCCGTGCGGTGGAACGTGCGGTGGCCGTGCGGTGGCCGTGCGGTGGCCGTGCGGTGGCCGTGCGGTGGCCGTGCGGGAGGACGAGCAGGACGACGAGCGGGTGGGCACCGACCGATGGCGCGCCGCTCGTGCGGGAGGACGAGCAGGACGACGAGCGGGTGGGCACCGACCGATGGCGCGCCGCT
>WLDE01000172.1 GCA_009704985.1 Actinomycetota bacterium | reverse complement strand
GGGGTCCGATCTCGATGTCGCACGAATGTGGCACGACGACCGATCTCGGCGACCCGACCCGCTCATCTCGCCGACCGAAACAGGCGTTGAACTGGGGTTTCGCGTGGAGCGGGTGACGGGAATCGAACCCGCGTTCTCAGCTTGGGAAGACGAATCCCCGACCTTCAGCGACACTCAGTGATCAGTGCACATGTGCTCTGAGCAGGTGCGCGGCAATCCGCGATCAATCGCGGTCGTCAGCGCCGAACCCATCTGGAACCCATGGGCTGGCCGCGGTCGCTTGCACATCTGCGATCTCTTGCGCCCAGCTCACAAGCGGCACATCGTCGTGCTCGGCCTTTGCGTCGTGCGTCACTTCCTCATCCGGCCGCTCGTGATCGTCGTCGCCGGACGTGGATGCCTCCGCAACGGTGTGCACGTCGGGCTCGAGCCCGTCGGTCACCTCCTCCAGGTCGCTGCTCCCCGCCTCCTCGGGCAGGACCGTGGTGTCGATTCCGGCGTCAACGAGCACCGACCTGGACTTCGGGAGTTGAGGTGCCTTTGGAGTCCATGGCCGGAGAGCTTGGAGGACTGACTCGTAGAAGCCGTCGAGCGATCCGAGAAGTGAGTCGATGAAGCTTCCGCGACCGACACCGCGCTTGTGGCCGAGTTGGGAGACTGCGCTCACCCGGAATCGGCGCAGATCGACGCGGGGATCCGGCAGCAGGATGGTCGGATCGGTACGAACAGCCGAGAGAAGCTCGCTCGTGCTGGTTCTCGCCATGTGTGCGAATGCGTCAACTCGAAGCGCCGCGGGAGCATCGGTGAGTTGCCGCACGAGCCAGTTGATTCTGGTGAGAGGCCGGCCTTCGCCGGGCGCCGCAACCTCTACCGAGATGGTGCAGCGGTTGGTGCGGAGATCCGCCTCGATGGCGAGGTCCCCGGCGGTGTTCGGCACCCGGATGACGCCCGTGAGAACGCCACGAGATGCGAGATCGGCAGCGAGCGTCGCGGTGCGGGCCGCAGGGTCGGCTGCTTCCTTTCGTGACAGGACGACCTGAACGCCGGAGCCGAGTTCACGCTCCAGGCGGAGTGCCGCGAATCGCAAGAGTTGGTCCCAGCGCGACACGACTTCGGGGAGGCCTTTGTCGTTCGGGCGGAGTGTGCCGGCGCTGATCGACTCTCGAACGGAAACCCAGGACGCGCCCATGTCGGAGAAGTCGAGCGCACCGGACCGCGGATGCTGGAGGTACCGAATCAGCTCAGCAAGGATCCACGCCTGCTCGGGATCAGACACACCGGCATGCACTCGCTGGATGACCGCAGCCGACACCACCTCTGCCCAAGAGAGATGGTGCAGTGCGACCTTACGAACCTTTCTCTTGTCTACGTCGACGGGATGAACACCGGCGGACGGGGCGAGCTGATTCGAGATAGTCACTACGGCGTCAAAGCCGTTATCCCGAGCTACGTCGAGATAGTTCTCGATCTGCTCACGACCTAAGTCGTTCGGTCCGGTCTTGACTTCGATCAGAGCGCTCCAGCTGCGCTGACCACGAGAGATGCGGACCAACCCGTCAGGGCGGATCGTCCGGCCGTCTGCCGTCTTGAGAGGGACCTCGATGTACGTCTCCATCGATCCCGAAGGCGCACCGAACGGCCGGAAGAGCCCGAGCCCGAACTCGCGCACGATCGGCAGTACGGCGAGCAGTGCCGACGTTGCTCGGGTCTCCTGCTCATCTGGGCCGCTGATTCCCGACGTTGGGATGAGTCGGGCCGGCTGCCACTGCTCGTCGCTCACAGGTTCTCCTCTCGGGGTTGGCAGGGTGGTCGATCTTCGCAGACGAGAAGGCCTCTCGTTGTCGGCACTACGTTACGGGGTGGCCCACTCGTGGCCCGAAAACTCGGTGTCCCCCCGGGGGGTCTGTCCCAGGGGGAGCAATTGCGAGCTGCGCCCATCTGACGGACGGGGGCGGCTGTGGACAAACTGGGATCGGATCACTGCGATTGGTCGATTCGGTGAAATGACGATGCCGGCGGTCAATCGAGCGGGTAGCTGAACCGGCTGCGGATAGCTTCTTCGCGGGCAGCGAGGTAGGCCTCAAGCGCTATGGCGTGGTGCTCCACGAACGCTCGCCCGAACCACTGATCGAACTCGTCGAGTCGCACCAAGTAGCCAGACAGTTCCTCGCGGAGGTCGATCTCCGGGTTCTCGCGCATCCAGTGCTTCGTCCTCGACTTGAAGCCGGAGTAGTTGACCATCTCGACCGTCATCACGGTGACGTGCGATCTCATTACGAACGGGCTCGACACCGTTCCGTCCTGTCGGCTGAGATTCATCCGCGCGAGCGATCTCGGAAGCCGATAGTGCAGCATGTACCCGCGCAGTCCAAGGAGCCACAAATGCACGGGCTCGTTGGTGAACGCCACATCGCATCGTCTTCGGTACTCGGTGGCGAGCGCACCGTCGATGTGGCCACTGTTCACCAGGACGCGGTAGTAGTCGACGCGGGAGTGCACGGCGGCAGCAAAGTTGTAGAGCCTCCGCTCGACGCCATCGAGGTAGTTCTCCAGCTGCTGCGGTTCGTCTCGTTTCCAGATCGCGAGCATCGTGTCCACGTCGTCGAGCCGAGCGAGTTCGCGAACGAGATCCTCGGCGTTAGCGCGCAGGATCCGCAGAAGGCGAGCGAGCTGATGCAGGGAGTCGAAGAGTGAACTGCCCGGCATCTGGCGCACCTCCTCGGGCAGTTGCCATCCGGCCATGGCGCAACTCTAGCGAAGCTCAACTCACGAGAATTGCACTTATCGCAAGTAGAGAGTAAGGTGCAGGCATGTCCTCGCTGACTCCCGCGCTCGTCCCGTCCGGTCACGGTACGTCGCTCGACGTCGCATCCGTCCGTGATCACCTCGCCTCCGCTGCCGTGCTTGCCGGTCGCGCCCTGTCCGCCAAGACGCTCGACGCGTACCGCGCAGACTGGTCACGTTTTGTGGACTACTGCCGCCGCATCGGGGTCGACCCGAACGGACTTGGAGATGCGCTGGCTCGCGATGTTGTGGCGCTCGTCGTGGCCCACCTCGGGCAGCTGGCGACAGGTGGCAAGGGAGCGAAGGCGTCGACGCTGAATCGGGCCGCTGCGGGCATCAGGTGGGGCCTGGCGGTCGAGTGTGGACGCACGGACGAGCCGACACGCGATCGGGCCGTGAGAGACGTTCTGCGGGGCGCACGCCGTGATCCCGGGCGGAAGTCGACGGGTGCGCGTGCGGTGGGTCTCGGTGACGTGGCTGCCATGCTTTCGCACGTCGGGTCAGGACCTGCGGGCGTTCGCGACCGGGCGCTGATCCTGTGCGCGTTCGCGGGTGCGTTCCGGCGCGGCGAACTGGTGGCGCTCGACGTCGACCACGTCGCAGACGACGGGCAGACCATCACGCTCACGATCGAGCGGAGCAAGACGGACCAGGAAGGCCGCGGACGGTTCGTGGTGCTGCACTCCGGCGCGAGCGAGGCAACGTGCCCTGTGAGTGCGCTGCGGGCGTGGCTCGAGGTGCGGGGGTGTAAGGCCGGTCCGCTCTTTGTCGCAATCGACCGCCACGGCTGTCTCCGGTCAGGCCGGCTCACCGCGGAAGGGTTCCGGCTCGTGCTCGCCCGTGCCGCGGCTGCGGCAGGGGTCTCGGATGTCAAGCCTCATGGGCTGCGCGCCGGGCACGTGACGGAAGCGCGTCGAAGGGGTGCGACCGCCGCGCAGGTGCGACAGGTGACCGGTCACGTCGACGAGCGGATGATCTCCCACTACACGCGGGCGATCGACGCAGCCGACAACTCTGCGCGGCATCTCGGCCTTTAGGGGACACCAACCTCGGCAGATCGACTAACGCAGCTTGGAGGGGCACACCTCGTGCTCGGGGTCGAACCAGAGGCAGTGCATCACATTGCCCACTCGGAATCCCCAGATTCTCGGTTTTCCCCCGAGTCGAAGCTCCCACAACGCGTCTGCGTCATCGTGCTCGAGCTTTCGTAAGCGCTTCTTCGCTTGGTCGCAGAGGCTGTCGAGCGGAATCCGCTTCGCCCCGATAGTGCCGGTCCCGACCGACTGATCAAAGGGCTGGGACTCGAAGTGCTGAAGCTTTTCGATGTAGGTGGAGAGACATTCCCACGACCATTGCCACGGCCCATCATGGTCGCATTGGGAGAAGCGCCACGACATTCTGTCCTTAGCCATCCCGACATCCGGCAACCTCGGCGCCTTGATTCGAGGCGGCAGATCGACAGCGACAACGGGCTGCTTGTTCACCACTGCTGTCTTCGATTTCTTCTTACTCGCCATCAGTCCTTGGCCGCAATCGAGCTGTAGTACTCAAGCATGTCGCCGAGTGAGATGGTGACCTGGCCACGCTGACCCGGTGCGAGACGCGCCCTCGCCCTCGCCTTCAGCCACGGCTCCTCGCGGTGTGTCAGGTCTGCGAGTTCTTGCCCTGAGCGATGGCCGTAGAAGCCCACCACTGCGTCGACTGTCGTGCGCTCGTCCTCATTTAGCGAGGAGGCGTCGCCCTGCGGCCACGCGTCCACCGAATACTGACCACGATGGCGGTTGTAGAGCAGCGGTACTACCGGCCCGTTCGCCCATGCCTGGATTTCGGCGCGGAACAGCGGCGTGTCCTCCCACACCAGATGCCACGCCTGGCAGTAGTAGACGAGCTTCTGCAGGCGGAAGGTGTCGATTCGACCGGTGCGCTCCAACACGGCGGCCGCCACGTCATCGACGCGTGCCATGGTCAGACCCTCCTCGTGGTGTCATCGGCCCGAGAGTATGCGCTCATGAGTACGTTCGCTGTGCCCATTGGAAGAGGTGGCGATCGACCGCGAGGCGGCGGCGGCTAGGTTCCGCCTGTGAGCGACATCTTCTGGACGGGATTGTTCACGACGCTTGCCGGCCTGGGGGGAGCTGTCGTCGGTGCGTGGCTCCAAGGCAAGACTCAGCAGCGGCAGTTCAGTCACGAACTCGAGCGGCTGAGGTTGGAGCGCGAGAACGCAGCTGAGGATGAGCGGAGAACAATCGAGAGAAGCGCTGCGCTGGCTGCGCTGCAGGAATCCATGGAGCCTCTTTGGAACCGAGGGGTCGGCGACGAGGAGGAGCAACTTCGAGCGGAGCGACTCTTCAACCTGCTCATGCAGGTCGACGATGTTCACCTCCATGTTCTCGCTGTAGCGAACCCGAACGAGGTGGTCGATCGACTCAGCTACATCCTCAGGACCCCGAAGCACCTTCGCACCGACGATGGCCACCTGGAAACGTCGCGAAGACTGAAGGAGTTTCGAGAGGCCGAACGCCTGCAGTTGCAAGCTACACACCGAAACCGTACGGAGCCGTAGCCCCCGGCTCAGCGCAAGGGGCGCGCGAGCTCCGGAGATTTCCTGACGACCCTCCCGCTCTACTCACTGTCTCCGTCGACGCCTTACCGCGCCTTCGATGACGACGGCGACACCGAACAGGACGAACAGTGCGATCGGCTCCCACTACGTCACGAACACGCCGCCGATCGAGCCCCACAGGTCCCGCAGCGCCCTCATGACGCACGCCTGATCTAGCGCACCTCGGCCAGTTCGTCCGAGGTGGGCAGGTCAGCGAGTGTCAGTGTCGCTCACCGATCTAGGGAGAGGATGACCTCCCTTGGTCACTCTCCCTATAGGGGGAGGTGGGAGGTTCGGCCTCAACCTCCCCGGACGGTAGGAGGTTGCCGTGGGAGGTTCACGGTCGGTCCCCTTTCGGCTCGATCCTCGGGCGACCGCCTGCCGGGGCCGGAACGTAGATGATCCAGCCCTCGCGATGGGCTCTCGTGAGTGCGGCCTTGATCGCTTCCTCGTTCTTGCCGAGCGCCCTTCTGAGTGACGCGACAGACAGGCGCTCGCCTGCATTGTCGTGAACGTGCTGGGCGACGGTGAGGGTGAACGCGTCCAGATTCGCGGTACTGCATTGGCTGGCCGTGATAGGCGAAGCGAGTCGCCACGGCTGTGCCTCGCCCGCGTGCATCTGGACGTAGAGACGGCCGGGTGACGGGTCGTTTCGCGTGGTGATGTCGAGCGCCATGCCGTCCCCGGCGAGTCGGCTCAGAGTCATACGGACGGATGACCAGTCCATGAGCCGGCCGGCGCCGCGTGCTGCGTCGTGCGGGTCTCGCGAGTGGCGTCCCCCTGATCCTTTCCCGTGGTGGTGCACGTTGAGGAACGAGACGCCGAACCGTCGCCCGACATCGCTGAGAACCTCGAGCGCCCGTGCTACCTCGGCGTTGTCGCTCTCGTTGCCATCGAAGAAGCTTGCCCACGGATCGATGATGACTACCTCGGCGCCGGTCTCCTCGATCATCTTCTCCAGCAAGCCTGCGGGCTCGAGTTCGGCGACCGCGTAGCGCTTGCTGTAGCCGGTCTGCTCGTCTGCGTTGCGATCACCGCTGCGTGAACTGGTCGTGCGGAACTGCTCCTGAATCGATGTTGCGCGCAGTCGGAGGTCGCCGCGTGCATACGTGTGGATCCGCTCGCGCGCATGCTGCGGCACGTCGAGCAGGCTGAACCGCTCGTGGAGCGCGGCCTCGGTCAGCTCGGTCGAGATGTAGAGAACGCGACGTCGTCTCGGCACGTGGAAGCCGAGGAAGTCGTCGCCTGTTGCGAGGGCGGTGGCGATCTGGAGAGCGGCCCACGACTTGCCAACGGCCCGTGGTGCGGAGAGAACGAAGTGTTCTCCGCAGCGCCACAGCGACTCGAACAGGTAGTCGGGTGGCGGCAGGACCGTGGCGAGAAGGTCAGCCAGTGATACCGCGCCAGTCGGCCATGCGGACGGTCGGTGTGTCGATGGCGTTGCGGTCGTCGGTGCCGCCGCTCGACGCGTCCCGATCTGCATGAAGTCGTCGTCGAGCGTCTCCGTTGCGGTCGACCACTCGTCCTCGAGACTGCTGAGCGAGGGCTCGTCGAGATCGGGCGGTGTCAAAGGGAGCGTGAATGGCCAGAAGTGCTCAGGCCCCGCGCTGGCAGCGGCGGATCGGAGCTTGGCAGCACGCACCGCTTCGTCCCCGTCGAAGGTGTACCCACCAGGCGTGCTGAACGGGAATTCGGACGTCACTCGACGCCCCGCAGGACGCAGATCGCCCATGATGCGCGCATGACGAGCCAGTAACGCTCGTGGTGCTCGTCGTCGATCGGGTGGCCGAGTTCGTACCGGATCAACGCGATGCGAGTGCAGCCGACGTACCTCGCCGCCTCGTCGATGCCGATGCCGGCGCCGATGCGAAGGTCGGTGCGACGTTCGGGCGACGGGAGGCGCTGCGGCTCGGTGGTCTCCAGTATCTGCGTGAGGTCGGTGGCGCCGAGCATCACGACACCCGCTTGAGGTCGCGCCGCTGCTGGGCTTCGACGAACTCGCGGAGGTCAGCCTCACTGACGAGTCGGCGCCGACCCACCTGGAATGACGGCAGCTTTCCGGACGCGATCAGTTCACGTAGCTTCGTGCGGCCGATGCCGAGCATCTGTGCCGCGTCGTCGAGACCGAACGCGAGCGGCGTGGGCAGCGAAGGGCGGCGCGTGGTCGCTCTACGGACGCGAGTTGTCTGACTGCTCATCGGTCGGCACCGGCGGATCTGATCGGTTCGAGCGAGAGACGTGCCTCACCATCGACGAAGCGTTGGAGGACATCGAAAGCGTCTGCGGCATGGTCGGGGGCCACCGTGAAGATGAGCTGGACCGTGCCGCGCTTGCCGGATCTGACCCGTACCGACCGACATGTGACGGATGCTGCGCAGGCTGGTCGCTCGTCGTCACGGTGGAGGGACGGGCTCACGCTGCACCTCGATCCGACTCTTGTGCGTGCGATCGTTCGAGTGCCCAGAGCAGGCCTGCGTAACGGAGGATCTGCTCGGGCTGGCGCGGCTTCGCACCGCGTTCCCACCGCATGAGAGCGGTCCGTGGGAACTGGTGGACTTCTGCGAATCGTCGGGACGACATGCCGGAGAGTTCACGTAGGCATCGGCGCTTGGCTGCGCGGGTGCGGGCCAGGTAGGTCTCGGCCGCGGTGTAGTGCGACCACGGCCACGAGGGAAGGCGGGATGAGGTCATGCGGTGATCCCGCGTGGCGAGTCCGTTGTTCCGAACTCGCGCGACAGCTGGTCGAGGAGCTGGACGTACCTGGCGAGAACCACGGGGTCTCGAGGACATGTGCCGTCCTCATACTTGAGAACCTGCGTCGAGCTGACGCCGAGCAGGCTGGCCATGTCGGCAAGAGAGGCGCCGGCACCCTGACGGATCTCGCGCCGCCGAGAGGGGCTCGGGAGCCGACGTCGAATCCGGAGTTTCGTCAAGGGATCTACCGGTGTTGTTTCGTTCATGGTCGGAGTTTGAGGGCGCCCTGCAAGGATGACAAGACAGTCGCGACATCCTTTACAAAGGGTGATGCGTCGGGCATGATTCCGTCATGCCAAAAGGCCTGAGCGTGCAGGATCTGCGTCCGACGACCGAGGAGGGCGAGCGGTATGTGGCCACTATCTCGATCGACGCGCTTTCAGGTTGGGTCGTGGAGGTCGAGGCCGTCACGTCGAACGCGCCGCAGATCGTCCGGCTGACACTCGTCGCCTCCGACGGGGCTACACCACTGAATACGGACCACATGCGAGCGATCTCGCCTCGGGCGATTCTCGAGGCGATGTTCCACGAGTGGCAGACCGAAGGTGAGCCGCTCGACCGACAAGACGCGCCCGAGCAACCTTCGTCGTCCCGCTTTCGTCGCGACGACGACTACTTCGCGCAACTCTCACTTGCAGCGCTCCTCGCGCAGCGGCGTGGCGTGCGAGGGGTGTACCGGCGCCTCGCTGAGATGTTCGATCGGACGGAGGGTCAAATCACAAACGACCTGCACGCAGCCGTCAAGAAGGGGTGGCTCGACTCGGCAAAGTCTGGCCCGCCCCACCGCTCGCCGGGACTGAGGCTAACGAAGCGGTATCCGAATCTGGCCACAAAGGATTTCGCCAAGGGCGCGGCGTCGCTGGCCGAGCAGACGAAGGGGACCAGCTCATGAACGTTGGCAACATCGAGAGGTACCGCACGGGCGACGGGTGGCGGTACCGCGTGAGATGGTCGCTCCCGAACGGGACTCGGCGATCGAAGAGCTTCAGGTTGCGGAAAGACGCGGACGCGTATCTGCGTCAGATCGAAGCGGACCGGATGCGGGGGCTTGTGAACGACCCGCGTGGGGCCGACGAGTCCCTGCACGATTACTCGCAGCGCTGGCTTGACATGCGACGCGCCCACCTCGCACCGCGGACCGTCGAGCTCTACGTGTCGCAGTTGAACAAGTGGATCCTGCCCGAGTTCGGACAGCTCAAGCTCGGACGCGTCACGACGGAGCAGGTGCGTGCCTGGCACGGCTCGGTCGGCTCGAAGGCGTCGCCGATCACTGCGGCGAAGTGCTACCGGCTCCTGCGCACGATCCTCGGGACCGCCGAAGAGGACGGGCTCATTCCGCGAAACCCTTGCCGGATCAAGGGCGCCGGGCACGAGAAGAGCACGGAGCGCCCACTGCTGTCAGCTGCGCACGTGGCACAGATCGCCGAAGAGATCGACGGCCGGTATCGAGCACTCGTGTTGGTCGCTGCGTGGGGCGGACTACGGCGCGGCGAGCTACTCGCCCTCCGGCGCCGCAACGTGAATGAACTGCACGGCACGGTGACCGTCGAAGGGCAGGCGCAGCACGTCGCAGGGCAGGGCCGAATCGTGCGGCGCACGAAGAGCGACGCAGGTCTCAGGACGGTCACGCTGCCGGCGCCCGTGATGGCGGAGCTCGTCGCCCACATAAGCGAGTACAGCGACGCCGATCCGGACGCATGGGTCTTCACTGCGGAGAAGGGTGGCCCCGCGCGGGAGGCGGATCTGAGTGCCGAGTGGCGTCGAGCTGTCAAGGCGTGCGGACTCACTGGTGTCCGACTCCACGACCTGCGGCACTTCGCTGGGACGACGGCTGCGCAGCTTGGAGCGACGACGCGCGAGCTGCAGAGCCGACTCGGACACGGCACGGCGCGCGCAGCGATGATAGCCCTGGTGGCGTGAATCGCTCGCCGGACGTCTTGCCGGACCTTCGATGCACGCAACGCGCAGGCGAGGTGTACGACTGCACACCTGACGGCTACTACCCAAGCGAGATCGACGGTTACGAGATCTGGACCATCGACGGACAGCGGAGTCTCTGTGACTTCCTCTACCGTTGCCACCTTTGGCCGCAGTGGGACTCCGCCGCGGTCGTAGTGCTTGGGGCTCCGGACTACCTGTGCGACGCTGGTGGGCAGTGCCTCAAGCCATGACGCCCGAGTCTTAGTGGGGACTCGGGAGCCGGCGCGGCAAGCCCGGTTGATCATGGCGATCAGAGGCTTTCGTGTTGCGACCTTTGAGTCGGCAAACCCATCCTGAACCCATCTTCGGATGACCCATGCACCACGTTCGTCGCTCGAAGGCTCTGACCTGCGGTGATGTGGAGCGGGTGACGGGAATCGAACCCGCGTTCTCAGCTTGGGAAGCTGATGTTCTACCATTGAACTACACCCGCATCGGGCGGCGGGAGCCGTGTCGGG
>WLDE01000171.1 GCA_009704985.1 Actinomycetota bacterium | reverse complement strand
GTTCTACGTGGACAACTGGTCGTTGAACCTGGATCTGGTGATCCTGGTGGCGACGGTGGAGCAGGTGGTCTCCAAGGCGGTGCGCACCCTGTTGCGCCGCGACCGCGACCACGCCGCACCCGTGCTCACCCTCAGCACCACCGGCACCAACAGCACCAACAGCACCACCAGCACGCTCGCCACCGGCGCGACCGAACCCGAGATCGGCGCACCCCGCTCCGCCTGATCTCGCCCCGCGGGTCAGAGCAGCACGGACGCCAGGCGGCGCCACTGCTGCTCGGGCATCGCGGCGCCGTCCTGCAGCACCTGCACGCACACGTGGTCCGCTCCGGCGGCGTGGTGCTGGGCGACGCGCTCGGCGATCTGCTCCTCGGTGCCCCACGCGACGATCGCGTCGACGAGGCGGTCGCTGCCACCGTCCTCGCGGTCGGCGTCGGTGAAGCCGAGGCGCACGAGGTTGTTCCAGTAGTTCGGCAGGCGGAGGTAGACCTTCATGCCGGCGCGAGCGATCCGCCGTGCCTCGTCGGCGTCGGTGCTCAGCACCACCATCTGCTCGGGGGCGAGCAGCGCGTCGGGACCCATCGTCTCGCGGGCGATCGCGGTGTGCTCCGGCGTCGTGAAGTACGGGTGCGACCCGTTCGCACGCGTGGCGGAGAGCTGGAGCATCTTCGGGCCGAGCGCGGCGAGCAGACGACCGCCGTCGTCGTCGGGTCCCTTCGCCATGAACAGCGCCGTGTCCATCCGGTCGAGGTACTCGACCATGTGGCTGTACGGCTTCGACCAGTCGTGCTTGCGCACCCCGGCGACGAGGTGACCGTGGCTCACGCCGATGCCGAGCAGGAACCGTCCCGGGAACGCCTCGGCGAGGGTCTTCTGCCCGGCGACCATCGTCATCGGGTCGCGGGCGTAGATGTTGGCGATGCCGGTGGCCAGCTTGAGGTTCGTGGTGGCCGACAGCAGCACGGCCGACGACACGAACGGATCGCGGCCGACGGCCTCGGCGACCCAGAGGGCCCCGAAGCCGAGCTCCTCCACCAGCTGCGCAGCTCGCCGAGCCTCGGGGGTCGGCAACGCGTCGATCGATCCGAACCAGATGCCGACGCGGCCGAGGTCGACGGAGGGCTTGGTCATGGTGGGTTCCTCACATCCGTGCGCCGCGCGGGTGCGCGGCATCGCTGGGCCTGAGGTTAGGGAACGCTGCGACCGAGGGCCGAAGGCGAGCCGGGACGGCGAGGGTGTCGGACAGGCGCCGCTGAGTATCGTGAGCCGGCGATGGCGCGGCAGAGGATCAGGGTGCAGGGACGCGACGCGCTCCTGGTGGCGGTCGTCGCCGTCGGCTCGGGTGTGCTGGCCGCGATCGCCGGCCCCTCCCCCACGGGGTCGGCCACGATCGATGCCGTGCTGGTCGTCGTCGCAGGTGCAGCGGCGGTGTGGGCCGCGGCGAGCGCGGCGTGGTGGACCGGTGTGGCGGCCGCGGCCGTCGCCGCGGCGTTCGCACCCGAGTGGTACCTGCTCGTGCTCGCGGCGATGGCGACGCTCGGCGGGTTGTGGATCGGGCTGCAGCGGCGATCGTTGCCGTGGAGCCGCGCCCTCGTGGCGGGCGTGGCGCTGCAGGTGCTGGCGCGCCTCGGCGACATCGAGCGCTTCGGGGTCACGTCGCTGCTCGGCGTCGGCGTGATGCTGTTCCTCGCCGTGATGGGCATCGTGCGGCGCCCACGGCGGGAACGCCGGGTGATGTGGTGGGTGCTCGGCGGTCTGGCCGGTGGCACCCTGCTCGCCACCGCCGGGTTCGGGGTGGCGGCGCTGCAGGCGCAGGCGGACCTCGAGGAGGGCAACACCGTCGCGCGCCGGGCGATCGACCTGCTCGGCAGTGGCGAGCTGGCACAGGCGCAGGTGGAGTTCGTCCGCGCAGCCGAGGTGTTCGGCGACGCCGGCGACGCGCTCGGCCGGGTGTGGGGGCAGCCGGCGCGGCTGGTGCCGGTGCTCGCGCAGCACCGCGATTCGGCGGTCGAGCTCACCCGCAGCGGCGCCGAGGTGAGCCAGACGATCGCGAACGTGCTGTCGGTCGTCGACTACGACGACCTCCGCGTGGTGAACGGCCGGATCGACGTGGACTCGGTGGCGATCCTGCAGCAACCGCTCTCCGAGCTGGACGCAGCCATCGGCGAGCTCGAGCGCACGGTGCGCGAGACACGCAGCCCATGGCTCGTCGACGCGCTCGGCTCGCGTCTCGACGACCTGCTGGCCGACGTCGCCGAGCAGCGGGTGACGGCCGACAACGCGATGACGGCGGTGCAACAGGCGCCGGCGATGCTCGGCGCCGACGGGCCGCGCCGGTACTTCGTCGCGTTCACCACCCCGGTCGAGGCCCGAGGGCTCGGTGGCTTCATGGGCAACTGGGCGGAGATCACGATCACCGACGGGAAGCTCACGGTCACGGACTTCGGTCGCACGAAGGAGCTCAACGACGGCGGCGACGCGGCGGGGAAGACGCTCACCGGCATCAGCGACGAGTACGTCGCGCGCTACGGCGACTTCCTGCTCCTCGACCCGGACAGCCCCGATCGCGTGGTGGGGCCCGGCGTGTGGTCGAACATCACCGGTTCGCCCGACTTCCCGTCGGTGGCGGCCACGATGGCCGAGCTGTACCCGAAGAGCGGCGGCCGCGAGGTGGACGGCGTGTTCGTGCTCGACGTGTACGCGATCGCGAAGCTCATGGAGATCACCGGCCCGGTGGACGTGCCCGACGCCGGGGTGACGATCGACCCGGCCGACGCGGCGTCGTTCCTGCTGACCGAGCAGTACGAGCTGGCCGACAGCGCTGCCCGCGTGGACGTGCTGGAGACCGTGGCGCTGACCACCGTCCAGCGGCTGCTCTCCACCACCCTGCCGTCGCCGCCCGAGCTGGGCCGGATGTTCGGGCAACTCGCCCGCGAAGGCCGACTCGCCGGCTGGGCGGTGCGGCCCGAGGAGCAGGAGGTGTTCGACCGGGTGAACATGGCGGGCCGCCTGGCACCGCGCGACGGTGGCGACGGTCTGCTCGTGACCCTGAACAACGCCGGTGCCAACAAGGTCGACGCGTTCGTCGACGGCTCGGTGGAGTACCAGGTGGCCGTCGATCGCGAGAACGATCGCGTGAGCGGCGTGATCACGATCACGCTGCGCAACTCGTCGCCGACGTCGGGCCTGCCCGACGGTGTGATCGGGAACTACGTCGACCTGCCACCGGGGACGAACCGCACGTTCCTCACGATCTACACCGGGCTGCCCGTGCTGGCGTACTCGATCGACGACGTGCCGGTGGGCATGGAGACCGGCACCGAGCTGGGATACGTCACCTCGTCGACCTACGTCGACATCGATCCCGGCCAGGAGCGGCGGGTGGTGCTGTTCGTGGAGGGATCGATCCCCGACGACGTGGCCTACCGGCTGGCACTCTCGAACCAGCCCCTGACGCGCACGCTGCCGGCGACGGTGACCGTCGACGGGGTGTCGTGGACACCGGAGCCGGTCACGCGCGCCGGTGTGACCTACCTGCCCTGACGCGTGCCCGGCCCTCCCTCTCGCATCACTCGCCCGGGGGAACGAGGCGTTCACACGCCGTTCTCCGACGCGACGTCGCAATGAGCTGTTCGGCCCCTCGTCCGGGTCCCTGCGATCGGGTAGGGTCGTCAGCGACTCCCGCGATTCACCCCGCGGGAAGCGGGCGGTCGCGGCGGCAAGACCCCTCCCATCACGGCAGTCAGACGACAGGACACCCTCCTCAGTGATCTCCCGAGTGATCGGAACCAGCACGGCGGACAACCCGGCCTTCCGTCGCTGGGCGCGCCCTGCGTACCAGTACGCGGTCGACGCCCTCATCTGGGCGGTCGCGGTGCCGGTCACCACCTGGTTGCGCTACGACATGCGCGTCGAGCCGATCGACACCGCGGGCGTGATCTGGACCGCCGCGATCGCCGTGGTGGCCCAGGGCGTGTTCGGTGTGCTGTTCGGCCTCTACCGGCGGCGGTGGCGCTACGGCAGCTTCGACGAGCTGCTCGGCGTGGCCGCCACGGTGGTCGCCGTGGGCGCGTTGCTCACCGTCGTCGTGTTCGCCCCCACATCGCCCACGCTCCCGCGCTCGGTTCCGTTGCTGTCGCTGGCGGTGGCCGTGACCGGGGCGATCACCGCCCGCACGGTGCGGCGCCTCTACCTCACCCGCAAGCACCACCCGCACGAGGCCGACCCGGTCGTGGTGGTGGGTGCCGGACAGGCGGCCGCGGAGATCGTGCGCAGCCTGCTGAACACGTTCGACGCGCCCTACCGGCCGGTGGCCCTGCTCGACGACGACCCGCTCAAGACCAACATGCGGATCCAGGGTGTGAAGGTGCACGGGGTGATCGAGGATCTCCCCGAGATCGCAGCCCGCACCGGTGCGGTGGCGATCGTGATGGCGATCCCCTCCGCCGAGATCGATCTCGTGCGGCTGGTGGACGTGCTGGCCCGACGCACGGGCCTGCCGCTGTACGTGCTGCCCCAGGTGCGCGACATGTTCACGGTGCCGACGTTCTCGGACATCCGGCCGGTGTCCGAGGCCGACCTGCTCGGCCGCGAGCTCGCCAGCATCGACACCGCCGCGATCGCGCACTACGTGACCGATCGCCGGGTGCTGGTCACGGGTGCGGGGGGCAGCATCGGCAGCGAACTGTGCCGCCAGCTGGCCCGCTTCGAGCCGTCGGCGCTGATCATGCTCGACCGCGACGAGAGCGGCCTGCACGCCACGCAGCTCAGCATCGAGGGCCGGGCGTTGCTCGACTCGCCCAACCTGGTGCTGGCCGACATCCGTGACGCGGCCCGCATCCGCGAGGTGTTCGAGGAGCACCGGCCGCACGTGGTGTTCCACGCCGCCGCGCTGAAGCACCTGCCGCTGCTCGAGCGGTTCCCCGACGAGGCGTGGAAGTCGAACGTCGTCGGCACGCAGAACGTGATCGCCGCGGCGCAGGCGGTCGGGGTGGACCACTTCGTGAACATCAGCACCGACAAGGCCGCCGATCCGGTGAGCGTGCTCGGTAGCTCGAAGCGGATCACCGAGCGGCTCACGTCGTACGCAGGTCAGGACGCAGGTCAGGGGGCAGGCGGCCGCTTCGTGTCGGTACGGTTCGGCAACGTGCTCGGTTCGCGGGGGTCGGTGCTCACGATCTTCCGCCAGCAGCTCGAGCACGGTGGTCCGATCACGGTGACCGACCCGGAGGTCACGCGCTACTTCATGACCGTCCAGGAGGCCGTGCGGCTCACCGTGTTCGCCGGGGCGATCGGCGACAGCGGCGACGTGCTGGTGCTGGACATGGGCCAGCCGGTGAAGATCGTCGACGTCGCGGAGCGGTTCGCCCGCCAGCGCACGCCGGCGCTGGAGATCGTGTTCACCGGGCTGCGCGAGGGCGAGAAGCTGCACGAGGACCTGTTCGGCGACGGCGAGGTGGACGTGCGGCCGGTGCACGAGCTGATCAGCCACGTCCCGGTGCCGCCGCTGGCCTTCGACGACGTGCTCGCCTCGCGACCGCCCGGTGCGACGGCGACGGCGGCGCTGCTGTCGCACATCGCGCAGACCGACGCCCGGCGGGAAGTGGCCTGATGCGGATCTGGTTGTCGCCGCCCGACGTCGGGTCCGACGAACAGCACCGCATGACGCAGGCGTTGCAGGGCGGCTGGGTGGCACCCGCCGGTCCCGACCTCGCGGCGTTCGAGGCGGACATCGCCGAGTTCACGGGCTGGCCCGGAGCGGTGGCGCTCTCGAGCGGCACGGCGGCACTGCACCTCGCGCTGTTGGCGGTGGGCGTGCAGCCCGGCGACGAGGTGCTGGTGAGCACCTTCACGTTCGCCGCGAGCGCGAACGCGGTGCGCTACTGCGGGGCCGAGCCGGTGTTCATCGACAGCGACCGAACGAGCTGGAACATGAACCCCGAGCTGCTCGCGGAGGAGCTCGCCGAGGGCGCGGCCCGCGGCAAGCTGCCGGCAGCGGTGATCGTCGTCGACCTGTACGGGCAGTGCGCGGACTACGACCCGATCATGGCCACCTGCCGCGAGTACGGCGTGCCGGTGATCGAGGACTCGGCCGAGGCGCTCGGCGCCACCTACAAGGATCGGCCGGCGGGCACGCTCGCCGACATCGGCGTGTTCTCGTTCAACGGCAACAAGATCATCACCACGTCCGGCGGCGGCATGCTCGTCACGCCCGACGAGGAGGTCGCGGACCGGGTGCGCTACCTGGCCACGCAGGCGCGCCAGCCGGCGGTGCACTACGAGCACACCGAGGTCGGGTACAACTACCGGCTCAGCAACCTGCTCGCCGCGCTCGGCCGTGGGCAGTTCGCCCGGCTGCCGCAGTTCGTGGCCCGGCGGCGGGCGATCAACGACCTCTACCGCGAGCTGCTCGACGACGTGGAGGAGTGCGACTTCATGCCGGTGCCCGACTGGAGCGGGTGGAACGGCTGGCTGAGCTGCCTGGTGTTCGCCGTGCCGGGCGTGAGCCACCGGGTGCACAACGCGCTGCTGGGCAGCGAGATCGAGTCGCGTCCGCTGTGGAAGCCGATGCACCGCCAGCCGGCGTTCGCCGGGTGCCGGTCACGCGTGGACGCGACGAGCGACCACATCTTCGACCTGGGGCTGTGCCTGCCGAGCGGCAGCGCGCTCACCGACGACCAGGTGGCCGAGGTGGCCGCGCTGGTGCGCAGCAAGATCCGAGCCCGCGTCCGCAGCTGACCCGCCGTGTCCTCTCCGTCGTCGCCGTTCCCCCGCCGAGTCCCGGACCGTCCGTGACGCCGGCTGCACCGCGGGCCGGTCGCACCACCTCAGCAGCCGCAGCAGCCGCAGCCGCCGCAACCGCCGGAGTCACCCGCGCCGGTTACGCGGCCGGGACGCTCTACCTCGTTGTCGGCTCGGAGATCGTGGCGCTCGACTGACGGCCGTCATCGTCACCGGCGCCGAGATCCTCGACGTCGGGGTGCTCGGGGCCCACGTGATCGGGACCGGCCGCAGGTGGCGGTGGGGCGAAGGTGGTGGCCACCCGACGGACGAGCTCGGGGTCGACGACCGGCTGCCGGACGGACTCGGGTGACGGCACCAGCGCGTTGCGGAGTGCGTCCGACACCCGCGTGATGGTGGCCCGGTAGTGCTCGTCGACCAAGGCCTGGTCGCGCTTCGCGCTGCCGGAGAGCTTCGAGGGCGCGAGTCGTGCGAGCTGGGTGGAGCGCACGTGCATCGAGCCGGTGTGCACGTGCTCCCACGTGATCTGGAACTCGCCGACCACGCGACCGCGGCGACCGAGCACCTCGCAGACGATGTGGCGCGGGCCCGACCGTGCGATCTGCACGTGGCGCCCGTCGGGCACGACGCGGATCAACCGGTCCCACAGCGCGTCCGCGTCGAGACCCACGTCCACCCGCAGGTCGACCTGCGGTCGGAGATCCTGGATCTGCGGCGCCACCCGGCAAGTCTGCCCGACGGCGAGAGCGCTTCGCATCGGGAGATCTCCCAGTGTGCGCGAGTGTTCACATTCCGTGTTCCACGCGTGTGGTTCGCGACGCCTTAACCGCGCCCGCACCGCGCCCGCACCGCGCCCGCACCGCGCCCGCACGGCGCCCGCACGGCCCCCGCACGTGCGGGGGCATCACCGGAGCGGGTGTCCGAGGTGGCGTAACGTCACACACGGTGAGCGGCCAGGCGGACAGGTATCGGCGAATGCCGTTGGTGGAGTGGACGGTGAGCAACAACGCGGTGCAGCTGTCGCCGCCGACGGGCAAGGCCGTGGATCTGGTGGGCAGTGCCGCCGTCGTGTGGGCGGTGCTCGAGGAGCCCCGCACCCTCGCCGCCGTCACGCGTGAGGCGTTCGATCTCGACCCGGCGCTCGACGAGTACCAGGTGCGCACGATCCTCGAGAGTCTCGTCGCGCAACGCGTCGTGGCCCGCGACGCCGCCGACGGCGCCGGCGACGTCGCCGTCTGACCAGCGGTCGCTCGGGTTCGATCGACGTCGCTCGCTCAGCGCGAGCGGAGTCGCCCCCACAGGTAGCGCAGCTGCGCCCGCACACCTCGCCGGCCCTGTGCGGCGCGGTACTCGGCGCCCGGGGCGAGCAGGCCCCACACGTACGACGCCCGGTCACGCGTGCCGGGCAGGTGGCGGAGGTGGGCGAGCTCCTCGGTGATCGGGCGCCGGCGCTCGCCGAGGTAGGCGCGATCCACGAGCCACGACCGCCGCACGGGCGGCGTGCGGAACGCATCCGCCCATCCGTCGGGCAACGGCAGCTGCGCAGCGGTCCACGCATCACGCACCCCCGCTTCCACCAGTGACCGCACCCGCCATGCGCCGGCGCGCTCGACCACCTCGGCAGCGCGGTCCTCGTGCAGGTACGACAGCAGCAGCACGTCGGCCACGCTCGACAGCCGCCGGTACTCACCGCGTGAGCTGACCGAGTGGATGCAGGCGTGGATGGTGCGGTCGAGCTCGCCGAGCGCCCACACCGTGCGCCCCGCCAGCTCGAACGGCATGCGATCGCGCAGCAACGCCTCCGTCGGGACCAGCCACCCCAACGCCCGATGCCCGACCCGCTGGTGCACGTCGAGCTCGACGAGCGATGCGGCGTGGAAGGTGACGGCGTGGGTGAAGCGCTCGTGACGGTCGGGCAGCGCATACCCCTGGCGCCACCCGTCGGCTTCGAGCAGTTCGCGCACGCGTCGCAGGTGGGTGGGCGCGACGAGCAGATCGACGTCGCCGAACTGCCGCCACGACGGATCCGCGTGGTCGAGGTGCGCGGTGGCCAGACCCTTCAACACGGCGTACGGAACCGAGGCGGCCTCGAGGCGCTCGAACACCGGCAGTGCAGTGTGCTCGATCCGAACTGCGGCGGACGCCACCTCGAGCTGGAGACCACGGACCTGTTCCGTCACCGCGCGCTCGACGACTCCGTCGGTGCGCGCTGCGGCGTGGAGCAGCGGAACGATGCGATGCTCCTGCGCGACGGCGACCCACGCAGCCGGATCATTCGCAGCCGGATCATTCGCGGCCGCACCGGTCGGACCGTCCTGACCGATCACGGCACGCAGCAGCCGGGCGACACGTTCGGCGACGTGGCGGTCAGGGGTCAAGGAGACCCTCCTGGCCGAGAAGGACGAGCGCGTTGTCGAGCACGCTGTCGAGCACGCTGTCGAGCGAGTCGCTGGCGGCACCCGGCACGATCGTCAGCAGGCGGGCGACGAGCTCGTCCCGGTCCATCGGACGTTCGAGCAACAGCCACACGGTCGCGGCTGCGCCCTCCAGGACCAGCACGGCGCCGTCCGACGGGCGGGCCAGCACCACTCGCGAATCGACGGCGCGGTGCGGGGTGGCGGTGCGCCGAAAGGTGGACGGAGGACGGGCGCCGATCCGGCCGACGCTACCGCGGGCACCCGGTCCCGGGAGGACGTGGGCAGCGGTGCCGGCGACGAGCGCCGTCCGTCGCTGGTGGGGGTGCCCCTCTAGAGTGACGCGGTCCGGAGGTCGGTGCGCTGTTGGAATCCTCGTCGATGCTCGCTGCAGGGCCGTGCTCAACGGCGCCGGTCGCGCCGGTGTGGCCGAGCGTCTCGTGAGCGACGACGCAGGGGGGCGCGGCGCGATGGTGCTGCAGGTGCTCGACGCCCGCATCGCCTGGTGGGCGCCCGCCGACGCACGTGCGTGGCTGAAGGAGCGGCTCACCGATCTGGTGGTCGATGCCGACCCTGCCACTGCGGACATCGAGTTCCGCTGGACCGTGGTCGACGGCGACCTCCGCTGCGTGCACGGCGACGCCCACATGCAGTCGGTGTCGCCGAACCACTGCCTGTCCGAGGCGATGATCGAGATCAACCGGCTGGCCGCACGATCGGTCGCGACGGATCGGCTGGTGCTGCACGCCGGCGTGGTGTCGCCCGAGCTCGGCCGAGCAATCGCCCTCTGCGGTCGCAGCGGCGCCGGCAAGTCCACCGCCACCACCGCCGCCGTGCTGGCCGGTTGGGGCTTCGTGGCCGACGAGGTGTGTGCACTGCACCCCGCCACGTTCGCCGTGCGCCCCTACCCGCGCCCGATCGGCCTGCGACTGGGCGGTGCCCAGGCCCTCGGCCTCGACCGCCGGCAGGACGACACCTGGCGCCCACCGACGCTGGTGACCGACCCACCCGTGCTGGAACAGGTGGTGCTGGTCGCGCGCCGCCCCGGACCACCCCAGCTGCGACGCCTCTCCCCCGCCGCCGCGCTGGAAGAACTGGCCAACCACACCCTCGGCGGTGACGGCCTCGAACGCCACGTCTTCCGCCGCCTCGAGCACCTCGTGCGCTCCGTGCCCGTGGTGGTGGCCGAGTACGAGTCCGCGCCCGAGCTGATCGACACACTCGATCGCTGAGTCGGGCCTCCGGTCGTCGAACGACTCCGGCCGGGCCCGGGGCGCGGGCGGGCGTGTCACATGGGTGGGGCGATGTCGGTGCCGTCGGGGAGGTGGGTGGCCCAGCTGTGGTCGGGTCGTTTCGACACCCGGGCGCCGGTGGCGTAGCGCCAGAGGTTGTGGTGGCCGCAGCCGATGTTGCCGTTGTCGACCG
>WLDE01000170.1 GCA_009704985.1 Actinomycetota bacterium | reverse complement strand
TCAGGCGGGCGATCTCGTGTTCGGGCCGGCGGCCGACGTCGACCTGATGCAAGTGGCGATCGACTGGTACCGCTGGGTGATGGGCGACGGCGAGAAGCCGCCGTTCCTCGATGCGCCGGTGAAGTACTACGTCACGGGCGCCGAGCAGTGGCGCTCGGCTCCCGATCTCGACACCGCGACCACGGCCACGATGCCGTGGTACCTCGTCGGCCACGACGGCCCGCACAGCGCTGCACACCCCGGTTGGCTGCGCCCGGAACCGGCCGACTCGCCGTCGTTCCGGTTCGTGTGCGACCCCGACGAGCGCACCACCATGCTCCTCGAGCAGCAGCCCAGCCCGGCCGGTCAGTCGCACAACCCGCTGATGGACCTCCCCCCGAGCTACCACGATCTCGGGGCGCACCTCATGGGTGTCGACCCGACCTCGCCGGTGTTCGTCGCCTCGATCGACGGCTTCGGGGCCGTGTACACCTCCGCGCGGCTCTCGGAGCCGCTCGAGCTGGTGGGTGAGCCGCAGCTCGACGCGTGGGTGGTGCTCGACCAGCCCGACGCCGACCTGTGCGCGCTGCTGTACGAGCTGCGCGTCGACGGGTCACGGATCCTGCTGTCGCCCGCGGTGCAGCGGCTGCGACATCGCGACCCGGCCCGGGGCGTGCAGCTCATGGTGCCCGGCGAGGCGACGCTGGTGTCGTTCCGCAACTTCCACTGGTTCGCCCGCCGGCTCGCTGCCGGTTCGCGGCTGCAGCTGGCGGTGCGCCACACCGGGTCGCTGCGCATGGACCGCAACCACCACACCGGACGGCCCGACGGGTTCGAGACGCCCGACGACGTGCGTGTGGCGAACGTCGAGGTGCTGCACTCGGGCGAGCACCGGTCGGTGCTCCACCTGCCGATCGGGAGGGCGTCGGAGCGATGAGCACGGGAGAGGACCGCGTCGTCACGATCGTGACGGGGGCGGCATCGGGGATCGGTGCCGCGTGTGTGCGCCGGTTGGCCGAGCGCGGTGACACGGTGGTCGGCGTCGACCTCGCCGCCGAGGTGGACGAGCACGTGCGCACGCTCGGCGGCGCGCTCGGCGTCGTGGCCGACGTGTCCTCGTCGGAGGCGTGCGAGGCGGCCGTGGCACTGGCCGTCGAGCGCTTCGGTCGCGTCGACCACCTGGTGTGCGCCGCCGGCATCGAACGCAACGAGGCGGCGCACGAGATGGACGACGACACCTGGTCACGGGTGCAGCGCGTGAACGTCGACGGCTCGTTCTTCATGGCTCGTGCCGTCGGCCGGCACATCGTCGCCGCCGGGCGGCCGGGCAGTGTGGTGCTGATCGGTTCGATCAACTCGGCGATCGCGATGCCGGGCCAGGCGGCGTACGTGGCCTCCAAGGGGGCGGTGCTGCAGCTCGGGCGTGGGTTGGCGGTCGACTGGGGTCGCCACGGCATCAGGGTCAACGTGGTCGGGCCGGGCGTGATCGACACGCCCCTGAACGCCCGCAGCTTCGCCGACCCGGTGCGGATCGCCTACTACGCGGGACGGACCCCGCTCGGCCGTCACGGCGAGCCGTCGGAGGTCGCCGCCGTCGTGGCGTTCCTCACGTCGGCCGACGCCTCGTACGTGACCGGGGCGTTCGTGGCGGTGGACGGAGGATGGTTGGCGGGCGAGCTGCCGCCCTCACGGATGGAGGACTGAGTGCTCAAGGTGATGTGGTTCCTGAAGCGGGCCGAGGGAATCTCGCTCGAGGAGTTCGACGCCTGGTGGCGCGAGCACCTGCACATGATCGCCGATCGGCAACGGCCACAGCTGCTGCGCTACACCGTGAACATCCGTCGCAGCGACTCCGACACCCTCGCCGGCCATCCCGGCACGGACTGCGAGTGGGACGGCGTCGCCGAGCAGTGGTTCGCCGACGAGGCCGCCTTCGACGAGGTCTACGGACGACCGGCCGCCGCCGAGACCCGAGCCGACACGCTCGCCCACGTGTCGCGCTTCGAGCGCCTGATCGTGCACGAGATCCCGGTGATCGAGTGATCGAGCACGCCGGCGCGCGGGTGGTCTTCGCCCCCGCCGACGAGGTGCCCTGGAGCGACGAGGTCGACGTCGTGGTGGTGGGCAGCGGCGCGGCCGGTTGGTCGGCGGCACTCGCCGCACGCAGCGGCGGTGCCGACGTCGTCGTGCTCGAGAAGCTCGACCAGCTCGGGGGCACCACGGCCAAGGCGGGAGGGGAGTGCGGTGGCACACCACCGCCCGGCGAGCTGCCGCAACGTGCCGGCACATGGTTGTGGATCTGCAACCACCCCTGGTTGGCCGAGCTCGGTCACGACGACCCGCGAGACGACGCACTCCGCTACCTCGCTCGGCTCGCCCGTCCGATGCGCTACGACCCGGCATCGCCGACACTGGGTCTGCCCCACGACGAGTACGCGCTCCTGGAGGCGTTCTACGACCACGGTCGCCGCGTGGTGGGCGAGCTCGATGCGCTGGGGGCGCCGCGCCTGCGCCCGCTCGCCGAGACCTGGGACTACTGGGCCGACCTGCCGGAGAACCGCACCCCACGAGGCCGGGCGCTGTACTCGCCGCTGCCCGACGGGCGTGAGGCCACGGGCGCGGAGATCGTGTCCGCGATGTCCTCGGCGGCGGTGAGCCTCGGTGTGGCGGTGCGGACGGCGAGCCCGGTGCACGGCCTGGTCGTCGATCCCGACACCGGCGCGGTCGTCGGCGTGCAGTGCGGAGCCACCGCCGCGACCGCGTCGCTCGTGCGGGCGAGAGGCGGCGTGGTGTTCGCGACGGGCGGGTTCACGCACGACCCGCAGCTGCGCGGCGCGCACCTCCCGGCGCCGATCACCGGTGGCCTGGCGGCGCGCGGCAGCACGGGCGATCTCGTGCACCTCGCCTCGGCCCTCGGGGCGCGGCTGGCGAACATGAGCGAGGCGTGGCTCACGCCGATGGTGCTCGACCACGGCGCCGAACCGGCGAGCGGTGCGTTCCGGCTGCCCGGTGACTCGATGGTGCTGGTCGACCGGTTCGGCCGTCGTGCGGTGAACGAGAAGGTCACCTACAACGAGATGACCCGCGCGTTCCTGCGCTGGGACGAGTCGCTCGGCGAGTACCCGCATCGCGTGCTCGTCATGCTGTTCGACCGGTCGGTCGGTGAGCGGTGCCGGGCGATGCCGGGCGACGCCCCCATCGACGAGGGCGGCGGCAACCCGCTCGCCCGCCCGGGCGGCACCGACCACCACGAGATCGCCGCCGACTCGCTGGCCGACCTCGCAATGAAGATCGACGAGCGGCTCGCCCGGCATCACGACCGCTTTCCCGGCCTCCGACTGGCCCCCGACTGGGCCGGGCGCACCCACGAGACGCTCCTCCGGTTCGACGATGCGGCTCGAACGGGTGTCGACCCCGACTTCCACCGGGGCGAGACACGAACCCAGCGGGCGCGTAGCGGCCCACCGCGCAGTGCCGAGTTCCCCAACCCGACGATGCACCCGTTCGACCACGAGGGGCCCTGGCGAGCCGTGCTGCTCGTCGCCGGCACGCTCGACACGAAGGGCGGCCCGATGATCGACCCGCAGGCACGGATCGTGCGGCCCGACGGGACTCCCATCACGGGGCTGTACGGGGCCGGCAACTGCATCGCGTCGCCGGCCGGTCAGGCCTACTGGGGCGGTGGCACGACGCTCGGCCTGGCGGTGACGTTCGGCTGGCTCGCGGGCGAGCACGCCGCATCCCGCTCGACCTGATCAACCACCTCCCCCGCCTTGTCGCGGCTCGCGTCGTCGATCCGGGCTCGCGCCATGAGCCGTGCTGCGGCATCGGTACCGGACCCGTCGGCGCGAGCCCGGTCGAACACCTCCGACGCCGTGTGTTCGAGGCGAGCGATGAACGGAGCCGGATCGACGCCCATCACGGTTCGGGCGGCGCCGTCGATCACCGCGCCCGCAGACGCGAGGAAGTCGGGCACGTAGGTGATCTCCCGCTCGGCCAGCAGGGCGTCGACGGACCGGTCGGCGAGCTGGTTGTTGGCGCCACCGCACACGGCCCAGGCACGCAGTTCGCGCACCACCGCCGGCGTCAACACCCCGCCGACGGCGCACGGGGACACGATGTCGGCGTCGACGAACAAGATCGCGGCCGACGGTACCCACGCTGCGCCGATCTCGTCCGCGAGCGCTCCTGCTCGTGCCTCGTCGACGTCGGCCACCGTGACGCGCGCCCCGACCGACACCATCGATCGGGCGACCCCGGCGCCGATCAGCCCGCATCCCTGCACCGCGACGTGGAGCCCCGAAAGATCGCCGATCCCACGGTGGCGGGCACACGCCCGGATGCAGTTGACGATGCCGTCACCGGTCGCGGCGCCGAGCTGCTCCCCGGTCGTGTTCACGAACGTCGTGCGCTCGGCGACGTGGAGGAGGTCGTCCTGGGTGGTTCCGAGGTCGCCCGCGGCGCGGTAGAGCCCGCCGAGATCGTCGATGTGGTCACCCAGCCGCCGGAACGCCGCGGCGCGATCCATGCCGGGTCGTTCGATCACCACGGTCTTGCCCCCACCTGCGTCGAGACCTGCGATCGCGCACTTGAGCGTCATCGCTGCGGCGAGTTCGGTCACATCACGCAGCGCGTCCAGCGTCGCCGGATACGGGCGGGTCCGGATCCCGCCGCATGCCGGGCCGAGGGCGACGTCGTCGAGTGCGATCATCGCCCGGAGCCCGGAGGCGTCGTCGTGCAGCACGATCACCCGGTGAGCCCCGCACGTCGCCATCTCCTCGAACACGTCGGCCATCATCGTCCTCCTCGGCAGTGGTGCTGCGGTCGAGCAGTGATCCCTGGTCGCACGGCGATCAGATCGTCACCGACGCAGTGGTGATCTCGTCGAGGAACGCGACGTCGAGCTCGAACCCGAGTCCGGGGGCGGTGGGGACGGCGACATGGCCGTCGGTGACCGTGATCGGGTCGCGCACGATGTCACGCCGGTAGAAGCGGGTCGAGGCGCTGATGTCACCCGGCAGCGTGAATCCGGGAAGCGCCGCGAGCGCAGCGTTCGCGGCCCGGCCGATCCCTGTCTCCAGCATCCCGCCGCACCACACCGGGACGCCACGATCGACACAGAGATCGTGGATCCGGCGGGCCTCGAGGTAGCCGCCGACCCGACCCGGCTTGATGTTGACGACCTCGGCCGCACCGAGCTCGATCGCGTCGGCGGCGGTCTGCAGCGACACGATCGACTCGTCGAGGCACACCGGTGTCGACGAGGCGCGGGCGAGTCGGGCGTGCCCCACCACGTCCTCCTCGGGCAGCGGCTGCTCGATGAGCAGGAGCCCGAACTCGTCGAGCCGGCACAGGTGCTCGATGTCGGACCGTTCGTAGGCCGTGTTGGCATCGACCTGCAGCCCCATGTCGTCGCCGACCAGCTCGCGCACGAGCCGTACGGGTTCGAGGTCCCAGCCCGGTTCGATCTTCAGCTTGATGCGGGCGTAGCCCTCGTCGACGTAGCCCTGGACCTGCGCCAGCAGCTCGTCGAGGGTGTCGAAGATCCCGACACTGACACCGCTCGGCACCCGCTCGCGCTCGGCGCCCAAGAGGTCGTGGAGCCTGCGTCCGGCCGCTCGGAGCTCGGCGTCGAGCACGGCCATCTCGAGAGCGGCCTTCGCCATCTGATGACCCTTGAACGGCGCCAGCCGATGTGCGACCTCGGCCGCGGTGAGCGGCCCGCCGCCGGTGAGGGCCGGCCAGAGGTGATCTCGGACGACCAGTTGGGCGCCGTCGACGAACTCGGGGGAGTAGCGCGGCTCCTGCAACGCCACGCACTCGCCCCAGCCGTCGCCGTGGTCCGTCTCGACGCGGAGCAACAGGACGTCGCGGCGTGTCTCCACACCGAAGCTCGTCCGGAACGGCGTGACGAGGTCGAGCGCGATGCGGCGGAACTCGAGGTGGCGCAGCTGGAGGGGCATCACGTAACAATCCTACGCAGCGAGGCGACCGCCGGTCGCCGCGGCCACCCGACGTCGGCGGGCGCCGATGGCGCCCGCCGGCACGCGGCAGGCACACGACGGAGCGCAGAGGTCTTGACGGCCCGGAGGTCGAACTCCAGACTTCCGTAGGAATCTTACGCGAAGGGGGATCGTGGATCGGGTTGCGCAGCTCCGCGACGAGATGCGGGCAGGTCTGGATCTGGTCGAGGCGGCGAAGCAGCCGATGCCGGTGGGCGATGCCTGGTTGTTGCATCGCCTCGATCCGTTCGACGGCAGCTCGGTCGTGCTCGTCGGCCCGCAGCCCGGTCAGCTCGACCGGGTGCTGCTGCGAAGTCGCGATCTGCCCGGGCCGCGGCCCACCATCGAGTGGGTGGTCCCTTCGCCGACCGGCGCCCATGTCGCCGTGGGGATCTCGACCGACGGCGGTGAGGACGCGACGGCTCGCGTGATCGATGTGGCGAGCGGAGCGATGCTGTCCGATGCGGTGCCGCACGTCTTCGTCTCACAGGTCAGCTGGCTGGCCGACGGCAGCGGCTTCTACGCCCGTGTCAGCGACCGGCCGCTGGTCGACGGGATCCACCCCCGAGTGGCACTCCATCATCTCGGTGGCGTCACCGAGCACGACGACGCCCTTGCGGGTGCGCCGAAGTCGGTGGTGGTGCTGCCGAGCGGTGATGCCCTGGTGGTGGAGGGTCTCGGCCCGACGCTCACGCCCACGGCGATCAAGCGCCCGGGCAGCGACCGGTGGCAGCCGTTGCTCGAGCCCGATGCGGGCAACCTCGTGGCGATGGTGCGCGGTGACGACCTCGTGGGCATCACCACCATCGGTGCCGACCGGGGTCGCGTCGTGTCGATCCCCATCGACAGCGCTGCCGACCGTGCCACCTGGACCGAACTGGTGCCCGAGAGCGACGGCGTGGCGCGCGGCATGATGCCACTCGACGAGCACCTCGTGACGTGTGAGATCGTGAACGGCGCGCATCGCATCCGCGTGTTCGCCGCCGACGGCACCCCCGACCACACCGTCGACCTGCCCGAGCCGTCGGGGCTCGACCTGCTGTTCGGCTTCGGCAGGGGCTTCGGCGACCCGCACGTGCTGCCCGACGGCCCGGCCAGCATCGTGTTCCACCTGGGCGGCTTCGACCGGCCACCGTGCCCGCACCGCTACGACCTCGCGACGCGCGAGCTCACGCCGCTGATGCCGGTGGTGCGCGACGAGCGGATCGTGGCCACCTGGCATCGGGCCGTGTCGGCCGACGGGTACCCGGTGGGCTACTGGCACGTGCGCCTCCGCGGCACCGAGGGACCGGCGCCGGCGCTCGTCTACGGCTACGGCGGGTTCAACGTGGCCATGCACACGCCGTGTCACCCCACACCGCTGATGCCGTGGCTCGAACGCGGTGGGTGCCTGCTGCTGCCGCAGCTGCGCGGTGGCGGTGAGGAGGGCCTGGCCCACTACCGGGCAGCGCTCGCGCTCGGCAAGCAACGCACCTTCGACGACCTGTTCGCCGTGGCCGAGCACGCCGTCGACACCGGCATCGCCGCTGCGGGCCACCTCGCGTTCGTCGGAGCGTCGAACGGAGGCCTCACCGCGGGAGCTGCCGTCGCGCAGCGCCCCGAGTTGTTCCGCGCCGTGATCTGCGCGATCCCGGCGATCGACCTGCTCGATCTCCCCGAACACGCCGTCGGATCGATCGTCACCGAGTACGGCAGAGCCGACGTGCCCGAACACGTGGCCGAGTGGCGGCGCATCTCCCCGCTGCAACAGCTGCGCGAGGGGGTGAGGTACCCGGCGGTGCTCGTCGACCAGGGTGAGGTCGACATCCGCTGCCCACCCGAACGCTCCCGTCGCTTCGCCGAGCGCTTGAGCGAGATCGCCGGGCCGACCGGTCGCCGGGTGGTGCTGCGCGAGCGACCGCACGGTGGCCACGTGGCGGGCGAGGGTGAGCTGTGGCCCGTGTGGCTCGACTTCTTGATCACCGAGGTGATGGAGAGCGACGGATGACCGCACCCGACCGTGCCCTGCCGGGATGTCGCACGTCGCCGCCACACCAGGGAGGGTTCTGACATGGTCGAGGTTCCCTGGTCGCTCCCGCAGCGCGTGCTCGCCTTCGGTGACTCGAACACGTGGGGCTTCGTCTCGGACCCCGACACGGGTGACCCGTCGCGTCTCCCGGACACGGTGCGCTGGCCCGGGATCCTGCAGGACGTGCTCGGCAGCGGGGTGCAGGTGCTGGTGGACGCGATCCCCGGCCGCCGCACCGACCTCGATGCCGACACCGACCTGCCCGTGGTCGGCGGTGTCGCGCCGTCAGCCCTGAACGGTCTGCAGCATGCCGAAGCGGCCGGACTGAGTCAGTCGCCGCTGGACCTGGTGATCGTGATGCTGGGGACGAACGACCTCGCCATCGTCCCGCCGCGTCCTCCCGAGGCGATCGCGCAGGCATGTGTCGACGTGGCGGAGGCGTTGGTGCGCGGTGCCGCCGCGTTCACGCCGGGCCGGGTGCCGCAGGCGCTCCTGGTCTGCCCGCCGCCGCTCGGCGGCGGTGGCGTCGCCGGGCCTGACCTGCCGGGATGGCCGGCCGTGTGGCGGGCATCGCGCGAGCTGGCTCCGGCGGTGCAGCGCGTCGCACGGGCAGCTGGTCTGCACGCCTTCGACGCGGGCTCGGCCACGCCCACGAGCGGGCCCGATCTGGTGCATCTCGACGTCGACGACCACCGCCGCCTGGGCTCGGCCCTCGCCGAGCGTGTGCGGCGTCTCCTGCCCCACGTGCCGGGTCCGTCGGGCCTGTCGGACCTGTCGGAGCTGTCGGAGCGGTGAGATCGGTCTCGACGTCGCACCGAGCAGCCGTCACCTCGCCTCGACGGTGAACTGCTCCACGAGTCCGATGATCGCGTCCTGCACGACCGTGCGGCCACGCGCCGTGCGAGCGGTCACCTCGGGATTCGTGCGGCGGCGGATGAGGTAGCCGACCTCGATCGCCTCGATCGCCCAGACGAGATCCTCCATCGAGCGGCCTGGCGCCATGCGCCGGCCGCCGTGGCGGATGATGCGCCGCAGGATCCGTCCGGTCTCGGCCATGTAGGCGCGGTTGCCCTCCTCGTTGGACTCGGCCACCCGCTGCGGCGAGGCCAGCGCCGACACGCCGATCATCAAGAACATGCTCGGTTCCTCGAAGCTCACGTCGAAGTCGACTCCGAAGCACCGCGCGACGAGCTCGCGCCAGTCGAGTCCCTCGGCCAGCCCCTCGGCGAGCGCGGCGCGCACCCGCTCGATCTGGGGCAGACCGGACGACACCATCACGAAGTCGAGCATCGCCGCCTGGAAGTCCTCCTGGCTCGGCCAGATGTTGTAGACGGCGCCGGTGGTCATCTCGGTGGCGTTCGGGTCGTGCTCGCGCAGGTACCGGTTCACCTCCTCCAGCGCATCGGTGATCCGGATTCCGGCCAGCGGGTTCGTCGAGGCGCTCCGATCGCCGTTCGACCGGGCCAGCACCACGCGGAGAGCGGCGTCGTGGAGGAGTGCTCGGGTCTCTTCACGTGTGCGCCGCTTACGTGTCATCCGGTCCTCGTCTCGATACGAGCCAAGAAGTCTGCCACCAGCAGCATCGTGAGGGCTTCTTGTTCGGTATGGCAGCTGTGCGAGCTCTCCTCGAGCACGTGCCATTCGGAGCCGGCGATGCCGCGGTGCAGCGTCGACATCACCGCGGGCGTGGCCTCGTCGTACCGGCCCGACAACAACAGGGTGGGCACGCGCACCTCGTGCAGCCGTGGCCGAACGTCCCAGTCCTGCAGCTCGTTCATCGTGCCGCCGGTGGGGAACTCGGCGCCACCGGTGAGGAGGTCGTACACCCGGCTGTCGTGCTCGAAGAGCGCCAACGCCTCGGCCTCCCAGGGCGGTGGGTCGTCCATGCGCAGCACGTGCGTGCGCTCCCACACGGCATACGCCTCCTTGAACGCCGGGCTGCCCACTCGCCCGGCGGCCTCCTCGGCCTCGAGCACGGCCACCACATCGGCAGGCAGTTCGCTGCGCAACCGCAGCGTCTCGGCGTTCCACTCCTCGATGCTCGCCAAGCCGCTCATGAGCACCAGCCCGCGCACACCCTCGGCGCCGGCGAGCACGTGCTCGAGCGCCAGCATGCAGCCCCACGACTGCCCCACCAGCACCACCTCGGTCAGGCCCAGCTCGCGGCGCAACTCCGCCAGTTCGCGGCGGAACACGTCGACGCTGAACGTGCCGGGTGCGTAGTGCTCGTCGGCCACCGCCGACCGCCCGCCGCCGATCTGGTCGTAGCGCACCACGCGGCGGCCGGTGTGTGCGAACTGCTCGAACCGGCGGAGGTATGCGCTGTTGTACCCCGGGCCGCCGTGCAGCAGCACCAGCGCCGGCCGCCGTCCGGCCTCGCCCACGTCGCGGCACCACGTGCTGCCCAGTTCGGGCAGCAGGTCCAGCCGCAACTCTCGCTCCACCGGGCCGCTCATGTGAGCCAGTCCCCTCCGACACGCGGCATCGAGGCGACCAGCCGCTGGGTGTACTCGTGCGTGGGACGGTCGAGTACCGCGTCGGTGGCACCTTCCTCCACCACCGCACCGCGGTGCAACACCAGCACCCGCTCGGTCACCTGGCGGACCACGCCGAGGTCGTGGGTGATGAACAGCAGGCTCGT